>NZ_AP022587.1:3105411-3415952 GCF_010731715.1 Mycobacterium stomatepiae
GACACGGTCGGAAGGATCATCCACCGAATCCGGTGCCGCAGTGGCTGCTCGGGCTTGGTGGTGGACGGACCCGGAGCACGCTGCTAGCCCCACCGGTCCGTGAATAGGTGACCGGTCGGCTAATATCGATTGCATGCCCCGGCCGCCGAATCCCGATGTGCGCCGGCGCCTGCTCGCGGCGGGCCTCGAGCTCATCCATGCGCGCGGCTTTGCCGCCAGTGGCGTCAAGGACATCACCGATGCGGCCGGCGTGCCGAAAGGTTCGTTCTACGCATACTTTTCGAGCAAAGAGGCCTTCGCGGCGGCGATCCTCGAGCACTATTGGTCCGATATCGAAGCACGCCTGCTGCCCATACTCGAGGCGGATGAGCTGGCGCAGCGACGCATCACGCGGTTCTTCCATGCGCTCGCCGACGAACACGAGTCGAGTGAGTTCCTGCTTGGGTGCCTGGTCGGCAACCTCTCGCTCGAACTGGCCGGTTCCAGCGAACCGGTGCGCGCCGAACTTGTCCGCATTCTTCGGCGCTGGGACACGGCGCTGACGGCGTGCGTACGTTCCGGCCAGGACGGCTCCGGCGACATCCGCGGCGACGTCGATGCCGCCGAACTCGCCTCCCTGCTGATCGAGTCGTGGGAGGGCGCCACCCTGCGGGGGAAGGTCACCCGCAGCCGTGACCCGTACCAGCGGTTCGAGACGATCACCGTGCCGGCCCTGCTGGGCTGATTTCGCGACACCCGGAACATAAGCACTGATGTCTTGATTTATAGACGACGGGTCATCTATGACAGCGGCATGACGAAGTCGAAAGCTGCACGATGATCGACCAGACCAGGTATGCCGAACCGAAAAACCCGGCGCTGCCGGGCTCCAAATTCGAGCTCGACCATCAGCATGCCGCGCTGGTGGTCACCGATCCGCAGATCGATTTCCTTAGCCCCGAAGGGGTTTCGTGGTCGGTATTCGGTGACAGCGTCCGCGACAACAACACCGTCGCGCACATCGGGGAACTGTTCGACGCCGCGAAGCTCGCGGGTATCACCGTCGCGATATCGCCGCACCACTTCTACCCGACCGACAGTCAGTGGCTCTTCGGCGATCCGCTCGAACAGTTCATGAGCACCGTCGGCATGTTCGACCGCGTGGGCCCGTACACGACGGACGGCTTCGCCGGCTCCGGGGCCGATTTCCTGCCCGAATACCGCCACCACATTCACGACGGACATACCGTGATCGCCTCTCCGCACAAGATCGTCGGCCCCGAGTCGAACGACCTCGTGCTGCAGTTGCGCAAACGCGGTATCAACCAAGTCCTGCTGGCCGGGATGGCCGCCAACCTGTGCGTCGAAGGCCACCTGCGCGAACTGATCGAGCAGGGCTTCGAGGTCGCCGTCGTCAAAGACGCCACCGCCGGCCCCCGCCTGCCCGAAGGTGACGGCTATCTGGCCGCGCTGGTGAACTTCCGGTTCCTCGCCAGCGCCGTCTGGACCGCCGCCCACGCGGTCGAGCAGCTCAGGAAAGCCGTTGGCGCCGAAAGCCTTTCGCATCAACCCTAAAAGGAGTCCGAACAACATGGAGACAATCGAGAAGCTGTATCAACACACATTCACGCTGAACAACGGTCGCGAGATCCCGGCGCTCGGGTTCGGCACGTCGCTGTCCGATCGCAACCAAACCCGCGCCGCGGTCAAGACCGCGGTCGACGTGGGATTCCGCCATCTCGACGCCGCCGAACGGTATCGGAATGAAGCGGAGGTCGGGGCCGCGCTCCACGAGTTGTTGGCCGAGGGAACGGTTCGCCGTGAGGACCTCTTCGTGACGACGAAGCTGTGGAACAACAACCACCGGCCCGAACGGGTCTGGCCCGCGTTGCAGGCCAGCCTGGACAGGCTCGGGCTCGACGCCGTCGATCTTTACCTGGTGCACACGCCTTTTGCGTTCCTACCCGGCGACGACCAAGATCCCCGCGACGCCCACGGTGCCGTCATCTACGACGAGGGCGTAACGCTGGAGGAGACGTGGGGCGCGATGGAAGGGCTTGTCGACGAGGGGCTTACCCACGCGATCGGCCTCTCCGACATCGGCGTCGATGACACCCGCAGGATCGTCGACGCCGCCCGAATCAAGCCGGCCGCCGTCCAAGTGGAGTCGCACCCCTACCACCCGCAGTGGGAACTGCATGAGCTGTGCAAGACCGACGGCATCATCCTGTTGGCCTTCGCATCGCTGGGGCATGCGCTGGAGCCGCGGTTGCTCGACGACCCGCTGATCGTCGACATGGCCCGGCGCTACGGCAAGAGCCCCGCACAAGTGTTGCTGGCCTGGGGGATTCAGCGCGGCAGTGCAGTGCTGACCTCGTCCGTCAACCCGGGGCGCATCAGGGAGAACTTCGATGTCACCGCGCTGCCTCAGAGCGCGATCGACGAAATCAACGACCGGCTCGACACTCGCTACCGCTTCAATTCCGTTGCGGACGCCGGAGTACCGGGCTTTGCGGAGGTTCCGTAGCGGCGATTGAGCGCCCCTGCGCCATCTGTCGAATGTGCTGCGCGTCGCCATGATCGCGGGTTTCGTGGTCGATGGGAAGTGCGTGTCCCCACAGCATCCGTGGAGCGTCTTCGACGTTTCCACCGCCAACGGCCTCTGCAAGCTGAGCGGTCACCGTCCGGCTCTTCCCACAGTTAAATCACTGTGTAATTATTATGTGATTTGCCTGCCCCGCTGGTGCGTGCCTAAGGAGAGAACGTGAAAGCTTGGCAGGTCCACGGAATCGGTGAGCCGAGCGACGTCCTGCGCCAAGTCGACCGCGAGGTGCCGGAGCCGGGCGCCGGGCAGGTAAGAATCCACGTCGCGGCGGCAGGCCTGGGACTACCCGATGTGTTGATGTGTCGCGGCACCTACCCGCTGACACCCGCGCTGCCGTTCACGCCCGGCCAGGAGTTGGTCGGCACCGTCACCGCAGTCGGGCCGGGCGTCGACATCGCGATCGGCACCCGCGTGCTGGGCGTCAGTGACTTCGTCAGCGGCAACGGATCCTTCGCCGCGCAAGCCCTTGCGCACACGAGCAACGTCTTGCCGGCCCCCACCGGCATGGACGACTCCGCCGCGGCGGGATTCTGGATCCCCCACATGACGGCATGGATCGGCCTGGTCGATCGCGGCGGACTCGATGCGGGACAACGGCTAGCGGTGCTCGGCGCCGCGGGGGGCAGTGGAATCGCGGCGGTCCAACTCGGGAAGGCGCTGGGCGCGCAGGTACTCGCCGTGGTCAGCGACGAGCAACGGGCCGAATTCTGCCGGTCACTGGGTGCCGACCACGTTGTCGTCGCGCATGGCGAAACCGCTTCGGAGGGAACACCACTCGGGCACGCGTTACGTGAAGCGACCGGCTGGGCCGGTCTCGACGTCATCTTCGATCCGGTCGGCGGTGCGCAGGGCACCGCGGCGATGGGCGCCCTGGCTCGCGATGGCCGGCATCTGGCCGTCGGTTTCGCCAGTGGCGCGTGGGTGACCCCCGACGTCCAGACGATGGTGCTGACGAACACGACGCTGGTCGGGGTGCTGGCGTCGGGCTACAGCCGCGAGCATCTCGACGGGATCCTGCGGGGCCTCGAGGAATTGGTCGACAGCGGCGCCATCGCGCTCAAGGCAGAAAGGGTGTCGTTCGACGACATCCCCGAGGCGCTTACGCGGCTCGGCGGACGAAAAGTCCTAGGCAAGGTCGTTGCCGAAATCGACAACACCTAAAACTAGCCGAGGACGACGTCGAGGGGCACTGCATTGCTCAACGTGTGACCACCGGCAAGCTGGCCACCACTTTCCTGTGCAACTCGTCAAGCTGCGCGGCGGAGGCGTCGCTGTCGATTCGCATAGTGGCAGTTATCGATTCGAAGCCCGCGTGGCCGTCCTTGAGGCCCAGAAACACGGACAGATCGATGTCACCTCGCAGGTCGACCTGCAAGTTGTTGATCCGGATACCGGCGACGGTGGCGTTCGCCGCATAGCCGACCGCCAGGCAGTTGCCCAGCGCGGCAAGGAGCTGCTCGACCGGATTCGGCGCGTTATCGCCACCACCGAGCACGGCCGGTTCATCCGAGGGGACGGCAGCGAATTGGCGCACGCGCGACGACGAAAACCCACCGGTCCACGTCACGTGCGCCGCCCAGGTGGTGTGCGCCTTGCCCGGGTCGGCCCGGACGCCCTCAACCAGATCGCCGACGGCTTTGATGTCGACCGCGTTGAGGGGCAAGTCTGTGTCGGCAGTCATGAGTTCTCCATCTCTACGCACAACCACGGGCGTGGCCAATCTCCAAGCATCCCGGGGCCCCCGCTGGCGACCTACAGTATTGAGCGCAGTGATTTGGAGAGCACCGGTTCAAAACCCTTGCGTGCAAACGGCCGCCAGTGTTGTGCGGTGCGCAGCAGAGCCGGGGCCAGCAGACGGTCCTTGACCTGCCACTTTTAATGACACATACTATCTCATTAAATGGGGATGCGGGTGTCAGTTGCACGAGTTTGCGCGACTTACAAAGCGCCATATGACAATTAGCGCATACCGGACGCCCTCGCACTATCGCCTACTGCACTCGGTGTCCGTCAGCTGACACGGTGCACCACGCCCCATCGAGTAAGAAGAACCAGGGAGGATACGCAATGACGCCGTCCGAGTATGCCCACACAAAACTTCAACTCGCGCTCTGGGGCTGCGGGATCGGGTTCGCGGTGCTGTTCTTCGTCGGACTGATGCCGTTGTCCGGCTTCATTCCCCCGCCATCGCCTCAACTATCGGGCGCCCAATTGATGGCGCAGTACGGTCCCTCGCTGCCATGGGTCAAATTCGGCATCGTCGTCGGGCTGCTGGGCAGTGCGTTGCTGGTGCCGTGGTCGGCGATGGTCGCCCTACAGATCGCGCGGATGGAGCAAGGCCGCCGCGTCCCGCTCTGGGCCATCTTCGCGTTCGGTGCCGGCTGCGTGAACGCCGTGGCCTTCATCCTGCCCTTCATCTTCTGGGCGGGAGCCTTCTATCGGCCGGACCGCTCGCCCGAGCTGGTCCAGCTGATCAACGACATGACGTGGCTCGAGTTCCTAATGTTCTTTCCGACGTTCAGCATGCAGCTGTTCTGCCTGGCGATGGCCGGCTTCACCCAGCGGCAGGGACCAAAGGTGTTCCCCCGCTGGTTCCTGTATCTGAACCTCTGGATGGCAACGATCGGCGGGACCGGCCTGATCTCGATCTTCTTCTTCGGCGGGCCCTTCGCATGGAACGGCCTGATCGGATTCTGGCTTCCGGTCGGCTCCTACGTCCCGTTCCTGATCGTCACGTTCGTCCAGTTCTACAAGGCGATACGGGCGGAGAAGGACTGCTATCAGCCGGAAGACCTGCCCGCGACAGTCGGGACACCCGGATAGCGGCGGCCTTCGTCGCGTCGCTTCCTTGAGGTGACGACGGCGACCGATTCGATGACCTAACAACTCATTCATCGAATGGAGCGCCATCCGGGTTCCACCTCACACCTCAGCAATGGCATGACCGTCGACGCTGCCCTGCCGTTGCGCACGCTTTGTGACAACGCGGTGACAAGCTCGGGCTGTCCGACCGCGCCAATCCGCCAGGCGCCGTCTCTCTGCCCGTAGGCGGGATTGCCGACTGACCGTCGATGTGAAGGGAGGTTTCACCGTTCGTCGATCGGCGCGAGGACGGTCACCGAGATCGGGCTGGCGAGTAGCACATCGAGGTGCGCGCGATAGTTGAGGTAGTGGTCGGTCGTCCGGTGATGTTGGAGTGCCAACTCGTCACGGTAGCGCTCGACGAGGACGAATTCGTCACCCTGCGAAACCTGGTACAGGTCATATCGGTCGCACCCGGGCTCCTCGCGAGTCGGGGCCAGCATCCCTTGAAGCAAAGACCGCAGTGTGGCCACGTTGTCGGGACGAGCGGTGAACCGAGCGATGACCACCACAGGCCGTGGCATAAGTTTCTCCATCCTTCTCGGTGCTTTCGCCAGGTTGACCTAAGACGTATTAATACGTTTTAATACGTCTTATGACTCCTGTCAACGCCGCTCCGGCGCCGGGACAAAATCGCGGTATGAGGCGGCCACCGCAACCGAAGCCGTCTCAGTTACGGGGTGTAATGCGTTTCATGGCGAATTCCGAAAGCGCAGAAGAGCTCGATCTTGATATAGCCGACCTGCGCATCCTGCGGGGAAGCGTGCCCGCGAGTACGCAGCTGGCAGAGTGGCTGAAGGCGCAGATACTCGAACAACGGCTCCGGTCGGGCAGCCGGCTGCCGTCCGAGCGGGAGTTGATCCTCCGATCAGGTCTGAGCCGAGTCACCGTCCGCGCGGCGGTCGGCATTCTCGAGCACGAAGGATGGCTGGTCCGGCGTCAGGGGTTGGGCACCTTCGTCGCCGAGCCTGTCAAGCAGGAACTGGCCTCTGGAGTGCGCACGATCACCGAGGTGCTCCTGGATTCTGGCGTTACCCCGCGGGTCGATGTGCTCTCGCACGGGATCGTCACGCCACCGGAGCGGATAGCCAGGGCTCTGCGCAGGCCCGACGCCCTGCGCATTCGCAGGCGATACAGCGACAACAATCAGCCGCTGGCTCTCGTCACGATCTATCTGTCCCCCGATCTGGGCGATGCCGTCACACCACTGCTGTCGACCGATTCGACTGAGACGACGTACACGATGTGGGAGCAGCGCCTCGGCGTGCGCATCGGCACAGCGTCGCACGAGATCCATGCCGCGGGTGCTTCTCCCGACGTCGCTGAGGCACTTGATCTTTCCGAAGGGGCGCCGGTTCTCGTCCTGGAGCGCACCACCTACACGGTCGGTGGGGAGCCCCTGGAAGTTGTGGTGTTCCACCACCGGCCTGAGCGTTACGGCTTCTCGATGACGTTGGCCCGGGAAACTTCCGGACCAACAATTGGCATGATCGAAAGGTAGTCCCAGAATGGGCAATGACCAAGCGCTAATACATCGCGGCCCGCACTTCGGCCTCATCTTGGCACTCACAATCAACGGCCTAGCGGTCGGCGATTATCGCGACATGGTGCGCGTGTCCCAAGCCGCCGAACGGTACGGTTTCGACTCCATCTGGACATGTGACCACTTCCTCACCCTCAGCCCCGAGGATTACGTCAAGGATGCCGGGATCCACGGCGCCGGAAACGACGGTGAAGCGGTAGATGAACCCCGCTCACTTCCGCTGCTGGAGGGATGGACGGCCCTCACCGCGCTGGCTCGCGACACCACTGCACTACGCCTGGGAACAAGTGTGCTGTGCAACTCCTACCGTTATCCTTCGGTGCTCGCCAAAATGGCCGCCACGTTGGACGTGATCTCCGAAGGCCGACTCGATCTTGGTCTCGGCGCGGGGTGGTTCCAACAGGAATTCGACGCGTACGGCATTCCGTTCGCGCCGGCGGGTGACCGCGTCTCGGCGCTTGCGGAGTCGCTGGAGGTACTCAAAGAAGTCTGGACGCAAACGAATCCGACTTATTCGGGCCGCTTCTACACTCTCGAAGGCGCGGTCTGCGATCCGAAACCACTGCAAAGACCACACCCGCCACTGTGGGTGGGGGGGCGAAGGTGATCGTGTTCAGCGGATAGCGGCGCGGTCGGCGCAGGGTCTCAACATCCGGTGGTGGTCTCCCGAGAAAATACAGTCACGTCGACCGTTTCTCGCGCAGGCGTGTGAAAGCGCTGGCCGTGATCCCGCGACGCTGCAATTGTCCCTGACTGCTCTGCTCGCGCCCACCGAATCTGCAAGTCAGGAAGCGCAGATTCGAGCAGAGTTTGCGTCCATACCCGAACCCGGGCTCATCCTGGGACCCGTCGATAAATGTGTCGAGCGCATCGCCGAGTATCAGCGATGCGGTGTCGATCACTTCCTATTCACAGTTCCATATTTGGCGCGGTCAGATTATCTGTCCGCAATCGGCGAGTCGATTATTCCGATGGTGAAAAGCCGAGTCACCGTCGCCTAACTCGCGGGCACTTCGCTTACTCACCTCAACAACACAGCAAGAAGACGTTCATGACGCGTGCCGAATCCAGCCCGGCCGACAACAGCGACATCTACCTCGAATCGACCGAGTACATCGACGCCGACCACCCACTCGTCCGCGCCAAGGCGGCGGAGTTGACGCACGACGCCGAGTCCGATGCAGAACGTGTCGAGCGCATCTATTACTTCGTTCGGGATATGCCCTACGACATCCTTAGGTCGTTTCGCTATCTGGCGGCAGGCAAGCGGGCTGCCAGCGATGTGATCGAGCACGGGGTGGCCTTTTGCATGGGCAAGGCGAGTTCATTCGTCGCGCTGACGCGTGCCGCGGGCGTGCCGGCCCGAATCGGGTTCCAGACGCTCGACTCACCCGAAAAAGAGTTCCTTTCTCCCGAGGTCCGCGCGCTATGGGGAGGGCGCCGCGGGAGACCTCTGCCGTGGCACTCGTTGGGTGAGGCCTACCTCAATGGACGGTGGATCAAGCTCGACGCCACGATTGACTCCCCGACCGCCGCTCGCAAGGGCAAGCCCTACACGCAGGAGTTCGACGGTCACACCGACATCCCGACCGTCGAAGGCCCCATCCTGCGTGAAAACGGCAGCTACGCCGATTATCCGCCGGAAGTAGCACAGTGGTACGAGCGCGCCGCCCATGCCGTTACCGCCGCCCTCGAATCCCCCGAGGTCCACGCCCGCGTCGCCGATGACGACGAACTCTGGGCTGGTCCTGCGCTTGCCGACGTGGCCCGCCGATCGTCGATTGACCACAACTGATCCGCCGTACTGATCTAGCAACAGGAGTTCGCAGGTCGCCACCTCAAAAAACAAGTGCTCGAGTTGGGCGGCTCGGATCCGTTCATCGTGTTAGCCGACGCCGACATCGCCATGGTTGCCGGGGCGGCGGTCTCCGCGCGCAACCTCAATGGCGGACAAAGTTGCATCTCAGCCAAGCGGTTCATCATCGAGGACTGGGTTCGCGCCGAATTCACCGAAGCCTTCGCTGACGGGGTGTCGCGACTGCAAGTCGGCGACCCGATGGTCGACGGCATTCAAGTCGGACCGCTGGCACAGAAGAGTATCCGAGAGTCGGACCAGGTCCAACGCAGCCTGGCAGACGGTGCACGCCTGGTTACCGGTGGACAGGTACCCCAGCGGGTTGGCTACTTCTACACACCTGCAGTACTCGACCGCGTCGGCCCCGAGATGGCGGTGAGCGCTGAGGAGACATTTGGGCCTGTCGCTGCGATCATCTCGGCCGAAAACGTCCGGGCCGCGCTGGACATCGCGAACGCAACGGAATTCGGCCTCGGCGCCAGCCTGTGGACCTCAGACCTCGACCGTGCGGCTGCATTAATCCCACAGATCGACGCCGGCGCGGTGTTCGTCAATGAGGTCGTAACCTCCGATCCTCGCGTGCCGTTCGGCGGCATCAAGCGCAGCGGATACGGCCGCGAGTTGGGCGAAGACGGACTTCGCCAGTTCACCAACGCGAAAACGGTATGGATCGGACCGTCAAAGGGCCCGCGGACCTTAAGCGGCGCTTCAGGGTGCCGCGTCTGAGCGATGCGCACGTTGAGATTCCTACACCTTGTGTCCATTCCCGAGCCGAAACGAATCAGGCCCCCTGGTAAAGGGGCCTGAACTGTGGTGGCAGGTACTGGATTCGAACCAGTGTAGGCGTAAGCCGACGGATTTACAGTCCGCTCCCATTGGCCGCTCGGGCAACCTGCCGCCTAGCAGGGTACAACGAGCGGGTAGACAATTCACAAACGGCTAGGAGCAACCCGGAACCAACACGGAAGGGCGTTCGCATGGCGGACTCATCGTTCGACATCGTCAGCAAGTTCGATCGGCAAGAGGTCGACAACGCGCTTAACCAGGCCGCCAAGGAGTTGGCCACCCGCTTCGACTTCCGCGGCACCGACACCACGATCGCGTGGAAGGGCGACGAGGGCGTAGAGCTGACGTCGTCCACGGAGGAGCGCATCAAAGCCGCGATCGACGTGTTCAAGGAGAAGCTGATCCGTCGCGACATCTCGATGAAGGCCTTCGACGCCGGCGAGCCGCAGGCCTCCGGCAAGACCTTCAAGGTCAGCGGCACCCTCAAACAGGGCATCGACAGCGAGAACGCCAAGAAAATCACCAAGCTCATCCGCGACGACGGGCCCAAGGGGTCAAGACCCAGATCCAGGGCGACGAGATCCGGGTCTCCAGCAAGAAGCGCGATGACTTGCAGGCCGTCCAGGCGCTGCTACGCAACGCCGACCTGGACGTGGCGGTGCAGTTCGTGAACTACCGCTAACCACCGGACCGGTCCGCGCCGAGCGTGCTGGCCCCACAATCGGTGGGGTGCCTACGCTGGTGACAAGTCCCACACCGCAAGCGAGGTTCACGATGACCGTGACTCCCCAGGAGGCCACCAGCCAGCCGCCGGCCGACGCCGGCTACTTCGACGTCGTCATCGTCGGCGCCGGCATCTCCGGGATCGGCGCGGCCTATCGGATCGCCGAACGCAATCCCCATATGACGTACGCGATCCTCGAGCGCCGTGAGCAGATTGGCGGCACCTGGGACCTGTTCCGGTATCCCGGCGTGCGCTCGGACAGCAGCATCTTCACGCTGTCTTTTCCCTTCGAGCCCTGGACCCGCAAGGAGGGCGTCGCCGACGGCGAGCACATCCGCGAGTACCTGACCGCCACCGCGCACAAGTACGGCATCGATCGCCACATCCAGTTCGACAGCTATGTCCGTTCCGCGGACTGGGATTCGTCCACCGACACCTGGACGATCACCGTCGACCAAGGCGACGCCACCGCGACATACCGCAGCCGGTTCGTGTTCTTCGCCTCCGGCTACTACAACTACGACGAGGGCTACACCCCGGAGTTCCCCAGCATCGAGCGGTTCGACGGCACCGTCGTGCATCCCCAGCACTGGCCGGAAGACCTCGACTACAGCGGCAAGAAGATCGTGGTGATCGGCAGCGGTGCCACCGCGGTGACCCTGCTCCCCTCCCTGGCGGAGCAGGCCGCGAAGGTGACGATGCTGCAGCGCTCTCCGACCTATCTGGTCTCGGCGTCGAAGTACCGAAAACTCGACGACGTCATTCGTGCCCTGCTACCCCGCAAGGCCTCTCACTTGGCCATCCGGACGTACAACGCCTTGACCGAGACGGTGTTCTTCTTCCTGTCGCGCAAGATGCCCGGCCTGATCAAGTCTCTGCTGCGGCGCAAGGCGATTGACAGCCTGCCCGACGGGTACGACGTCGACGTCCACTTCAAACCGCGATACAACCCGTGGGACCAGCGGATGTGCATGATCCCCGATGCCGACCTGTACAACTCGATCGCGGCAGGCCACGCCGACGTCGTCACCGATGAGATCGACCATTTCGACGCCACCGGTATCGCGCTGAAGTCCGGTGCACACCTCGACGCCGACATCTTCGTGACGGCCACCGGCCTGCAGCTGCAGGCACTCGGCGGGGCAGCGATCAGCCTGGACGGAGAAAAGGTCGATCACCGTGAGCGTTTCGTCTACAAGGCGCACATGCTCGAGGATGTGCCCAACCTGTTTTGGTGTGTGGGATACACCAACGCGTCCTGGACGCTGCGAGCCGATATTACGGCGCGTGCCACGGCAAAACTGATGGCGCACATGACTTCTCACGGATACACGCACGCTTACCCGCACTTAGGCGATCAGCCCATGGCCGAGAAGCCGTCCTGGGACATCAACGCCGGATACGTGAAGCGCTCGGCGCATCAGCTGCCCAAGTCGGGCACCAAGCGGCCGTGGAATGTGCGCCAGAACTACCTCGCCGACGCCCTCGACTACCGGTTTGACCGCATCGAAGAGGCAATGAAATTCGGCCGCGTCGCCGATCGGGCACCGGTGGCGGGCTAGGCCGAATCCTCGCTCAAGGGCTTGAGCGTCACGACATTTTGACCTGATTCGCGTGCCGGCTCCCGAAGAGCTATGTGCTTGCCGCAGTTGGGACAGAACTTTTCCGCGGGGTGGTGCTCCGCGCCGCAATTGGCACAATAATGCGGCTCGATCTCCACGTAAGCAGGTTCGACGGCAACGCCGCTGACGGGCTCCAGCGGGCCCGAGATTTCGGCCGCACCCAGACGCTGCCGACGACTCTTGAGCACCATGAACGCCACCCAGCCGCCGACGACGAGCACCATCAGGCTCCCGCTTACGATGTACCACAACAGGTTTGAGTTATGGAACACTGAGACGTCACCGTACTGCTGCCGAAGATTCCCAGCACTCGTCTTCAGCTCGGCCAGTCCGGGATAGTCCGGCGACAACGCCGCCGCCTGGTCGAAGTTCTTGATCGCGTCGCTGTAATGGCCGGAGTAGTAGCTAGTGAGGCCGTTGCGGTAGTACAAGTCGGCGGGACCGAGCATCGGCTTCACAGCCTTACCGGCGAGCATCACCGCGAGACGATCCGCCGGCGTGATGAAGTTGAACGGTTGTGGCTCGCCAGCGGGAGCGAAGCTGTTCACCCCGACCACATTGCCGTCGATAGCGACCGTCGGGCCGCCGCTCATGCCTTCCGAAATCGCGGCGTCGATCTCATACTCCGGCATGGTCCGGATGGTCGCCTTCTTGTTCACCTTGCCGCTCTTGTTCGTTGGATCCAACGAGGGGCCGGTAACCCGTTGGGTGGTTTCCGGGAAACCCACCGCGAGAACCGATGTGCCGATGCTGACATCGGCGTCGCCAGCCAGCACCGACGACGGCATGTTGTGCTGTTCGACCTTCAGCAAGGCGACGTCACCCTTGCTCAGCGGTCGGAAATCCACCACGTTGGCAGGCAACTTGCCGGCGAGCTTGGTACCCGTGCCGTAGAGCACCGTGAGACCGACCTCGGGCCCCCGGTCGGGGCTGTCGCCCTCGATCCGCGCGCTCTTGCGAAGATAATCCGCCGTTGCGGCGGGGTCCTGGCCGGTGGACGCTTCCGGGAACTGAGCGATATAGGCGCTCGCGGCGCTCTTGGCGATGGCGTCTTTCGCGGTCTCCGGATCAACACAGTGCCCCGCGGTCGCGACCCAACCATCGGGGTTGACCACGAAACCGGTGCACGACCAGGTGGCATCGAAGGGAAGATCCAAGCCCGGTCCAAATTCAGACAGCAGCTGCCCGTCGGGCAGCCGCACATGGCCTGACGCTTGGGCGGCGAGATAGACGACGGCTGGCCGTATCAGAGCCGCCGCCCTCTCCTCGGGGTTGGCTTGGGGCCGGCCGCCATCGGCGACCGCGACGCCCGGCGCGCCAACCAATGCGACCACACCGGCTGTTAGCGCCAAGGCGAACGCTCGGCCGCTGCGAGGGACAGACCTATTTCCCGCCCGGCTCACTCGTCGGGACATGATTCCTCCTCGATGAAGCGCTGACCTTGACGATCCGGTGCCAAGGGGGTGATCGGGTAGGGACCGAAGTCCCAACCTCCGGGGTCGTTGGTTCGGACTTCGTCTCGGGCACCCATCTGCCCGGGCGGCGTCATCGGCGCGGCGGGTTTCCCTTTCGCGGCAGTCGGAGCCGGACCCACTCCGAGTGAACTGCTACTAAATGTGAGGTTTCAGCAATACGCTGAGCTTCATGGCAGGCGAGAAGCGCGAACCCAAAGTCGTTGTCCTTGGCGGTGGTTCCTGGGGAACCACCGTGGCGTCCATCTGCGCACGCCGAGGGCCGACGCTGCAGTGGGTGCGCTCGGAAGAGACCGCCAAGGACATCAACGAAAATCACCGCAATTCCCGCTACCTCGGCGACGACGTGGAACTGAGCGACACGCTGCGCGCCACCAACGATTTCGCGGAGGCCGCCAACTGCGCCGACGTCCTCATCATGGGTGTCCCGTCGCACGGGTTCCGTGGCGTGCTCACCGAACTCGGCAAGGAATTGCGGCCCTGGGTGCCGGTGGTATCGCTGGTCAAAGGGCTCGAGCAGGGCACCAACATGCGGACGTCGCAGATCATCGAGGAGGTGCTGCCCGGTCATCCGGCGGGCATCCTGGCGGGACCGAACATTGCGCGCGAGGTGGGCGAGGGCTACGCCGCGGCGGCCGTGCTGGCGATGCCCGACCAACATCTGGCCACCCGGCTTGCAGCGTTGTTCCGCACCCGGCGCTTCCGCGTGTACACCAGCGACGACGTCGTCGGTGTCGAGATGGCCGGAGCGCTGAAGAACGTCTACGCGATTGCCGTTGGGATGGGTTACTCGCTGGGTATCGGCGAGAACACGCGTGCGCTCGTCATCGCGCGGGCGCTGCGCGAGATGACGAAGCTGGGCGTGGCGTTAGGCGGAGACCCGGACACCTTCCCCGGACTGGCCGGCCTCGGCGATCTGATCGTCACGTGTACCAGCCAGCGCAGCCGTAACCGCCATGTCGGCGAACAACTCGGCTCGGGCAAGCCGATCGACGAGATCATCGCATCGATGAACCAGGTCGCCGAGGGCGTGAAGGCCGCCAGCGTGATCATGGAGTTCGCCAACGAGTTCGGGCTGAGCATGCCGATCGCCCGCGAAGTCGACGGCGTGATCAACCACGGCTCGACGGTCGAACAGGCCTACAGCGGCCTGATCGCCGAGGTCCCGGGACACGAGGTGCACGGCTCAGGGTTCTAGTCGAGCCCGAAAAGCCCTAGGCCGCTGGGCAATTCGTTCGTTGATCGACGGTCTTGGTGATCGCGTCATGCGCGGTTGCGGCTCGTTCTTGCAGGAATGGCAACTCGAGACAGACGCCGACGTACTCGTCGTAGTTCACGCAAGAACTGGTAGCACGGGCGCTATCGATTTCGGCAGTCACGCCTGGGGAGAACGGTAGTCGGGGCTTCGGACCATGCGGCTGTTTTCGAATGCGATAGCGCATGCGATATCGGAACCGAGAACGCGCTAGGCAGGTCGGAAGCGGAGCGCCACACCGTTCATGCAGTAACGCAGGCCGGTCGGTTCGGGGCCATCGTTGAAGACGTGGCCGAGGTGCCCGCCGCACCGGCTGCAGAGTACTTCGGTGCGTGCCATGCCCGCCGTGTTGTCCGGCCGCTCGAGCACGGCGTTGCTCAGGGCTTTCCAAAAACTCGGCCAGCCCGTACCGCTGTCGAACTTGGTGGCCGACGAGAAGAGGTCCTGCCCACAGCCCGCACATCCGAAGATCCCAGTGCGGTGCTCATCGTTAAGCGCGCTGCTGTGGGGCATCTCGGTGGCCGCCGTGCGCAGCACCGCGTACTGCTGCGGGCTCAGAAGCTGCCGCCATTCGGCGTCGGTATGGGTGACCTCGAATGCGTTGGTCGGGTGTGGCGCACCGGCCGCCCGCGGGACACCCAGTGCGCCACACCCGACCAACGCACCGAAAGCCGCAGTGCCGAGCAGGATGCGCCGGCGAGCCAGGTCCCGCCGCGGTGACGTCGGAGCGGTCATGCTCGCCAGCATAGGCCGACGTCAGCCGCGCGCCATCGCCTCCAGCCGGCGGATGCGGTCCTCGATCGGCGGGTGTGTCGAGAACATCGAGCCGATGCGCTCACCGGCGCGGAACGGGTTGGCGATCATCAGGTGCGCCTGACTGGCCAGCTGCGGCTCGGGCGGCAACGGTGCCGCCTGCACGCCGCCGGAAATCTTGCGCAGGGCGGACGCCAACGCCAGCGGGTCGCCGGTCAATACCGCGCCCGACTCGTCGGCCTGGTACTCCCGGGATCGCGACACCGCCAGCTTGACCACCGTGGCCGCGATCGGCCCCAGCAGCGAAACCAGCAGCAGCGCAAAGGGATTCTCGCCATCGCGGTTGCCGCCGAGCAGGCCCGCCCACATCGCCATGTTGGCCAGCGCGGTGATCACACCGGCCAGCGCACCGGCCACACACGAGATGAGGATGTCGCGGTTGTAGACGTGTGAGAGCTCATGGCCCAGCACGGCGCGCAGTTCGCGCTCGTTGAGGATGTCCAGGATGCCGGTGGTGCAACACACCGCGGCGTTGCGCGGGTTGCGTCCGGTGGCGAAGGCGTTGGGGGCGTTGGTGTCACTGATGTACAGCCGCGGGATCGGCTGGTGCGCGGCGGTGGCCAACTCGCGCACGATCCGATAAATCACCGGCGCCTGAAGTTCGGAGACCGGCTGGGCGTGCATCGCGCGCAGCGCCAGCTTGTCGCTGTTGTAGTAGGTGTAGACATTCATGCCGATCGCGAACATCACCGCCAGGAACATCGCCATCCTGCCGAACAGCGATCCGACGAACACGATCATTGCGGACATACCGGCCAACAACAGGAAGGTCTTGAGCCTGTTGGCGTGCGGATGCCAGGTCATCGCCGTCCTCCTCAAAAGGACCCAGAGTTCATTGCTTGACTGTTGTCAATTGAACGCCCCGGATGACCGTCCGGGTTCCATGACCCGCTAGCCGTGCCGGCTGATCGTGTAGTCGACCAATGTCTCCAGCGCGCGACGGCCGGCGACGTCGGGCAAAAATCCCAGCTCATCGCGGGCTTTGGCGGCGTATTGCGCCAGGACCTCCTTGGCCTGGGCCATTCCCGGCGATGCCCGCAACAGCCGCAGCGCCTCGGACACCGCGTCGTCGTCTTCGACGGGACCGGCCAGCAGCTCGCGCAGCCGATCGCCGTCGGGCCCGGGCTGCTGCAGCGCAAAGACCATCGGCAGGGTGTGCACACCTTCGCGGATATCGGTCCCGGGCAACTTGCCCGATTCGTGCGAGTCGCTGTCGATGTCGATGATGTCGTCCGAGATCTGAAACGCCGTCCCCACGATGCCGCCGAGCCGGCTCAGCCGGGCGACCTGATCGTCGTCGGCCCCGGAGAACATCGCGCCGAACTGACCGGCCGCGGCGATCAGGCAGCCCGTCTTCTCGTACACCACCTTCAGATAGTGCTCGATCGGATCGGCGCCCTCCACGAAACCCCGGGTTTCGCGCATCTGACCGGTCACCAGCTGGGCGAACGTTTCCGCGATGAACCGCACCGCGTCCGGCCCCAGCCGTGACACCAGCCGCGACGCCGTCGCGAACAGGTAGTCGCCGGCCAGGATCGCGACGTTGTTGCTCCAGCGCACATTCGCGGTCTGTGCGCCGCGGCGGACCTCGGCCTCGTCCATCACGTCGTCGTGGTAGAGCGTGGCCAGGTGCACCAGCTCGATGACCGCCCCGGCGATCGTCACCTCATCCGCGTCCGGGCTCGGCCCGATCTGCGCCGACAGCACGGTGAACAACGGCCGGAACCGCTTGCCGCCAGCCTTGAACAGATGGGTCAACGAGTCCGTCATGATCTCGTCGGCGCTGCGCAATTCGACGTCCATGAGCTGCTCGACCTTCGCGACGCCGTCGCGCACCGTCGTGGCGAACGCGGCGTCGCCAAAGTCGATGCCCGCCACCACCGTCGCCGGAGTATTCACCCGACCATCCCTATTCGCCGGAGTACTCACGCGACCAACATACTGGGGGGCGTGGACACGAAGGCCTCCGGAGCCGAAGTCGTGGTCGTGGGTGCCGGACCCGCCGGTTCGGCGGCGGCCTCCTGGGCCGCTCGCGCCGGCCGCGATGTACTCGTGGTCGACTCCGCCGCCTTTCCCCGCGACAAGCCGTGCGGCGACGGGCTGACGCCGCGCGCGGTCGCCGAGTGCGAGCGCCTCGGCCTGGGCGACTGGCTGAATACCCGCATCCGGCATCGGGGTCTGCGGATGAGCGGGTTCGGCGGCGAGGTCGAAGTGAATTGGCCCGGCCCGTCGTTCCCGTCGACCGGCAGCGCGGTGGCCCGCCTCGAGCTGGATGACCGGATCCGCAAGGTCGCCGAGGAGTCCGGAGCGCGGATGCTACTCGGTACCAAAGCCGTTGGCGTGCAACATGACTCGTCTCGACGAGTCACCTCGCTATTGCTGGCCGACGGCACCGAACTGGGCTGCCGCCAACTGATCGTCGCCGACGGCGCCCGCTCCACACTGGGCCGCAAGCTCGGGCGGCGCTGGCATCAGGAGACGGTGTACGGCGTCGCGGCCCGCGGCTACCTGACCACCCCGCGTAGCGAAGACCCCTGGCTGACATCGCATCTCGAGCTGCGCTCGCCCGACGGCGCCGTGTTGCCCGGGTATGGCTGGATCTTCCCGCTGGGCAACGGCGAGGTGAACATCGGTGTCGGCGCGTTGTCGACCTCCAAGCGGCCGGCCGAGCTGTCGCTGCGGCCGCTGATCTCCTACTACACCGATCTGCGCCGCGACGAGTGGGGCTTTACCGGCGAGCCACGCGCAATCTCGTCGGCCCTGCTGCCGATGGGCGGCGCGGTCTCCGGGGTGGCCGGGCCGAACTGGATGCTGATCGGCGACGCCGCGGCCTGCGTGAACCCGCTCAACGGCGAGGGCATCGACTACGGACTAGAGACCGGCCGGCTGGCCGCCGAGCTGTTGGACTCGGACGACATGTCCAAAGTGTGGCCGTCGCTGTTGTCCGACCACTACGGTCGCGGATTCTCGGTCGCACGACGGCTGGCGCTGCTGCTGACCTTCCAGCGGTTCCTGCCCGCCACTGGCCCCCTCGCGATGCGCTCGACCACGCTGATGACCATCGCCGTGCGGGTGATGGCCAACCTGGTCACCGACGACGACGCCGACTGGGTGGCACGAGCGTGGCGCGGCGGCGGGCGGTTCTCCCGGCTCCTCGATCGTCGAACACCGTTCAGCTGAACCAACTTTTTCGCACGGTCAATTCGACGCGTCCTCTATATCAATTTGATTGACATACATCAGCTAGGTTGATATATCTGGAGGCATGACTCAGCCAACTGATTTCGAGTTCGAAACGGCCTACCGCGGCGAATCCGCCACGTTTGGCGAGGGCGTGCGGCCGCCCTGGAGCATCGGCGCCCCGCAACCCGAGCTGGCCGTCCTGATCGAGCAGGGCAAATTCCATGGCGACGTGCTCGACGTGGGCTGCGGCGAGGCCGCCATTTCGCTGACGCTGGCCGAACGGGGCCACGCCACGCTAGGCCTCGACCTGTCCCCCACCGCTATCGACTTGGCCCGCCGCCAGGCCGCGAATCGCGGCCTGGCCAACGCCACCTTCGAGGTCGCCGACATCAGCACGTTCACCGCATACCCACCCGGATCTGAAGGCCGCTTCGGCACCATCGTCGACAGCACCCTGTTCCACTCCATCCCGGTCGAGGCACGCGAGGGCTACCAGCGGTCGATCAGCCGCGCGGCCGCTCCCGGCGCCTCGTACTTCGCCCTGGTCTTCGACAAGGCCGCGGTGCCCGACGGCCCGATCAACGCGGTGACCGCCGACGAGTTACGCGACGCCGTGTCCAAGTACTGGGTCGTCGACGAGATCCGGCCGGCCCGCCTGCACGCCCAGCTACCGAACGCGTCCGTCGAGATGCCCGGCATCGTCGACATTCGCGACGAACCCACTGGTCTGAAGTCGGTCGGCGGCTGGCTGCTGACCGCCCATCTTGGCTAATCGGCCGTGAGCGAGTCGTTATCGCGGTGTATAATCCGGCTAATGAGGGGTACCAAGCTGCTTGCAGGCGTCGCCGTGGCGGCGGCTGCCATTACGACGCTGGCCGTGCCGGCGCTGGCCGACCCGACGACGCCGCCGCTGCCGCCGGCACCGACGCCGCTGCGGACCCCGTCGCCGCCCAGCGACAACGACGCCCCGTTCAAGCAAACCGTGAACGGCTTCGGCATTTACCAGCCGCAGGACCAGCTCGCGTGGCTGGGCAAGATCACCTGCGACCGGCTGGGCAGGGGCGTGGACCACGACGCCTACCAGTCGGCGAACTTCATTCAGCACAACCTGCCGCGCGGCACCAGCCAGGGGCAGGCGTTCCAGTTCCTCGGCGCGGCCGTCGACCACTACTGCCCAGACCAGCTGGGCGTGGTGCAGGCCGCGGGCCAACACTAACCCGACGTCAGCGCAGGGGCTTATGCCCCGCATGTAGCGCCACGATTCCACCCGTCAGGTTGCGCCAGCGCACGCCCGACCACCCCGCTTGGGCCATCTGCCGTGCCAGTGCGGTCTGATCGGGCCAGGCCCTGATCGACTCCGCGAGATACACATAGGCATCGGGGTTGCTTGACACCGCCTGCGCCACCCGCGGCAGCGTGCGCATCAGATATTCCTTGTAGACGGTGGCGAACAGCGCATTGGTGGGCGTGGAGAATTCACACACCACCAGGCGTCCACCGGGCCGGGTGACCCGGGCCATTTCGCGCAGGCCCGCCTGCGGGTCGGCGACGTTGCGCAAGCCGAAACTGATTGTGACAGCATCGAATACGCCGTCGTCGAAGGGCAGCTTGGTCGCGTCGCCGGCAACCTTGGGCACCTTGCGCGCACCCCCGGCCGCGAGCATTCCGACCGAGAAATCGGCCGCCACACACCAGGCCCCGGATTTCTCCAGCTCCACCGTGGACACCGCGGTGCCCGCAGCCAGGTCGAGCACCTTGTGGCCGGGCCCGATTCGTAGCGCCGAGCGGGTGGCGCGCCGCCAATACCGGTCCTGCCCCAGCGACAGCACGGTGTTGGTCAGGTCATAACGACGGGCGACGCCGTCGAACATCGACGCGACCTCCCGGGGATCCTTGTCCAAGGCCGCACGACTCACCAGGAAGACGCTACCCGGCCCAATTCGGCCCCGGCGGGAATGGTGCGGGCACGCACGCGTTACACAACGGCGTGAGCGAAAAAGTTTGGTTTATCACCGGTACATCACGTGGATTCGGGCGCGAGTGGACGATCGCCGCGCTGGAGCGGGGCGACAAGGTCGCCGCCACCGCACGCAACGCCGCATCACTGGACGACTTGGTCACCAAGTACGCCGATGCGCTGCTGCCCATCAAATTGGACGTCACCGACCGCGACGCGGATTTCACCACGGTCAAGCGGGCCCGTGACCACTTCGGCCGACTCGACATCGTCGTAAACAATGCCGGCTACGGCCAGTTCGGGTTTGTCGAGGAACTGTCCGAGCGCGATGCCCGCGATCAGATCGAAACGAATGTGT
This sequence comes from Mycobacterium stomatepiae, assembly GCF_010731715.1. Taxonomy (NCBI): domain Bacteria; kingdom Bacillati; phylum Actinomycetota; class Actinomycetes; order Mycobacteriales; family Mycobacteriaceae; genus Mycobacterium; species Mycobacterium stomatepiae. The sequence goes on from NZ_AP022587.1 coordinate 3,126,426, forward strand.
TCGGCGCGCTGTGGATCACCCAGGCCGCCTTGCCCTACCTGCGCGAGCAGCGCAGCGGCCACATCATCCAGGTGTCCTCGATCGGCGGCATCACCGCGTTTCCTTTCCTCGGCGCTTATCACGCCTCCAAGTGGGCGTTAGAGGGCTTCTCCCAAGCGCTCGCGCAGGAGGTCGCGGCGTTCGGTGTGCACGTCACGCTGATCGAACCGGCCCGCTTCGACACCGATTGGGCCGGCCCGTCATCGAAGCACTCCGAGCCGTTGCCGCACTACGACGAGGTGCGCGCCGCGGTGCAAGCAGAACGCGGCCGGCGCGGGGCTGATCCCGGTAGTGCGAAAGCGTCGGCGGATGCGCTGTTGAAAGTGGTCGACGCCGAGCAGCCGCCGCTGCGGGTGTTCTTCGGTGCTTCGCCGCTGCAGACGGCAAAGGCCGACTACGAGAACCGGTTACGCACCTGGGAGCAGTGGCAGCCGGTCGCCGAGCTGGCGCAGGGCTAGCGGCGAGACGTCACTCGCCTTGCGCGAGTTTGCGTTGCGAGATGCGGGCCCGCGCCCGGGCGATCGGCGATTGCACGGCCGCATAGTGGCCGAGCAGTTCATCGCAGATTGCGGGCCAGGTGCGGGCCAGCACGCTCTTGCGTGCGGCCTGCGAGTAGCGCGGACGCTCGGTCAGCAGATGCCCCACTGCCTCGGGTAGCCGCTGCTCGAATTCGCTTACGGGAACCAGCAATCCGGTACGCCACGGGGTAACGAGGTCACGCGGTCCGCCGGCGTCGGGCGCGATCACCGGCAACCCGGACGCGAGCGCCTCCTGCACGACTTGGCAGAACGTCTCGTGCTCGCCGGTGTGGACGAAGACGTCCATGCTGGCGTACGCCGCGGCGAGCTCAGCACCGTACAGGGCACCGGTGAAACATGCTGTGGGCATTGCTGATTGAAGCTTTTGCTCGTCGACGCCGTCTCCGACGATGACAAGTTGCACATCGCCGGCCGCCGCGAGCCCGGCGAGGCGTTCCACATGCTTCTCGGGCGCGAGCCGGCCCACGAAGCCCACGATCGGCTTACCCTCGGGCGACCAGCGCCGCCGCAGCGCCTCGTCTCGCGCCGACGGCGCATACCCCATGATGTCGACGCCGCGCACCCAGTGATCTACCCGTGGAATTCGGTGCGCGACAAGCGATTCCATTGTCGCGGTGGAAGGCGCCAGGGTGCGGTCGGCCAGGCGGTGCAGGTGGCGGAACCACGCCCACGCCGCCCGCGTCGTGATCCCGATGCCGTAGCTCTCCGCGAAACCCGGTACGTCGGTTTGGTAGACAGCGACGGTCGGCACGCCGAGGTGACGTGCGGCCAGCACGCCGCCGTAGCCCAGCAGCGCGGGCGATGCGAGATGCATCACATCGGGCTGGAATCCGCGCAGCACCTTCAGCAGTCGCGGCCTGGGCACGCCGAGCGGCAACGTGGTGACCTTCGGGAACATCCGCGACGACACCCGGTGCACCCGGACGCCGTCGTGAATGCGCTCGGCGGGAGGTTCACCGGGTGGGGTATCGGGAGCGATCACCAGAGCTTCGTGGCCGGTTCGGCGCAGATGCTCCAGTACTCGAACTACTGAATTACTGACTCCGTTGACATGTGGCAGAAAAGATTCCGCGACGATCGCAACGCGCACGAGACCATAGTGTCAGCACTGCCTGTCGCTGAGGTTGCCGACTGGCATACGGGGCGCGAAATCTGCTGCTTAACGCGTTATATGTCTTTGCTAGTCCCACTTTTGACCGCATCGCGACGGTCCAATCGCTTGTCCATCAGCGCCAGGCCCACCAGCGCAACCAGCGCGACGAGCCAACTGACGACCGCGATCGATCCGGCCGGGATTATCGCCAGCCCCGCGTTGCGGTGCTGCACCCGCACCAGGTTCGGATCATTTTTGTTGTATTCGACGTATATCCGCATACCCGTAGCCAATTCGGACGGGTATAGCACGCCGAGCTCGGGCCGGTAGGTGACTCGCTCAGGTGTGACGAATTCGATCGTGGACCGGCGTGGCCCCGCGCTGAGCACCTCGGCCTGCGCCACACCCATGTTGTGTCGGATTGCAAGGTCGTTGCGCCAGGCGCCGGCCACCAGCAACACCGACTGCAGCGTGACCAAACCGGCGACGATCAGCACCGCGATCCGGGTCAGCCGCAACGCAATCCGCGCGGGCGTGGTCGGCGACTCGTCGCTGCGGCCGTGGATCAAAATGCGCAGCAACGTTTTTGGAGACTTCACAAGGCGGCCCTGATGGCGGCGTGCAGTCCGCGCAGCGAGGACCGGTCCGCCTTGACCTCCAACACCCGCATCCCGGCGCCGGACTCGTTGAGCGCGGCGTCCAGCTCGTCGACCTCGATCTGGCGGCTTTCGACGTGGTAGGCGCGGCAGAGCGCACCGACGTCCACGTCGTGTGGGGTGCCGAAGATCCGCGACGACACATCGGAGAACCTCGGGTCGCCCTGCTCGAGCAATTCGAAGATGCCGCCGCCGTTGTCGTTGGACACCACGATGGTCAGATGCCGCGGCGTCGGTTCGGTGGGACCGATCAGCAGCCCGGAGCTGTCGTGGACGAACGTCAGGTCGCCGATCAGGGCGAAGGTGCGGGCCGGGTTGTCGGCGGTGCCGCCGCGTTCGTGTGCCAAAGCCGCGCCGATCGCGGTGGACACCGTGCCGTCGATACCGGCGACCCCGCGATTGGACCGGACTCGGATGCCGTGGGTGTCGAGCCCCACCAGCGCCGCGTCGCGGACCGGGTTGGACGCCCCCAGCACCAGCTGATCGCCCGGCCGCAACGCATCCGCGACGGCCGCGGCGACGTGCAGGCCGGTGGTCAACGGGTGCGCCGCGAGCTGGCCGCGAACCGCCGCGACCGCGTGCCGGTTCATCTCGGCGCAGCGGTCCAGCCAGGCCGGGTTGGGCGTCCCGGTGGTCACCGCCCGGGTGCCGGTGGCCTTCGAATTGCCCGACACGTCCGGCCAGCGCGGCCCGGTGGTCAGCGCATACACCGGCACCTGGGGATCGGCCAGCAGCGCCGAGACCGGGCGATGCAGCGTCGGGCGGCCGAGCATGATCACCTGCTTGGGGCGCAACAGCGACAGGGCCAGCGGGTGCAACGGGTTGGCAGCCGGCGGTGCGGTCGGTTCGGCCACGGTCGGCAGCTGCGCGAGGGTGGGCTGCGCGCCCGCGCCGTGCCCGGCGATGACGACGGTGTCGGGCGAAAGGTCGATGTCCAGCGGCTGGTCGAAAGTGACCGGCGGCGTGTAGGTCCACGGGCTGCCGTCGGGCCGGCCGGGCGGCGTCACGGCACCGGGCGATTCCCGATCGGGGACCAGGGGCTCACGGAGCGGGATGTCGAACTGCACGGGGCCGGCATTGGCGGTGCGCGAACCGGTGGCGGCCACCAGCACCCGGCAGGTGGCCGATCGCCAGGTCGCGTTGAGCGAATCCAACCGCTCGGGGGCGTCCTCGGCCAGACCCAGGCTGATTGTGGCGCGAACCTGGGTACCGAAGTAGCCCAGCTGCTCCATGGTCTGATTGGCCCCGGTGCCCAGCAATTCGTAGGGCCGGTTGGCCGACAGCACGATCAGCGGCACCCGCGCGTAGTTCGCCTCGACGACCGCCGGCCCGAGGTTGGCGACTGCGGTGCCCGACGTCATCGCGACGCAGACCGGTGCCCCGGCCGCGATTGCCAGGCCGATGGCCAGATAGCCGGCGGTGCGTTCGTCGATGCGCACGTGCAACCGGATCCGGCCTGCGCGGTCGGCGTCCTGCAACGCGAACGCCAGCGGGGCGTTGCGCGAGCCGGGGCATAACACCACGTCGCGGACGCCTCCGCGGATCAGCTCGTCAACGACGACGCGAGCCTGTGTCGTCGAGGGATTCACTCCTACAGGGTGTCACAGCGCGCTGACGATGCCCGACGCGCTGCGTCGAGCTGAGGAAGCGCGCAACGCGTCGAACGTGGACTTGTCGGGCCGAATCGCGGCTATTTTGCCCGACAAAGTCGACGTTCGACGCATTCACACCTCGGAGAAGAACTTCAGCGCCACGCTGTTGACCGCCTCGGGCCGCTCCAGGAATCCGAGGTGGCCCGCGTCGGGGATCTGCACGTAGCGCCCGTTGGGCAGGGCGTCGGCAACCTCGCGCCCCAGATGCGGCGGGGTGATCACGTCGTCGGCGAAACCCATCACCAGTACCGGGGTGTTGATGGCGCGGTAGGCCGCGAGCCGGTTGGTCTGCGGGGAGACGCTGAGCTGGGTGCGCAGCCCGGGTGTGCGCTTGACCGGCCAGGCCCGAAACATGGTGATCCAGTCGGCGACGAGCACGTCGTCGTTGATCGTTTTTCGTGAAAAGTTTTCCAGCACACGGACTTTCGCCTCATACGCGGGAGGCAGTTCGGTGTTCGACGCATAGAGCTCGCGCTCGCCTTCGTGAAACCCCTGCCGGGCGCGGTCCAGGCGGCCGCGGGTGGCCATCAGCACCGCGGCGGTCACCAGGTCGGGACGGGCCACCATCAGCTCCTGGGCGATGAAGGCGCCCATCGACACCCCGACAATGCGGGCCGGGGCGGCGTCCAGCGATTCGATCAGGGACGCGGTGTCGGCGACCATGGTCTGCGTCGTGAAACCCTCGGCGTTTTCGGTGGCGCCGATCCCGCGGTTGTCGAAAGTGATCACGCGGTAGCCGGCCGAGATGAACGCCGGGACCTGATGCGGTAACCAGGTGCGACCGGGGCCGCCGCTACCCGAGATGAAGACGACGGGCTCACCGCTGCCGCGGTCGTCATATGCCAGGTTAATCACTCGGACGACGGTACAAGGAACGGATGGCAGGCGATGACCCGGTCGATCCACCACTGCCGCCGCTCGGCCGGCGCCTGCAGCGCCCGCAGCCGCCGTGGGTCGGGCGTGACGGGTCCGACGGCCAGGTGACCGTCGACGGCCGCGGCGACGTCGGCGACGTCCTCGACGAACAGGCCGCCGGTGCCCAACCCGCAGGCGTGTCGCAGTCGCGGTAGCGCCGCCGCCGCGGTCAGCCCGGCGGCGATGCCGACCGCGGAGTCGAGCGCGCTGGAAACCACCACCGGAATGTCGATCTGCGCGGCGATGTCCAGCAGGGCCGAAATCCCGCCCAGCGGAGCAACTTTGAGCACCGCGATGTCGGCGGCACCGGCGCGGACCACGGCCAACGGGTCGTCGGCCTTGCGGATGCTTTCGTCGGCGGCAATCGGTACGTCTGGCATGGCTGGGTGCCGCCGCAGCTCGGCCAGCTCGTCGACGCTGGCGCAGGGCTGTTCGAGGTATTCCAGCGGCCCGTCGGCGGTCAGGGCCGTCGCGGCCCGCACCGCCTCGTCGACCGTCCAGCCGCCGTTGGCGTCCACCCGCACCGTCGCGACGACTTCCCGCACGGCGTTGACCCGGGCGACGTCGTCACCCAGCGTCTGTCCCGGCTCGGCGACCTTCACCTTGGCCGTCTGGGCACCGGGAAAGCGGGCCAGCACGTCGGGCACTTCAGCAGCGGCCACGGCCGGCACGGTGGCGTTGATCGGGATGCGCTCGCGATGCACCGGCGGCGGCTGCCGGTAGGCGCCCTCGATGCCCGACGCCAGCCACGCCGACGCCTCGGCGGGCCCGTATTCCACGAACGCCCCAAATTCGCCCCACCCTTCCGGCCCCTCGATCAGCGCGACCTCCCGGGTGGTGATGCCGCGAAACCGCACCCGCATCGGCAGCGCCACCACATGCAGGCGCTCGAGCAGATCGTCTAAAGCGGGCCTCACTGCGCGTAGACCTGGCGGCCCGCCAGATACGTCGCGCGCACGTCGAGATCGGCGATCTGCTCGGGCGGCACCGTGCGGGGATCGCCCGACAGCACCACCAGGTCCGCATACTTGCCAACCTCGAGCGAGCCGACGACGTCGTCGGCGAACAGCTGCCAGGCGGCGTCGATGGTCTGGGCGCGGATCGCCTGGTCGACCGTCAGGCGCTCCTCGGGGGCCAGCACCCGGCCGCTGGGCGCCGTGCGAGTCACAGCCACGCTGATGTTGCGCAGCGGCTCCTCCGGCGTGACCGGTGGGTCGTTGTGCAGCGAGATGCGCATCCCGGTCGCGACGGCGGATCCGGCCGGCATCCACCGGGATCCGCGCTCCTCGCCGAACAGACCGTCGACGATGACGTCGCCCCAGTAGTGGATCTGGTCGACGAAGATGCTGCAGGTCACGCCGAGGTCGGCGGCGCGCTGCAGCTGCTCGGGCCGGATGGCGCCGACGTGCTCGAGCCGCAGCCGGTGGTCGTCGCGCGGATTGTTGCGCAGCGCCTCTTCGTAGACGTCGAGGATGGTGTCGACGCCGGCGTCGCCCTGCACGTGACAGGCCATCTGCCAGCCCAGCGGGAAGTACGCGCCGACGATCTCGCGCAGTTGCTCGGCGGTGTAGTTGGCGCAGCCGCACGAACCCTTGGGGATGCCGATGGAGCGGGTGGCCTCGGTGTCCAGGTAGGGAAAGGACAGCGCGATATTGCCGATCCACGGCGAACCGTCGACCCAGATCTTGATGCCGACCTGACGCATGATGTCGTCGCCCTGGCCGGGTGAGGCGGCGGTGGCCATCTGCGGGTTGGACACCTCGTAGGTACGCAGGCGGACCGTGAGCCGATCGTGCAGTTGGGCGACCAGCGGCCCGAAGTTCGGATCGAACGCCATCTCCGAGCAGGTGGTCAGCCCGGCCCGGTTGAGCCGTTCACACTCGGCGAGCAGCATCGCCGGGTAGCTGTCGGCCGAGATGGCGCCGCCGAGCAGCGGGAACACCGCGGCGATCTCCTCGGCGGTGCCATCCAGCTCGCCGTTGGCATCGCGTCCGTACTTGGCGCCCTTGGGGTCCGGGGTTTCGCGGGTCAGCCCGTTGAGTCGCGCGGCGTGCGAGTTGAAGTACGCCTTGTGCCCGGAGTTGTGGATGATCACCAGCGGACCGTCCGGCGCGATGTCGTCGAGCCAGGCCAGCGTCGGGTCGGGCAGGCCCGACTGCAGCAGCGCATCCCAGCCATTCAGGTAGGAGCCGGTCGATCCGCGCCGCGCGACCTCTTGGCGGATCGCCGCGACGACGTCGTCGGGGCCGGGGATGGTGACCGGCCGGATGTCGACGATGCGGTCCGACAGCGCGACGGCCTCCATCAGCGGATGACCGTGAGCCTCGATGAATCCCGGCAGCACACAGCCGTCGCCGACGTCGACGGTTTGGGTGTCCGGGCCGATCAGGTCGGCCACATCGGAGCGGCCGCCGACGGCGATGATGCGGCCATCGGCAACGGCGAGCGCCTCGGCCGTGGGCCTCTCGTCATCGACGGTCAGGATGGTTCCGGTAACGACGAGATCTGCCTGCGCCATGCTCACGAAGCCTAGTGATCCGGGTGACCGTCGAGGGGGTAGCTGACGCGAATTGCAACACGTTCTAGTCTTGCCACATGAGTGACGATCTGTTGCGCCATCCGACCCATAACGGCCATCTGTTGGTGGGCGCGCTCAAGCGCCACAAGGACCGGCCGGTGCTGTTCCTCGGCGACACCACGCTGACCGGGGGCCAACTGGCCGAGCGGATCAGCCAGTACACCCAGGCGTTCGAGGCGCTGGGCGCTGGCACCGGTGTCACGGTGGGGCTGCTGGCGCTGAACCGCCCCGAGGTGCTGATGATCCTGGGCGCCAGTCAAACCCAGGGCTACCGGCGCACCGCGCTGCACCCGCTCGGGTCGCTCGACGACCACGCCTACGTGCTATCCGACTGCGGTGCCAGCTCGCTGATCGTCGACCCCAACCCGGCGTTCGTCGAGCGCGCGCTGGGACTGCTGGAAAAGGTCGACTCGCTCAAGCAGATCCTGACGATAGGCCCGGTCCCCCAGGCCCTCGACGGGGTGGCCGTGGACCTCTCGGCCGAGGCGGCCAAGTACGAGCCGAAGCCGCTGACGGTGGCCGAGCTGCCGCCCGACCACATCGGCGGCATGGCCTATACCGGCGGCACCACCGGCAAGCCCAAGGGCGTGCTGGGGACCACCGGCAACATCGCCGCCATGACCCAGATTCAGCTCGCCGAATGGGAATGGCCGGAGACCCCGCGATTCCTGATGTGCACCCCGCTGTCGCACGCCGGCGCGGCCTTCTTCACGCCCACGGTGGTCAAGGGCGGCGAGATGGTCGTGCTGAGCAAGTTCGATCCGGCCGAGGTGCTGAAAACCATTGAAGAGCAGAAGATCACGGCGACCATGCTGGTGCCCTCAATGCTCTACGCGCTGATGGACCACCCGGATTCGCAGACCCGCGACCTGTCCTCGCTGGAGACCGTCTACTACGGTGCGTCAGCGATGAACCCGGTGCGGTTGGCCGAAGCGATCCGGCGGTTCGGACCGATCTTCGCGCAGTATTACGGCCAGTCCGAGGCACCGATGGCGATCACCTACCTCGCCAAGGGCGATCACGACGAGAAGCGGCTGACGTCGTGCGGACGCCCGACGCTGTTCGCCCGGGTGGCGCTGCTGGGCGAGGACGGCAAGCCGGTGCCGCAGGGCGAGCCCGGCGAGATCTGCGTCAGCGGACCGCTGCTGGCGGGCGGCTACTGGAATCTTCCGGAGGCGACGGCCGAGACGTTCAGGGACGGCTGGCTGCACACCGGCGACATGGCCCGCGAGGACGAGGACGGCTTCTACTTCATCGTCGACCGGGTCAAGGACATGATCGTCACCGGCGGTTTCAACGTCTTCCCCCGTGAGGTCGAGGACGTCATCGCCGAGCACGCCGCCGTCGCGCAGGTGTGCGTGGTCGGAGCGCCGGACGACAAGTGGGGCGAGGCCGTCACCGCGGTGGTGGTGCTGCGCGCCGACGCCGCGACCGACGACGCCGCGATAGAGAAGATGACCGCCGAGATTCGGGCCGCGGTCAAGGAGCGCAAGGGCTCGGTGCAATCACCCAAGCGCATCGAGATCGTCGACGCGCTGCCCTTGACCGGGCTCGGCAAGCCGGACAAGAAGGCCGTCCGGGCGCGATTCTGGGAAGGCGCCGGGCGCTCCGTCGGCTGAGTCTTCGCGCCGAGCGCCCGGCCGCGCGCCCTACCGGTGATCGGCCCGACGGGCGATCACCTGACCGGCGAAGTCGAGCATCTGGTCGAGGCTGGGGAACATCGCGAAGGCATCCACGAGCGCCTCATCAGCACCGGACCCGGCGAGGCGCTCGAGCCGGCCGACAACTGACTCAACGGACGTGCCCGGTTCAAGATTGATCCGCATGGCCGTCTTCAGCGCGTCCGGATCGCGGCCGGCGTCCTGCGCCGCGCGGCGCGCAATCGACCACAGGTGGTCGGTCACCTCGTCCTGCAACCCCTCGACACCGAGCCAGCCGGTGCCGCTGCGGCCGACCCGGCGCATCGCGGCCTCGCTGACACCGCCGATCCAGACGGGCGGACCGCCAGCCTGAACCGGGCGCAGGTCGGCGTGGACCGGCGGCAGCGAGAAGAACTCGCTCTTCCAGGACACCCGGGTGGTCGTCCACCACTCGTGCAGAAACGCCAGCAGGTCATCGAGCATCCGCCCGCGCCGGTGCCAGTCCGCGCTACGGGCGATGTCGTGCTCGTCCTTCATCCACCCGATTCCCACGCCGACGTCGAGGCGGCCCTCGCTGAGCACGTCGAGCGTGGTCAGCAGCCGGGCCAGGTGCACCGGCTCGTAGTAGAACGTGCTGAGCGTGCTGGCGTTCAGCCGCACCCTGCTGGTCGCCGTCGCGGCCACGGTCCACAGCAACACCGGATCGAGGTAGCGGGTCATCTGCGGCGGGTACGGCTGCTCTTTCCCCGGGTAGGTGCTGCGCATCTCGACCGGCGTGACCAGGCGATCGCCAACCCACAGCGTGTCGTAGCCGAGGTCCTCGAGTGCACGGCAGAACTCGCTCAGACCAGCGGCGCTGGTGATGGCGGGCCCGACTATCGGGAGTGCGAAACCAAGCTTCACGGCGAGAGCCTTCTCTTTCTCGATGATCGATCAACCATCATTTGGGGGTGCACGGCACCAGACGGCGCCGCGGCTCAGCCGGGAACGCTGGCGCTGAGAGCAAAGTCGAAGTTCCCCACCCCGTGGCGGGCGAGGCCCATCACGACCAGGCCGGTTCTTTCGAGCCAGTGCGCCATGTTCAATCCGCCGACGTCGAGCGGGCGCAGCTCGAGGCTCTCGACGAACTGCGCCACGGCCGCCTTGGCGCGCGCGTCGTCGCCGGCGATGAAGACGTCGAGCGTCCGGCCCTGGGCCAGGACGGCGCCGAAGATGGTGTTGAAGGCCTTCACCACGCTGGCGCTGGCCGGGGCCACCTTGGCGACTTCCCTAGCGATCGAGGTGTCATCGGGGATCGCTAGCCCGTCGGCCGCGGAATTGAAGGGGTTGCTGATGTCGACGATGACCTTGCCCGCGAGGGCGTCTCCATACTGGTCGACGACCGGAACGACGTTGGCGTACAACACGGAAATGATGACGATGTCCCCGGCCGGAACGGCGCCGAACTCGCCCGTCGTGACGCCGCCGCCAAGAGCGTTGGCCAAGTCAGCGGCCTTGGCCTGATCGCGACCGATGACCTCGACGGTGTTGCCGCCCGCTACCGCTAGCGCTCCGATAGCGCGGGCCATGTTCCCGGTGCCGATGATGCTGATGCTGCTCATGAGGTGTCCTAACTCGACTGACTATCGAAAAGGTTGACTACTCAACCTTATGCACAGTTTGTTGATGAGTCAACCAAATGGGTAGCATGGCGACTGATGGAACCGAACTGGCTGAACTCCCGCGAAGACCACGCCTGGCGGGCCTTCATGCACGCGCATCATCAGCTCGAGGTGCACTTGAACCGGGGCCTGCAGGGATCGGGGCTGTCCGGGGCCGACTACGAGATCCTCGCGGTGCTCTCGGGCCACGACGGAGACCGCATGCCCGCCCGCGACCTGTGCAACACGCTGGGCTGGGAGAAGAGTCGCGTCTCCCACCAGGTGCGACGGATGCAGGAGGACGGGCTGATCTGCCGCGAGCCCAACCCCGACGATGCCCGTAGCACGATGGTCTGCCTGCTGCCGGCCGGCCGCGCCGCGATCGAGAAGGCGGCGCCCGGGCACGTGGCGGATGTCCGCCGGAACTTCATCGATCTGTTCACCCCGGCTGAGCTCGACACACTCGCCTCCCTCAATGAGCGAGTCCTGCGCCACCTGGCCGACGACGGCGACTCCCCCGCCGGAGACGAGCCCGCCGTCGGTTAACTAGCCAGCGGCGATTCCGGCGAGCAGCAAGTCGAGCATGCGGCCGGTCTGTTCGGGCGAGCTGCTGGCCAGGAAGATGCCGATCAGGCTGGACACCACATCTTCGGCCTGCACGTCGGAGCGCAGGCTGCCGTCCCGGACGCCTGCTTGCAGGAGCGTGTCGGTGGTGGCAACGATGCGCGCGTGCATCTGATTGACCTGCACGGCGCCCGACTCGATCATCGCCCGCAGCGAGTCGGCCATCCCCTTCTTGGCGGCGACGAAGGCCGCGTAGCGATCCATCCAGCGCCGCAGCGCGACTTTCGGCGGATGCCCCTCCAGGAGTCGATCGGCCGCCGCGACCACCTCGGCGAGCTCGGCTCGGTACACGGCCTCGATCAGCAGCTCCCGGCTCGGGAAGTGCCGATACAACGTGCCGATACCGACGCCGGCCTCGCGGGCGATCGCTTCGAGCGAGACCGGCCGACCGGCGGCACCGAACGCGGCGGCCGCCACCTCGAGGAGCTTGTCGCGATTCCGGCGCGCGTCGGACCGGGTCGGTTCAGCCAAGCGGAGGCACCTCCGTTTCTGTTACGCTCAAGAAAGCGGAGGCTCCTCCGCATTCCTTCCAGTGTGACGGGAGCACCATGACTGATCAAGCTCACCCCGGCGGCGCCGGCCTTATCGGCACCAACACGGTCGCCCGTGTCAGTTACGGCGCCATGCAGCTGTTCGAGGACACATCGGCCACCGATGCGGCCGCGCTGCTGCGCCGAGCCGTCGAACTCGGCGTCAACCACATCGACACCGCGTCGTTCTACGGCCCCGGCGAGGTCAACCGCCGCATCCGCGCGGCGCTGGCCCCCTACCCGGACGACCTCGTCATCGTCAGCAAGGTCGGCGCGCGGTGGACGGGCGAACAACCGATACCCCTGGCCGCCGCGCAGCAGCCCGCCGAGTTGCGCGCCGCGGTCGAGGACGACCTCCACCAACTCGGCCTCGAGCGCATTCCGGTGGTGAATCTGCGGCGGATGGACCTCGGGCCCGGCCTGGCCCCCGCGGGCGACCAAATCGTCGACCTCGACGACCAGCTCGCCGAGATGATCGCGCTGCGCGACGAGGGCAAGATCGGCGCGATCGGCGTGAGCGCCGTACCGCTCGAAGTGTTGCGCCGGGCGCTGCCTGCCGGGATCGTCTGCGTGCAGAACGCCTACAGCCTGCTGGATCGTTCACAAGAAGAGATGCTCGAGCTCTGCATCGCCGAAGGTATCGCCTGGGTGCCCTTCTTCCCGCTCGGGTCGTCGCTTCCGGCTTTCCCGAAGGTGGCCGACGACCCCGTCGTGCTCGACATCGCCGGCGAACTCGGCGCGACACCCGCACAGGTGGGACTGGCGTGGGTGTTGGCGCACGCGCCGAATACGTTGCTGATTCCCGGTACCCGGTCGATCGCACACCTCGAGGAGAACATCGGCGCCGCGGAAGTCGCGCTGAGTGCCGACGCGCTGGCCCGGCTGGACGCTGTCGGTATACGGCAGGGACACGCCCACGGAGTAGAACCCTTCCTGAAGTAACGTCGCTGGTATGGCCAGTGGCAAACCGATCAAGCCGCCGTGGTGGCTGAAACCGGCGAACAAACTCTTCATCCAGATGTCGCGGCTGGGAATGAGTTTCGGCGGCGAGAGCCCCGTGGTGCTGACGGTGGCGGGACGCAAGTCGGGACGCGAGCGCGCGACACCGGTGACGCCGATGACCGTCGGCGGCAAACAGTACGTCGTCGCTGGATTTCCCGGCGCCGACTGGGTGGCCAATGCGCGGGCCGCCGGTCAGGCGATCGTGGCCCGCGGCCGCCACGCCCAGCGGGTACGGATGGTGGAGTTGTCCGCGGCGGACGCGCGACCGATTCTGCGGGTGTTCCCCGAAGAGGTTCCCACGGGTGTGGGATTCATGAAGCGGGCCGGACTCGTCACCGAGGGCAGTCCCGACGAGTTCGAGCGTCTGGCGGGCCGCTGCGCGGTATTCCGCTTGGACCCGGTCTAGGAGTTGAATAGCCTTGAGTAACAACCCATTTGATGCGCAGGCGTGGCGGCCCGTCGACGGTTTCGGTGACCTGACCGACATCACCTATCACCGCCACGTCGACGACGCCACGGTGCGCGTCGCGTTCGACCGCCCGGAAGTGCGCAACGCGTTTCGGCCGCACACCGTCGACGAGCTGTACCGGGTGCTCGACCACGCCCGGATGTCTCCCGACGTCGGCGTGGTGCTGCTGACCGGCAACGGTCCGTCCCCGAAGGACGGCGGCTGGGCGTTTTGCTCGGGTGGCGATCAGCGCATCCGCGGCCGCAGCGGCTATCAGTACGCCTCCGGTGAGACCGCCGACACCGTCGACGCCGCCCGCGCCGGCCGGCTGCACATCCTCGAGGTGCAGCGGCTGATCCGCTTCATGCCCAAGGTGGTGATCTGTCTGGTCAACGGCTGGGCCGCCGGCGGCGGACACAGCCTGCACGTGGTTTGCGACCTCACCCTGGCCAGCCGCGAGCACGCCCGCTTCAAGCAGACCGACGCCGACGTCGGCAGCTTCGACGGTGGCTACGGCAGCGCGTATCTGGCCCGTCAGGTCGGCCAGAAGTTCGCCCGGGAGATCTTCTTCCTGGGCCGCCCGTACACCGCCGAGCAGATGCACCACATGGGTGCGGTCAACCAGGTTGTCGACCACGCCGACTTGGAGAAGGTCGCCATCGAGTGGGCTGCCGAGATCAACGCCAAATCCCCACAGGCGCAACGGATGCTCAAGTTCGCGTTCAACCTGCTGGACGACGGCCTGGTAGGCCAGCAGCTGTTCGCCGGCGAGGCCACCCGGCTGGCCTACATGACCGACGAGGCGGTCGAGGGCCGCGACGCGTTCCTGCAGAAGCGCGACCCCGACTGGAGCCCCTTCCCGCGCTATTTCTAAGCGCCTGAGCATCGAGTCTTGCGGCCCGCGGCCATCGAGGCTGTAAATCCGCAGTGGAAGTTCGAGTAGCGGGCTGCAGGATTACAGGCTCGGCGAAACTAGACTTCGGGCGTGTGAGCAAGAGTCCGATTCGCCGGTTTGCCGACCAGATTGTGCTGGCCAGCATGCGGCCACCGATGTCACCGCAGGTGCTGGTCAACCGGCCCCCGATCAAACCGATCGACCTGGACGGCAAGCGGATCCTGCTGACCGGGGCGTCGTCGGGCATCGGCGAAGCCGGCGCCGAACGCCTGGCCGAGCACGGCGCCACCGTGGTGGTCGTGGCCCGCCGTCAGGACCGCCTCGACGCGCTGGCGAAGCGCATCACGTCCGCGGGCGGCACCGCACTGTCGATTCCCTGCGACGTCTCGGACATGGACGCCGTGGACGCATTGGTGGCCGACGTCGAAGAACGCCTCGGCGGAGTCGACATCCTGATCAACAACGCCGGCCGGTCCATCCGCCGGCCGCTGGGCGAATCGCTGGCGCGTTGGCACGACGTCGAGCGGACCATGGTGCTCAACTACTACGCGCCGCTGCGGCTCATCCGCGGGTTCGCACCGGGCATGCTGGATCGCGGCGACGGCCACATCATCAACGTCTCGACGTGGGGGGTGCTATCGGAGGCCTCTCCGTTGTTCGCGCCCTACAACGCATCCAAGGCGGCGCTGTCGGCGGTGAGCCGCGTCGCCGAAACCGAGTGGGGCCGACGGGGTGTGCACTCGACGACGCTGTACTACCCGCTGGTTGCCACCCCGATGATCGCGCCGACGAAGGCCTACGACGGGTTGCCGGCGCTGACGCCAGAAGAAGCCGCCGAGTGGATGGTCACCGCCGCCCGCACCCGGCCGGTGCGGATCGCCCCGCGGATGGCGATCGCGGCCCGCGCACTCGACACCATCGGACCGCGCTTGGTGAACACCCTGATGCAGCGGCAAAACCTACAGCCCAACCGGGCCGACAGCTGAACGGTCCGACATCGCGTTGCGCCTCGCCAGGGTAGCGACGTGATAAACACGAGCTATGGAGATCCTGTTCAGCCGGATGCTGCTGCGGCCGGCTGATTATCAGCGCTCGCTGACGTTCTACCGCGACGAGATCGGGCTGGCCATCTACCGCGATTATGGCGCGGGCACAGTGTTTTTCGCGGGCCAGTCTTTGCTGGAGCTCGCCGGCTGGAGCGACACCGGCCAGTCACACGGACCCTTCCCCGGCGCGCTGTGGCTGCAGGTTCGCGACATCGAGGCAACCCAGGCCGAATTGACCGGCCGGGGGGTCCCGATTGCTCGCGAGGCGCGACGCGAACCATGGGGTTTAAAAGAGATGCACGTCACAGATCCCGATGGCATTACCCTGATCTTCGTCGAGGTCCCGGGTGACCACCCGTTACGCCGCGACACCCGAGATGAACAGCAGGGAACGGCTGGTTAACTGACAGGTAACATTCGGCGACGAGTCAAGATATACCTGCGATTACCTTCCGTGAGCATTCGACAATTTAATTCCCCAACCATCAGAATCAGGCGCTGTGGACATACAGCTGTTCCTCTTGATCATTGTCGTCGTCACGGCATTGGCGTTCGATTTCACCAACGGCTTCCATGACACCGCAAACGCGATGGCGACCTCGATCGCCAGTGGCGCGCTCAAGCCCAAGACCGCGGTCGCGCTCTCCGCGGTACTCAATCTGATAGGCGCGTTCCTGTCGACCACAGTCGCTGCCACGATCGCCAAGGGCCTCATCGATTCCAGCATCGTGTCGTTGGAACTGGTGTTCGCCGGCCTGGTCGGCGGCGTCGTCTGGAACCTGCTGACCTGGCTGCTCGGTATCCCCTCGAGTTCGTCGCACGCGCTGATCGGTGGCATCATCGGCGCCACGATCGCCGCGGTGGGCGCGCACGGGGTGATCTGGTCGGGCGTGATGTCCAAGGCGATCATCCCGGCCGTCGTTTCGGTGTTCGTGGCCCTGTTCGTCGGCGCGTGCGCGACCTGGGCGGTCTTCCGGATCACCCGGGGCCTACAGAAGGAGCGGACCGAAGCCGGGTTCCGGCGCGGCCAGATCGGCTCCGCGTCGCTGGTCTCGCTGGCGCATGGCACCAACGACGCACAAAAGACGATGGGCATCATCTTCTTAGCGCTGATGTCCTACGGCTCGGTCAGCAAGAGTGCCGCGGTCCCGCCGATGTGGGTCATCGTGGCGTGCGCCCTGGCGATGGCCACGGGCACCTACCTGGGCGGCTGGCGGATCATCCGGACCCTAGGCAAGGGACTCGTCGAAATCTCCTCGCCGCAGGGCATGGCCGCCGAATCATCCTCGGCCGCAGTCATTCTGCTGTCCGCTCACTTCGGCTACGCACTGTCCACCACCCAGGTCTGCACCGGCTCGGTGATGGGCAGCGGGATCGGCAAGCCCGGCGGCGAGGTCCGTTGGGGCGTGGCCGGCCGCATGGCCGTCGCGTGGCTGGTGACGCTTCCGCTGGCCGGGCTGGTCGGCGCGATCACCTACTGGATCGTCCACTACATCGGTGGATACCCCGGCGCCGTCGTCGGCTTCGGTCTGCTGGTAGGCGTCTCTGCCGCGATCTACATGCGGTCGCGCAAGAACAAGGTCGACCAGAACAACGTCAACGACGACTGGAAGGGCGACCTGACCGCCGGACTCGATGAGAACAAGCCGTCCAGCGGGGCCAAGGTGGGCGCCGTTGCCAGTTCCGACGACGTGAGTGTGGGGTAGCGTCCGATGAGTCAACTGAACCAGTGGTTCAACTACGAGGCCACCCTGAAGATCCTGATCTTCAGCATGCTGGCCGGCGCTTTCCTGCCGGGCCTGTTCGCCGTCGGGATCCGGCTGCAGGCCCTCGGTTCCGGCGGCGTCGGCGCCGACGGTTCCACGACGCAGCCGAACCCGGTGTTGTCCGGGCTGGCCTGGGTGATCTACGCGCTCGTCGTGGCCGTGATCGTCATCGGTGTGTTGTTCATCGCGCGCGATTTCATCGCACACCACACCGGGTATCCCTTCCTCGGAGCAAAGCTTAAGTAACATCGAATCGTCGTCCACCGAACTACCGAGCCCCCGGGCGGAGTTGATCGAATGAACCGATTCCTAAGCTCGGTCGTCTCGTGGTTGCGCGCGGGCTATCCGGAGGGCGTTCCCCCGACGGATACCTTCGCCCTGCTAGCGCTGCTGACCAACAGGTTGACCAATGACGAGGTCAAGCTCGTCGCCAATGCGCTGATGGAACGCGGAGACTTCGACAACATCGACATCGGCGTGATGATCAGCAAGCTCACCGACGAGCTGCCTTCCGAAACTGACGTCGAGCGAGTGCGGGCCCGGCTGGGGGCCCAGGGCTGGCCGCTGGACGACCCGCACGACGATGAGCACAACGAACTCGATGGCGGAGCGCACGCATAGCCGTTCTGCGTGCGCTGCGCGTCTCACCCGGCTCCGCTTCAGCAGTGCTGCTGCCCGCGTTGGAGCGGGTACTAAGTGGTGGCGACTCGGCTTTCGTTGCGGTGCAACAGGATTGCGGTGCCGAGCTGGAGGCGCTGCGGGTAGGCGAAGCGATCGACGCCGACGTGGCATTGGTCGCGACGACGTCGGGAACCACCGGTAAACCCAAAGGCGCCTTGCTCACTGCCGCGGCCCTGGCCGCCAGCGCGGCCGCCACCCATGACCGTCTCGGCGGGCCGGGCAGCTGGCTGCTGGCACTGCCGCCGTACCACATCGCCGGACTCCAGGTGCTGGTGCGCAGCGTCCTTGCCGGTTCCGAACCGGTCGAGCTGGACGTGTCCTCCGGGTTCGATATCACCGAATTGCCTTCTGCTGTGGCTAGATTGGGCGCCGGTCGGCGCTACACCTCACTGGTGGCCACCCAACTGGCCAAGGCCCTGGCCGATCCTGCGGCAGCGGCCGCACTCGCCGAATTGGACGCCGTGCTGCTCGGCGGCGGGCCGGCGCCACGACCGGTGCTCGACGCCGCGGCAGCCGCGGGGATTGCGGTGATCCGCACCTACGGCATGAGCGAGACCGCGGGGGGCTGCGTGTACGACGGGGTCGCACTGGCCGGTGTGCGGTTGCGGGTGGACGAAGGTCGCGTCGTAATCGGCGGCGCCACGCTGGCCAAGGGCTATCGCAACCCGGTAGATCCCGATCCGTTTGCGGAGCCGGGATGGTTCCGCACCGACGATCTGGGCTCGATCGACTCGGGTGTGCTGACCGTGCTGGGCCGCGCCGACGACGCGATCAATACAGGCGGGCTGACGGTGCTTCCGCAGCCGGTCGAGGCCGCGCTGTGCACCCACCCCTGCGTCGGCGACTGCGTGGTGTTCGGCCTCCCCGACGACCGGTTGGGGCAGCGGGTGGTCGCGGCGATCGTGGTGCGCGACGGCATCGGCCCGCCCACGCTGGACACACTGCGCGCCCATGTGGCCCGCACCCTGGACGCCACCGCCGCGCCGCGGGAGATACACGTCGTCAAGGCGCTGCCTCGCCGCGGCATCGGCAAGGTGGACCGGGCGGCGCTGGTGCGCCGGTTCGGCGCCGGTCAATAGGCTGGTCGATCGTGAGGATAGCCCGCCGGGAGATGACGGCCGTCGCGGTCGGTTCCGGCCTGGTCGCCGCCGCGGTCGTGCTGCCGTCGCTGGATTGGGGAGTCAGACCGCGGCTCGACATCGGACGGGAACGCTTCGCCACCCACCAGCAAGCCGCGCCGCTGTTCGGCACCTGGGAGGTCCACGCCGGCTGGGGAACCGGGCCGGCGATTCTGCTGGCTATTGCCGCCGTGGCGTGGGGACCTACAGTGGCACAACGCCTTTCATGGCGCTGGTTGACGCTGGGCGGCTGGGCGGTGGCCTGCGGGTGGGCCTTCGCGCTGGCGATGATCGACGGCTGGCAGCGCGGCTTCGCGGGCCGGTTGACCACCCGGGACGAATACCTTTTTCAGGTGCCGAGCATCACCGATATCCCGGCGACGCTGCGCACATTTTCCAGCCGGATCCTCGACTACCAGCCCAACTCCTGGGTCACGCATATCTCCGGGCATCCGCCCGGAGCCCTGCTGACGTTCGTCTGGCTGGACCGGCTCGGCCTGCACGGCGGCGCATGGGCGGGCCTGTTGTGCCTGCTGGCCGGCTCCAGCGCGGTGGCGGCCGTGCTGATCGCCATTCGCGCGCTCGCCGACGAGCAAACCGCGCGGCTGGCCGCCCCGTTCGTCGCGATAGCACCGGCGGCGATCTGGGTGGCGGTCTCGGCCGACGGCTATTTCGCCGGCGTCGCGGCATGGGGCATCGCGCTGTTGGCGGTGGCCGTACACCGGCGGGTTCGATTCCCCGCGCTGGTCGCGGTCGCCGCAGGGCTACTGCTCGGGTGGGGTGTCTTCCTAAGTTACGGCCTGCTGTTGATCGGCCTTCCCGCGGCGGCGGTGTTGGTTTCGGCTACCGACTACCGGGCCGCGCTGCGGGCATTGGGACCCGCCGCCTTGACAGCCGTGGCGGTGGCGGTGACCTTTGCTGTCACCGGCTTCTACTGGTTCGACGGCTATACGCTTGTGCAGCAACGCTATTGGCAACCGAACGCGATCGCCAACTACCGGCCATTCCAGTATTGGTGGTGGGCTAATCTGACATGCGTGGTGTGTGCGATCGGCCTGGGCGGTGTCGCGGGGATCACCCGGGTGTTCGACATCGCCGCGATCCGCCGTCGCTCGGGGTTCCATTTGCTGATGCTGGCCGTGCTGGCCGCGATCGTCTGCGCCGACCTGAGCATGCTGAGTAAGGCCGAGGTGGAACGGATTTGGCTGCCGTTCACGATCTGGCTCACGGCCGCGCCCGCGCTGCTGCCGGTGCGATCGCACCGGGTCTGGCTGGCCGTCAACGCTGCCGGCGCGCTACTGATCAACACGGTCATGGTCACGAACTGGTAGGCGGTCATGGAAGATCAACCCGGGCTGGTCCGTCGGCTAAACACGACCGACGCGGTCGTCATCGGACTGGGTTCGATGATCGGCGCCGGGGTGTTCGCCGCGTTCGGCCCGGCCGCGCGGGCCGCCGGCGCCGGCTTGCTGATCGGGCTGGCGCTGGCCGCGGTGATCGCCTACTGCAATGCCACCTCGTCGGCGCAACTGGCCGCGGTGTATCCGACATCGGGTGGAACCTATATCTACGGCCGCGAACGTCTCGGCCCGTGGTGGGGCTTCGTCGCCGGATGGGGATTCGTGATCGGCAAGACGGCGTCGTGCGCGGCAATGGCGCTCACCGTCGCCGCCTACGCGGTTCCCGGCGCGGATGTGTGGGTGCAGCGAATCGTCGGGATCGCGGCCGTGGTCCTGCTGACCACGCTGAATTATCGCGGCGTCACCAAGACCGCGCTGCTGGCCCGGATTCTGTTGGCGTGCACGCTGATTGCGCTGGCCGCCGTGGTGATCGGTATCGCGGTGAGCAGGCCGGACCCCTCGCAGCTGAGCGGATCCTGGTTCGCCGGCTCGGTTTACGGGGTGCTGCAATCGGCAGGGCTGCTGTTTTTTGCATTCGCCGGGTATGCGCGCATCGCGACGATGGGCGAGGAGGTCCGCGATCCCGCCCACAGCATCCCCCGGGCGATCAGCATTGCCCTGGCGGTGGCGGTGGTGATCTATCTGGTTGTCGGGGTGGCCGCGCTGCTGGCCGCGGGGCCCGACCGGCTGGCGAATGCCGCTGCGCCACTAGCCGAAGCGGTGCGGGCGGCGGGCGCCCCCACGCTGGTGCCGGTGGTCTCGATCGGGGCCGCGCTGGCCAGCCTGGGCGCCCTGCTGGCGCTGATCGCCGGGCTTGGGCGCACCGCGCTGGCGATGGCGCGGCATCGGGATCTGCCGAGCTGGCTATCGGCGGTGCATCCGAAGCACCGGGTGCCCCATCACGCCGAGATCGCGATCGGCGTGATGGTCTGCGTGCTGGTGGGCACCGTCGATCTGCGTGGGGTGATCGGCTTTTCCTCGTTCGGGGTGCTGATCTACTACGCGATCGCCAATGCCGCGGCGTACACCTTGCGCCGGCGCCGGGTTGGGAACGCCTGCGGCCTGGCCGGGTGCCTGCTGCTGGTCGCCACCTTGCCGTGGGAATCGGCGGTCGCGGGGCTGGCCGTGTTCGCCGTCGGCATCCTTGGCCGCGCAGCGGTGCTGCACCGTCGGGCCTGAGAAGCGGCGTTCGGCGGCCGGAGTTGTTCCGCTGGCGTTTGCCAGGAAGAGGTTCCACGGCTCGCGTGCTTGGTCTGCCGCCACGGCGGCAAGGTCATTGGGCGATGCCCCACACAGGCCGATGTCTTTGCTGGCGAGGATCCGAATTATCGGTGCGGAGATTTAAATTAGCGACATCGTCGACCCGTATACGTCGCCTGTGTGTTTTCTATGTGTTCACCCTGTCGAGCTCCGGCGTTAACGCGAGGTAGACCGCGTCATCGGCGCTTTGCTTGGCGAGCCGGCGAACCACCACGCGTCCGCGGGCACCTTGGGACCGGCCAACTTTGACGACCACCGCGTCCGCCAGGGCTGGCTAGCGTACTGGCCACGAGACCAGCTTCACGACTGACAGCAATCGCAATCGCCAAATTGCGGTGGGTCAAGGTCGCTCAATGTTGTTGGCGTTCAACGGTGTCGGCGAAGACAAGCGGAACGGTCGTGGTCGGATAGCCGGCGGAGGGAAGGCAATGGATTTCGGAGCGTTACATCCGGAGATCAACTCCGGCAGGATCTACCTTGGGCGGGGGTCGGCACCGCTGCTGGCCGCAGGGACTGCCTGGGACGGCTTGGCCAGCGAATTGCGTTCAACTGCAGCGGCTTACGGGTCCACCATCGCGGAGCTGCTCAGCGGTTGGCTTGGGCCGTCGTCCACGTCGATGTTGGCCGCGGCAACGCCCTACATTGCATGGCTGGAAAGGACGGCCGCGCAAGCCGAGCAGACGGCGTGGCAAGCCAAGGCGGCGGCCGCCGCGTTCGAGGCCGTCTTCGCGGCCACCGTCCCTCCTCAGGTGGTCGCGGCCAATCGGACGTTGTTGCTGTCGCTGATCGCGACAAATGTGTTGGGTCAGAACACCCCGGCGATCGCGACCACGGAGGCGCGGTACGCCGAGATGTGGGCCCAAGACGCCGGCGCGATGTACGGCTACGCCGCTTCCTCGGAAGTTGCGACCCGGCTGACTCCGTTCAGCGCACCCCCGGCAACCACGAACGACAGCGGCACGGCCGACCAGTCGGCCGCGGTCGCCGTCGCGGCCGAGTCTTCGGCAGCTTCCAATGCGGACACGGCGTTGTCACTGGCGGTCGCTCAGGCCCCGGCCGCGGTGCAAACCCTCGCCACGAACGCGGCCGCGGTCGAGCTCCCCTTGGGTCTCAAGGACATCACCGGGATTCTGAAGGCGTTCAACGGCTTCATGACCAACTTCGTGGCCGGGCCGTACAACCCCCTCGGTATCGCGGGCCTGTTCAGGAACTGGTACCAGGTCTCGATCAGCATCCCGGCCGTGGGCACCGGCATCCAAGGCATCGGCCCGCTGCTGCACCCCAAGGCCCTCTCTGGAGTTTTGGCGCCGTTGCTGCACAGCGACCTGCTGACCGGCGCCGGCGCGTTGCACCCGGCGGGTGCGGTTGCGGCCGCGGCGGGGCGGGCCGGCACGGTTGGCGCGTTGTCGGTGCCGGCGAACTGGGCCTCGGCCGTTCCGGCGATCAGAACGGTCGCCGCGGAGCTGCCCGAGACCATGCTCGAAGCGGATCCGGCGATGGCCGCCAACGAGGGCATGTTCGCCCCGACGGCCCTATCAAGTCTGGCCGGACGCGCGCTCGGCGGGACCGCCACCCACGCCGTTGCGCCAGCGGTACGTGTTCCCGGCGCTGTGGCACTCGACGACATCGCGACGACCTCCACGGTCATCGTGATCCCGCCGAACGCGAAATAAGGAGAGGCAATGGTTTTCGCGGATTTCGCAGTGCAGCCACCGGAGCTGATCTCCGGCCTGCTCTATTCGGGCCCGGGTTCGGGATCATTTTTGGCTGCCGCCGCGGCATGGGAGGCACTGGCCGCCGAGTTGCATTCCACCGCCGCCTCGTACAGCTCAGTGATTTCCGAACTGGTCGGCGAGTCCTGGGCGGGTCCATCGTCAGCGGCCATGGCGGCGGCAGCGGCACCGTACGTAACGTGGATGTCGACCACGGCGGGTCAGGCAGAGGAGGCCGCCTCCCAGGCGCTGGCCGCGGCCGCCGCCTATGACGCCGCGTTGGCGGCGGCCGTGCCCCCGCCACTCATCCTCGAGAATCGTGCCGAGCTGCAAGAACTGTTGGCGACCAATATCTTTGGCCAAAACGGCGGGGCCATCGCGGCCAACGAGGCCGAATACGGCCAGATGTGGTCTCAAGACGTCGAAGCGATGTTCACCTACGCCAGTTCCTCGGAGGCCGCGGGTGAGCTGACGGCGTTCAGCGAAGCGCCGCAAACCACCTCCGCCGCAGCCGCACCTCAAGCAGCCGCGGCGGCCGCGGCACCTCAATCTCTGTCGTCATGGCTGGCCCAGCTGAAGAACTACATCAACTCGCTCACCGGCCAATACGCAACATTTTGGCAGCAATTGATCACGGGTGTCACGGGGAGTTCGGACGTCGCACCCCTGTGGGAGGCGCTGTACTCCGCCATTTCGTCAATCGGCAGCCAGGGCACCTGGACCAACGTCGTCAACGCGACGATCGGCCTTGGCGTTTCGCAGTGGAAGAACTTCTTCATCTATGCACCCTGGAGTGCCGCGATGGCCAAGTCGTCGCTGGGCGCCGGCCTGACATCACCAGGACATCTCGCGGCCGTCGGCTCGGTGCGGCCCGTGTCTGCGGTTATGGGCAACGCGCCCACGGTGGGGTCGATGTCGGTGCCGCCAAGCTGGGCTACCGCCACCCCGGCGATCAGGCTGACCCCCACCACGCTGCCAGCCAGCCTGGCGGCGGCTCCCGCGACGGAGTTGGGCGGCCTGGTCAACGAGGCGCCCCTGGGCGGTCTGGCGGGTGGCGCGCTGGGCAGCCCGGTCTCTCGCGTCGTCAGCTCGACCGGGATCCAGGCCCGCGCGATCACCGGTGAGCGCCGGGTGGGCCCGGTCAAACTCGACCGTGTCATCGCACAACTGCAAGAACAGCCCGACCAGGTCCAGCACTGGAGTGTCGACGAGGCCGGGCTCGACGATTTGGTCGCCAGGCTGACGACCACGCCCGGCGTGCACGCGGTACACGTGACAGACGACCTGCAGACGCCGGCCATTCCCAGCGAATCC
This sequence comes from Mycobacterium stomatepiae, assembly GCF_010731715.1. Taxonomy (NCBI): domain Bacteria; kingdom Bacillati; phylum Actinomycetota; class Actinomycetes; order Mycobacteriales; family Mycobacteriaceae; genus Mycobacterium; species Mycobacterium stomatepiae. The sequence goes on from NZ_AP022587.1 coordinate 3,150,974, forward strand.
AAACTGGGGTAATGCGGATTTACTTACGTGACAACAGAATACCGCGGCGGAAGAACACCAGCGCCACCGATGGAGGAACCATGAAACTGCTGCTAGCCGTTCTCGGCATCTCGATGAGCGTCGTCATCGCGGCGCCCGCGCACGCCGAAACCGGCCTCGATGAGCAGGCCGTCGATGACAACAACGACGTCTTCCTGGCGGACCTGTCCAAGGTGGGGATCGGCTTCCAGGACCCGGGCCAGGCGATCTACGCCGGCAAATCGGTGTGCGGGTTGATCTCTCGCGGCGTGTCCGGCCTGCAACTGCTCAACGACCTCAAGAGCAACAATCCCGGGCTGACCACCAACGGCGCCGCCCAATTCGCGACACTTTCCGCGAAGTCGTACTGCCCGAAACAACTCGAAGAAGTGCCCAGCGGCAAGGGCTGAGTCGCTAAAACCAAATGTTAGAACAAGACTCACGCCGGGTGAGACGAAGGCGCTGGGCCGCGATGCAGGCCGACCGGTCCTCGTCCGAACCCGGCAACACGCCGGCGTCAGCGGAGGCGGACAAGCTGACCTGGCCGGGCGCGGCTTCACCAGCGACAGCAACGGATTTCGGCGCGCTGCCGCCGGAGATCACCACCGGCCGAATGCATTCGGGACCGGGTGCCGAATCACTGTTGGGCGCCGCCATGGCATGGGATGAGGTCGCCGACCAGCTGGACAACACGGTCGCGGGGTACGAAGGGGTGGCGACACAAACTTTCGCGCCTTACACGGTATGGCTCAAAGAAACTGCCGCGCAGGCCCGACGGACCGGCCAACTAGCCGAGGCGGCTGCCGGCGCCCATGCCGCGGCTCTCGCGGCGGTGGTATCGCCTCAGCAGATCGAGGCCAATCGGCAGCAGCGGATGTCGCTTGCCGCGATGAACTGCCTGGGCCACACCAGTGCGGCTATCGCTGGCGTCGAGGCGGACTACGAACGGATGTGGGCCCAAAACGCCGATGCCATGTTCGCGTACGCGCGCTCGTCGGCCGAGGTCTCGACGCTGACACCGTTCCGCTCGCCACCGCACTTCACCGATTCCATAGGGCCCACCGGATCATCTCGGTTCTCGCTACTGACGACGGCTCCCGACGTCATATCGACTGGGCGCCAGTTGATGTCGGTGATTCCCGGTGCGCTTCGCGCGATCTGCGCCTCGCCGATGACAACCTGCGATGTGTCCCTGTCGCCGGTCACGGCCTCCCTGTCCAAACTGAGTTCCCTGTCTGCGCCCGGAGATTTCGTGCTCAATTATCTGAACTGCCTCAACAAGACGGCCGCGGTCAACAAGGCGGCGGCCATGTGGCCGCAACGATCCCGTGCGGGTCGTGGGGCGCCTCGGACCGGCTTCGGCCACGCCGTAACAGTCGGACCGCTGTCGGTACCTCCGGCCTGGGTGCAGGCCCAACCAACATGGGCCGACCCGCAAGCGGGCCTGGCATGACCCCGATTGTTCGATCCGGGTCTGGTGGGAGTCTTGCGGCCCCAAGGCGTGGTTGGAAAGGCTGACGAAATCGTGGCGACGCGGAGTCGGCATAGTCCAGAGCAGGTTGTGCGCAAGCTGATGGCGACCGCTCAGCTGCCGGCTGAAGGTAGGGACACTGCGGGCGGTATGCCGCGAGCTGGGTGTGGCCGACGGAAGCCGACGGGGCCAAACGGCTTAAGGCGCTGGAACGCGAGAACGCTTCCCTCAAAAGGTTGTTGGATGATGCACGAATGGACGCATTTGTTGTTCGCGTAGTTAAGCCGGGCTATTGGAGTGCGGGTCCGAGGAGCAGACCGCCGTCGATGAGAAGTTCCGTGCCTGTGGCGAAGGCGGCTTCGGGGGAGGTGAGGTAACGCAGCGCGTTGCTGATCTCTTCGGGCTGGGCGAGTCGGGGCACGGCAAACAGGTCTGGGGAGTAAGACTCGGCGATGCTGGGCTGACCGGGCACGGTCGGTTGGTTGATCAATGGGGTCGAAACCACGCCGGGGTGGACGGCGTTGACCCGGATGTTGTCGCGGCCCAGTTCCAGGGCTGCGCTCTTGGTCATACCCCGAAGCGCCCACTTGCTGGCGACGTAAGGCGCGAAAAAGGCGCTGCCGCCGTAGGACATCGCCGACCCGATCGTGACGATCGATCCTCCGCCAGCCCTGCGTAGCGAAGGGGCGACATGCTTAATCGCCAAGAAGTGGCCGGTCACATTGACCGCGAGGACCTGCTGCCACACCTGCAGATCCGTGTTCTCAACCAGGGCGGCAGGGTTCTGGATTCCGGCGTTGCTGATCAGGATGGTGATGGGTCCGAAGTGATCCTCGGCGTCGGTGACCGCCCTCTGCCAGGCAGCCTCATCGGTGACGTCCAGCGACCGGAACGTTGCCCGCTCGCCGATCTCCCGGGCAAGTGCCAGGCCCGCCTCTTCGTTGCGGCCGCCGATGACGACGCGGGCCCCGTGGGCAGCGTAAGCGCGAACATGGCTAGACCCCATGCCGCTAGTCCCGCCGGTGACCAGGACGACTGCGTCGTCGAAATAGGGCATTTTTTGTTGGCTCCTCGAATCCTGTAGCAGTGAAGGTGAGTTAAGTGACTTACCTCAAGGTAGGTGACGTATCGATGGTAAGTCAATGCACTTGTCTTTCCTCCTCTAACCGGCGTATACCGGTTACGTGACCGGCCCACCGCAGACCTATCACCAGCGTGTTTCCGAGGAGAAGCGCGCGGCGATCATCGCCGCTGCGGTATCGCTGTTTCTGGAGCGGGGGTACGCCGAGACGTCCCTGGCACGGATCGCCGAGGTGGCTAGAGTGTCGACGGCGACGCTGTTCAAGCAGTTCCCCACCAAGGCCGAACTGTTCGCCGCAATGGTCGTCCAGTACTGGCAGCTGTCAGACGCGGGCCTGCACGCGCCCGCGGCCGGAGACCCTGCGGCGGGCCTGCAGATGCTGGGAGAGCGCTACGTGGAGTTGATGTCTCGTGAGGAGATGGTGGCTTTGTTCCGGATCGTGATCGCCGAGGCGCCACGGTTCCCCGATCTCGCCGAGGCTCAGTTCACCTTGGGCAAGGCTCCATTTTTTAACTCAGTCAAGAGCTATCTCGGCGACGAACACGCCGCGGGGACCCTCGACTGTCCTGATCCCGAATTGGCGGCCACCCAATTCCTGGGCATGATCTCCAACTTCGCGTTCTGGCCACGCCTGTTGCTGGTCGCTTGGCACCCCAACAGCGAGGAGCTTCACCGCACGGTCGCCGAAGCAGCGCGCGCGATCATCGCCCGATACGGGTTGCGTACGTGACACGCATCCGCCTACGGAGACAGCAGTGAGCACCCGCGACAACACCATTGAGACGGCGTCCAGTGTGCCGACGGCGCCCGCTAGAGTCCCGCCGCGCGGGTGACCCGGGCAAAGCGGCTGACGGGCGCGCAGACCGCCCGTACCGCGGCGATATCGTCGACGACATCGAAATCGCTCAGCCGGTCCACCGATGTAACGGTAATGCCGTTGTCGCGCAATGCCTTACGGGTGAGCTCGCCGGTGTCGGGCTGAGACATCGGCACGGTTCGCAGGCATTCGGCCATCGCCGGGCTCTGCACCCCGAGCACCCACCAGCCGCCGTCGTCGGCCGGTCCGAGCACGGCCGGCGTCCGCAGCAGCCGGCGCGCGCAGTCCGTCAAGAGCTCGGCGGTCACCTGGGGGGTATCCATGCCGATCTGCAACACCGGAAGGTCCCCACCGCCCGAGCCCGCGTCGGCGTGCGCATTGGCGAGCCGGTCGGCGAAGTCGCCACCGCGTTGCTCGATCACCGTGAACGATTCGAGCCGCTGTCGAATCTGCACCGCATCCACGGCCGCGTCCAGGTCGCCGGTCAACGCCACCACCCGCGCGGCCACCGCGGCGGCGGCCACCGCGTCGAGGGTGTCCAGCAACGCCGCGGCGGCGATCTCGGCCGCGACCCGGTCGCCGACCGTCGCCGCGAGCCGGGTTTTGGCCCGCCCGGGCTCCGGCGCCTTGGCGACCACCAGCAGCGTCACCGGCAGTTCGGTCATGAGATTACTTTCCAGAAGTCCAGGATCGCGGTAATGCTGCCCCGCAACGAGCCGCTGACCTTCGACTTGCCGCCGGTGCGAGGGCCGTAGCTGACGTCGAGCTCGACCACCCGCCACCCGGCAGCCGCGGCGCGCACCAGCAGCTCCAGCGGATACCCGGACCGGCGATCGACGACGCCGAGGCCCAGCAGTGCGTCCCGGCGGGCGACCCGCATCGGCGCGATGTCATGGACCGGCAGGCCGTGGCGGGTGCGCAGCCGCCAGCTCATCACCACGGTGCCCACCCGCGCGACCCACGGCCAATGCAGCCCGGCCACGGGACGGCGCCGGCCGATCGCCATGTCGGCACCGCGCTCGAGCGCAGCGACCAGCCGAGGCAAGTCGCCGGCATTCATCGAACCGTCGGCGTCGATGACCGCGACGATCGGAGTCGTCGCGGCGACCACACCCGCGTGTACCGCCGACCCGTATCCGGGCCGCGGTTCGGCGACCACCCGAGCGCCGTACCGGGCCGCGACACCGGCGGTGTCATCGGTGCTGTTGTTGTCCACCACCAGCGCTCGATAGTCGACCGGAATGGCCGCCAGCACCGCCGGCAGCGACTCTTCCTCGTTCAGACACGGCAACACCACGGTGACCAGATCGTCGGGCATCCTTGTCGACCCTAGGCGGGATCAGAACCCGGACGACGAGTGTCCGCCTCCGCCGCTTGATGGTGGCTTCGGGGCCACGCTCGGCGGTTTCGGCGCGACGGTTTGCTGCTGGGTGGGCGGCTTGGGCGCCACCGTCTGTTGCTGGGTGGGCTGTTGCGTCGGCGCCTGCGTCTGGGTCGGCACCTGGGTCTGGTTCTGCTGCGTCTGGGTCGGCTGGGTTGGCGCAACCGTCGTCGGCGCGACGGTCGTCGACGGGATCGTGGTGGGAGCGACGGTCGTCGTCGGCGTGATCGGCGTCGTCGGTGTCGTCGGCGGCGTATACGGGGTCGTCGTCGGCGTGGTCGGCGGCGTGTACGGGGTCGTCGTCGGCGTGGTCGGCGGCGTCGTCGGTGTCGTCGGCGGGGTGGTCGGGGTCGTCGGCGGACTCGTGGTCGGAGTCGTCGGCGTCGTGTACGTCGGCGGCGTGTACGGCGGATACCAAGGCGGCGGCTGCGGACGCCAGCCCGGGTACGGAACGATGATCGGCACCGGAATCGGGATCGGCCCATCGGGATTCGGCACCAGGCCGGGGACCACCGGCGCAACCGGCGCGACCGGCGCTCCGGGCTGGGGGGCGACCGGGCCCACGGGCGCCTGCTGCAGGGCCGGGGCCGGAATGACGCCGCCCTGGTAGCCCGCGTTGGGTGCTTCGGGCGGCGGCGGGGGTACCGGCGCCTGCTGCTGGGTCGGCAATAGCGGCATGAACTTGCCCGGCGCGGCGTTCTGGTGCCCCACCACCGGCTCCTGGGCCGCGGTCGGCCGGACGGCGACGACCACCGCGACGGCCAGCGAGGCCACGCCGACCACCGCGAACGCGATCACGGCATTGCCGACCAGCAACGATCGTCGACTCAGTTTCAGCGGGCCCGTCTCGGCATCGGGATCGTCGTCGTAGAAGTCGTCGAACTCGTCGAACTCGCCCGGCAGCAGCTCGTCGTCGTCCTCGGCCAGCGAATACGCCAGCTGCTCGTCGGCCGGAGGCGGATCGCCGAACCCGGCCGGCGCCATCGCAGTCGCGTCGCCGGCCAGCCCGACCGCCGGGGCCATCGCGGTGGAGTCCCCGGTCGGCGGTGCGGCCGCGATCGCGGCGCCACGGGCCAGCGCGAACGTCGGGTCTTCCGGAATCTGCACCCGCATCGTGGCGTCCCGGAGCTGATCGGCCACCCCGGTCAGATCGGACGAGGCGCCGACCAGAAATACGTCGTTGGGCGCGTCGGGATGCTCGCCGAGCCGGGCCATCATCGTGTCCAGCGTGCCGGTGGCGTCCCCGCCCAGCAGCTCGCTGGCCAACATGGTGGGCGGCGCGTCGGGGTCGCCGTCGGCCGGGCCCACCACCGACAACGTCGCCGTGTTGTCGTCGACCATCAGCGCGCCGCCGGACCGGCCCGCGGCGCGCATCAGGGCCGTCACCGCCTGCGACTGCGACAGCACCGCGACGTTGTGGACACCGGAATCCTCCAGTGCCTGTCGCAGCTGATCGGCGCTGGGATGGTCGGTCCAGCACAGCCGCGTCCCGACCAGCCGGTGGTTGTCGTTCGCCAGCAACCGATTCGTGCCGACCACGGTTTCGGTGAGTTGCTCGATGGGGTTGTTAGCCAGGTCGACGACGGATTGGTCGATCACTTCATTACCGCCCGCACCCGCTCCGACAAGCGCTAAGCGGGCGACGGGGCCGGTGACGGCGACCCCCAAAACGACGTCCATCCCTGCTCTCCTTCGGCTGGCCAACCCCGCAACCAGCTTGTCCCGGCATCATTACACTTCGGTACCGTCGGCAGTAACAATCACTCAGGCGCCCCCGTTCGCCTACAGGCGCAGCGTAACCGCGTTCCCAGATCCGGGGAGTCACACCCGCGTCGCCCGAACGGAGATTATGTTTCCAAGTAAGCAACGAAGCCGCCTCGGCAGGGGGTTCCCTGGCCGCCTAAGCGAATGTGCGCCGTCAGTAACCGTCCTCGATACCCGGGGGGAACCGTGAGCCAGAGCAGCGACGAGGCGCCTACCGGCCCCATCAGGGGCGTGCCGGCGCAGCAGACCGCTGCGGGGCCGCCCGTTGCCGGGGCGCCGGCCCGGCAACGCAACATCGTGGCCGACCTGACCGCCGCCGTCCTGCTGCTCGCCGCGCCGCTGCTGCCGTGGAACCTGTACTTCGGGATCGCGATCCCCGATAGCAGCACGACGGTGTTCGTGGTGCTGATCGCGGTGACGCTGCTTTCCCTGATCGCGATCGCTTTGCCGGGTTCGGGGCCGACGGTCAGCCGGACTCGGCTGGCGCTGAACGTTCCCTATTTGCTGCTGGTGCTCGCGTTCGTCGGGTTCGACGCGTTCGAAACGGTCCGCTTCGGCGGGACCGTGACGGTGCCCGGCGGTGTCGGACCCGGAGCCTGGCTGGGAGTCGCCGGCGCGTTGCTGAGCGCGCAGTCGGCCGGGCGCGTCGCCGCGGCCGACGACGACGCGTCGGACGGGCGGCGCCGGTCCGCCCAGATCATCGGATGCGTCGCGATGGTGGCCGCCACCCTGAGTTTCGGCTTCACCTTGTACTGGCGGGTGAAGTACGCGCTCGGCGACGCGGGTGACTTCGGCAAGCAGAACGTCGCGGTCATCGCGACGGCGACGGTGTACGGCCTGGTCGCGTTGATCGCCGTGCTCGTCGCCTCGAGGTGGCTAGTCAGTGGCACTAGGGCAGGTCGGCTGGCGACGATCGCGCTCGGCGCCTCAACGCTGGTCGCCGGGACCGCCATCTGGTTGCTACCGGTCGGCCGCGACATCGACGCGTTCCACGGGATCGCGCAGAACACGTCGACGGCCGGCGTCGGGTTCGAGGGTTATCTGGCATGGGCAGCGGCCGGGGCGATCTTCGTGCCGCGCACGCTGTTTGGCCGCGCCCGCACCGTGTCGTCGGAGGAGAGTGCCTGGCGCGCGGCGGCCCGAACCGGCCTGCTGCTCATCGTCGTGTGGTGCCTGGGATCGGTGGCGATGCGGATCACCGACCTGGCCGTCGCGGTCAGCCTGAACTACCCGTACTCGCGCTACGACAGCGTAGTGCTGGCCGCGTTCGACGTGGCGACCGCGGCGCTGGCGATCTGGCTGCGGATCAGCCTCGCCGACGCGTCCGCCTCTGCCCGGCTGATCACCTCGCTGTGCGGACTTGTTGCCACGCTGAGCATTTCGCGGGTCATCGTCGGCGTCGTGCTGGCGCCGCGCTTCCAGGAAGCGCCCAATGCGGTGCAAAACCCGGTCTACGGAAACAATCTCGCCCAGCAGATCACCAGCACCTTCGACGTGGCGCTGTCCGTGCTGGCCCTGTGCATCCTGGTGGCGGCGATCATCACCGGACACTTCAACCGGTTACGGCGCCGCCGCCGCGCCGCTCGCAGGCGTGCCGTCGCGCAGAACGCCGAGGCGCCGACGACCGTCATCCCGACCGGTGCTCCCCTGCCCTCGGCCGAGGCCACCGCGGTGATCCACACCGGCGAATCCCCCACCACCGCAATACCGCAACTGGCCGGCTCGCCGCGAATCTTCCGCGGCCCGCCGAACCAAGACTCGGCCACGCGCCAGATCCCGATCGCCAAGCCGCAGATCTACCGGCCGCCGTCGTAGCGCGGGTCAGCGCAGCGGCGCAAACGCGAACTCGCGCAAACCCTCCAGCGGATCGATTGCCGCGCGGAAACCCAGCGCCTGCGCCGCGCGCGAGGGGTCGGCGACGATGTGGCGCACGTCGCCACTGCGGTACTGCCCGGTGATCACCGGCGATACCGCCTCATTGCGCGCCGCGCAGATCGCGGTGGCCACCTGAAGGATCGAGATCGGCCGCCCCGAGCAGACGTTGACCGCGGTGAAGCCGTCGCGTTCGGCGGTGGCGGCCACGTTGGCGGCGGCCACGTCGTCGACATGGACGAAGTCACGCATCTGGCCGCCGTCTTCGAAAACCCTTGGCAGCTCGCCCTTTTCCAGCGCAGAACGAAAGATCGCCGCCACTCCCGAGTACGGGGTATCGCGCGGCATGCCGGGGCCATAGACGTTGTGATAGCGCAACGCCACCACCGCGCCTCCCGTCGACTCCGACCACGCCAGCGCGTAGTGCTCCTGGGCAGTCTTGCTGGCGGCGTACAGGCTGCGCGGCCGTAGCGCGGCATCCTCGTCGACCAGCCGCCAGGCCAGTTCCTCGCCGCCGAGCGGGCAGCGATGCTCGAAGGCCCCGGCGTCGAGGTCGGCGCGCCGGCGCGGCAGCGGGTCGACGGCCCCGTGTTGGGGGCAGTGATAGCGACCCTGTCCGTACACCACCATCGACGACGCCAGCACCAGGCGGCGCACCCCGGCGGCGAACATCTGGGCCAGCAGCACGGTGGTGCCGTAGTCGTTGTGGCCGCCGTAGGCCGGGGCGTCGGCCGCGTCGACGCCGGCACCGACCATCGCGGCCTGATGGCACACCAGATCCACCCCAGCCAACAGCGGGGCCAGCGCCTCGGCGTCCCGGATGTCGACCCGGTGACATCCGTTCGGCAGCAACGAGTTTGGGCCGTGCGCGGCAGGCAGCAGCATGTCGACGCCCACCACCTCGTGGCCGGCCGCGCGCAGCGCCGCGTCCACCCGCGTCCCGATGAAACCGGCGGCGCCGGTCAGCAACACTCTCACGGCAACTCGAACGGTAGGGTGACGCCGGTGTGCGACAGGCAGTGCGTGCAGTCGCGCTGGACAGCCACCCGGCCGATCGCGTCGCGCACCAGCGTCTTGAACGGCTCGATGTTCTTTTCGAATTCGACCATGACGTCCACCGTCTTCACGCCCTCACCATGGCTGATACCGGCGTCCAGATCAGTGACTAAAGCGATTGCCGCATAACATATTTCGAGCTCACGAGCGAGCACAGCCTCCGGGTATCCGGTCATGTTGACCAGCGTGAAGCCCGCCGAGGCGAACCACCGACTCTCGGCGCGGGTGGAAAACCGCGGACCTTGGATCACCACCATGGTGCCGCCGTCGACCACGTCGGGCAGGCCGGAGGCCGCCTCCCGCAGAGTTGGGCAATACGGGTCGGCGAAGTCGACGTGAATCGCGCCGGAGTCGAAGTAGGTGTCGGCGCGGCTGTTCGTGCGATCCACCAGCTGATCGGGCACCACGATCGAGCCCGGACCGTAGGCGGGGTTCAGGCTGCCCACCGCGCACGGCGCGAGCACCTGCCGCACCCCCAGCGCGCGCAGGGCCCACATGTTGGCGCGGTACGGCACGGTGTGCGCCGAATACTCGTGCCTGGCGCCGTGGCGGGGCAGGAAGGCGACCTCATGTTCGCCGACGGTGCCCACCGTCAGCGGCGCGCTGGGCCGGCCGTACGGCGTGTCGGGGTGGACGTGGCGAACATCGGAGTCGAAGAACGTGTAGAACCCGCTGCCGCCGATCACTCCGAGCATTCGCCCATTGTGGTGCATTAGGGCAGGATGCCCTGGTGGCCAGTTTTGCGCAGTGGATCTCGGGGGCTCGACCGCGGACGCTGCCCAACGCGATCGCGCCCGTCGTCGCGGGCACCGGCGCCGCGGCTTGGCTGCAGTCCGCGGTGTGGTGGAAAGCGCTGCTGGCGCTGGCCGTCGCGGTCGCGCTGACCATCGGCGTCAACTACGCCAACGACTACTCCGACGGCATCCGGGGCACCGACGACGTCCGGACCGGTCCGGCGCGGCTGGTGGGCTCGCGACTGGCGGCGCCGCGCGCGGTGCTGACCGCCGCACTGGCGTCGCTCGCGGTAGGCGCGGCGGCCGGCCTGGCGCTGGCGCTACTGTCCGCGCCGTGGCTGATCGCGGTCGGCGTCGTGTGCATCGCCGGAGCTTGGCTCTACACCGGCGGCTCGCGGCCCTACGGGTACGCGGGTTTCGGCGAGATCGCGGTGTTCGTGTTCTTCGGCCTGGTCGCCGTGCTGGGCACGCAGTACACCCAGGCGCTGCGGGTGGACTGGGTCGGACTGGTGCTGGCGGTGGCGACGGGCGCGCTGTCGTCGTCGGTACTGGTGGCCAACAACCTGCGGGATATCCCGACCGACGCGCAGGCGCAGAAGATCACCCTGGCGGTGCGCCTCGGCGATGCCCGCACCCGGGTGTTCTACCAGGGGCTGTTGGCGACCGCCGGGCTGCTGACCCTGGTGCTGATGCTGGCCACGCCGTGGTGCGCGGTGGGGCTGGTCGCCACCCCGCTGGCGCTGCGCGCCGCCGGCCCGGTGCGCTCCGGGCGCGGCGGCCCCGAGCTGATCCCGGTGCTGCGCGATACCGGGCTGACGATGCTGGTCTGGGCGGTCACGGTGGCCGCGGCGCTGGCGCTGGCCCACTGACGCGCCCAAGGCGTGTGCCCGGGTGTCGCCGCCCCGAGCGCACACCCGAAGCCCTCATCGCGCACCCGATGCCGGGATTCCTTTCCGAAGAGGTCTTCGGATTCCGCTAAGACCGGTTAGCGTCAACGTGACCGCTCTTACCCCGCCAGCCGGATGACACCCATCGAGGAGCGCAATGCAGCAGATCGCCGCGACCAGTGGGCCCAGGAACATCGGACTGCTCAGCGTCGGGTCCTACCGCCCCGAACGCGTGGTCACCAACGACGAGCTGTGTCAGAACATCGACTCGACCGACGAGTGGATCTACTCGCGCACCGGCATCAAGACACGCCGATTCGCCGCCGACGACGAATCCGTCACCTCCATGAGCGTCGAGGCCAGCCGGGAAGCCATCGCCAAAGCCGGACTACAGACGACCGACATCGACGGTGTCATCGTCGCCACCAGCAACCAGTTCTTGCAGACCCCGGCCAGCGCCCCGGCGGTCGCTTCGGCGTTGGGCGCAACGGGTGTGCCCGCATTCGACATCTCGGCCGGATGCGCCGGCTTCGGCTACGCGGTCGGTGTCGCGGCGGACATGATCCGCGGCGGCAGCGTCGCCAAGATGCTGGTCGTCGGTTCGGAGAAACTATCCCCCACCGTGGACATGCTCGACCGCAGCAACTGCTTCATCTTCGCCGACGGCGCCGCCGCCGTCGTGGTGGGCGAGACGCCCGATCAGGGCATCGGGCCGACCGTCTGGGGCAGCGACGGCGAGCAAGCCATGGCCATCCGTCAGGACATCGACTGGATCACCTACACCGAGAACCCGACCGGCCCGCGCCCGTTTCTTCGGCTGGAAGGCAGCGCGGTCTTCCGTTGGGCCGCATTCGAAATGGGCAAGGTCGGGCGGCAGGCGATGGACGCCGCGGGGGTGCGATCCGATCAGATCGACGTGTTCATCCCGCATCAGGCCAACGCCCGGATCAACGAGGTACTGGCCAAGAATCTGGACCTTCGGCCGGACGCGATCGTGGCCAATGACATCGAGCACACCGGCAACACGTCCGCCGCGTCGATTCCGCTGGCGATGGCAGAGCTGCTTGCTACCGGGGCTTCCAAGCCCGGCGATCTGGCGCTGCTGATCGGGTACGGCGCGGGCCTGAGCTACGCCGCCCAGGTCGTGCGGATGCCCAACTACTGACCGTCGGGTTCGTCGCTCGCCTCACCACGCAGCCGGGCCCGCAGCTGGTCGCGTTCGGCGCGTCGGCGTTCACCGGAAACGGCGAGCGCGGCCGTGGCGCGCCGGCGCAGCGGGGCGAACACCCAGATGCCCAACGGCATCGCGATGATCAACGCGAACAACGCCGCGACGACGACCGGGAACTGTTTGATACCGAGCGCGTGCGCCGCGAGATAGATCACTCCGGTGAGCACGACCGCCAGCAGCAGCCGCGCCACCGCGTAGAGCAAAACGTCGACAACCACGCGATCTCGAGTGCGCTGCTGCGCGCCGTCCGCCGGATTGTCCCCAGTGCTGTTGTCGCTCGGCCCTTCTGACACAGCTCGAGCCTACGGCGCGAGTATATTCGCGCACAGGAGGTGTGGAGTGCTCTACCTGGTGGTCGTCCTGCTTCTGGGGACGCTGATCTACATTGGCTGGCGCGCAGCGCGGTCGCAGGCGCACCGGCCGAAGTCGCGCGTCATCGGACCGGACGACGATCCAGACTTCATGCGGCGGTTGGGAAGAGGAGACGACGGCCCCCGCTGACCCATTCGTCCCACCTAGTTAACCCAGGCCCAGGTTGGGCTGATCTCCCGGAAACCCTTCGGCGACAACGGCAGCCAGGCTGGTGAGCGCTTCGCGCGTCTCGCGCCGCATCTGATCGAGATGGATCTCGGCGCCCTCGTCAAGGTGAGCGTCGTAAGGCACCAAACGCACCGCGCGGCAGCGCCGGGAGAAGTGCTCAATCACCTTGTTCATGTCGACCTTGCCGGTCCGCGGGCGCACCGCGTTGATGACCGCGATCGAATTGCGAACCAGCGCTTCGTGGCCGTGGGCGTCCAGCCAGTCCAGCGTCGCCGACGCGCTGCGCGCCCCGTCGATGGAACCAGAACTCACCACGATCAGAAGGTTGGCGTTCTCCAGCACCGACGACATCGCCGAGTGCAGCAGGCCGGGCCCGCAGTCGGTGATCACCAGGCCGTAGTAGCGCTCCAGGATTCCCAGGGTGCGGGTGTAGTCGTCGGCGTCGAATGCCTTCGACACCGCCGGATCGCTTTCCGACGCCAGCACTTCCAGCCCGCTCGGGCCCCGCGAGGTGTAACGGCGGACGTCGCTGTAGCGATCCACGGTCCCGGCATCCTGCAGCAGCTGACGCACCGTGCCCGCGGTCTCCAGCGGGACCTTTTGGCACAGCGTGCCGCGGTCGGGGTTGGCGTCGACGGCCACCACCCGGTCGCCGCGAATCTGGGCGAAGGTCGCACCCAGCGTGGCAGCGATCGTGGTTTTGCCGACGCCGCCCTTCAGCGAGATCACCGCGACCCGATAGGAGCCGCGCAACGGCCGGTTGACCTGCGCCACCAAGTTGTTCTGCCGGGCTGCCCGCCGACTCTCCCCCAGGTTGATCAGCTGGCCGGACAGCACGTAGACCAGGCGGCGCCAGCCCTCCGACGGCGGCGGCTTGATCGGGCGCAGCAGCATGCCGGTGGACAGTTCCGGATACGGCGTGTGCGGCAAGTGCTCGGGACGGTACGGCGCCGGAACTTCGGCGGGCGCCTCGGCCTGCCCGGTGTAATAGGCGCCGTAGGCGGTCGGGTCGACCCGCGGGATCCCGGTCACCGGGGTGGAATCGCAGCGCGGCATCCCGGGCGGCGGTGGGGCGGGCGGTGCTTCCCGGCGCTCGGTGGCGGGAGCCCGACGCTCGCGGAAGCCGGCGAAGGCCCGAGTCGGTGCCTCGGCGTTGGGATCCGCGGGCGTCTCGACAGCGGATTGCTGCTCCTGTTCGGCCAAGTCAGCCGTCGGATGTTCGGGCGCCCCCACGCCACTCGTTGACTGCTCAGTCACGTGCATTCCCCCTTGTTGCGGTGTGTTGCTTCCTAACTGTCAGCCCACGCCGGCATACGAATGCAGGCCTACGGTCACCAGGTTAACGAAGAACAAATTGAAGATCATGGCCACGAACCCGGCGACGTTGACCCAGGCGGCTTTCCTGTCCCGCCATCCCGCGGTTGACCTGGCATGCAGGTAGGCCGCGTAGATCACCCACGCGACGAACGACACCGTCTCCTTGGGATCCCAGCCCCAATACCGGCCCCAGGCTTCCTCGGCCCAGATCGCTCCGAAGATGACCCCGAAACCGAATACCGGGAACGCGAAGATCGTGGTTCGGTAGGCGATGCGGTCCAGGGTCTGCGCGTCGGGCAGCCGACGCACGATCCGTTGCAGCGCGCCCCCAGCGCGCTGCTCGGCGTCGGGACTCCCGTATCGCGAGGTGCGCAGCAAGAACAGGATGCTGGCGATGCCGGCGACCAGGAACACCCCCGAGCCCAGGCTGACCACGGACACGTGAATGGGCAGCCAGTAGGACTGCAAGGCCGGCATCACGGGGGCGGCATTGATGTAGAGCCAGCGGCCGGACACCGTGAGCAGGATCAGCACCGGCAGCAGCAGGAACACCCAGAGTGGGCGGAATTGCGGGCGGCGCAGCACGATCGCGCCGGCGATCAGCCCGCACAGGCAGGTGAGGTTGATGAACTCGTACATGTTGCCCCATGGCACCCGCATGGTGGCCAGGCCGCGCAGCACCAGGCAGGCCAGCAGCAGGGCGATGCCGAGGTAGACCACCGCGAGGCCGGCGCGCCCGGCGCGTTCGTCGAACGGCCGCCGGTCGGCATTCTCGACGATGCCGGGAGTGGAGCTATCGGCGGCCACGGCACCGGCCAACACCCGCTCGCGGCTGTCGGCGCGCCGGCTGCCGACGTAGGCGAGCTCGAGGGCCAGCAGCAGCAGCGCGACCACCAGGGCCAACACCGCCGAGGTGAACGCCCAGTCGGAATAGCGCGCCAGGCCGATATTGACGTGCAGGGTGTTCATGAGACGTCCACCTGCGAACTCCTTCTGGACGCTGAGGATTCGCCGAGGTCGGCGAGTAACCGCTCGGTGAGCCTTTCGAACTCGTCGCCCCAACCCGAGTTGTCGGTGCGAGCCAAGCCGCCCAGCTCGACGTTCACCGTACCGGGGGCCGAGTCGACCGGCATCAGACGAACCCAGACCCGGCGCCGGCGCACCAGCAGCGAGACGAGCAGCCCGGCCATCATCGTGATCGCGAAGACCAGCACCCAGACCTGGCCGGGGTCGTGGGAGACCTGCAGGTTGACGAACGGCACAGCGCCGTCGAAGCGGATCGTGGTGCCCGCCGCGGGCCCCTGGTCGATCCGGACGTCCTGGCCGGCGCGCAGGTTGACCCGTTTCTCCTTGGTCAGTCGGCCCTGCTCGATCAGCCGCGGATCCAGAGTGAACAACGACTGCGGGCGCCCGGTGTCAAGGCCGGTGTCGCCGCGGTAGATGTCGACGGCCACAGCCGGGGCGTCCAGGGCCGGGAACCGTGACGACAGCAGGGCGCCGTCGAGCTGTTCGGTGGGCGCCAAAAGGCCCTGGATCGCGATCTGGTGCTTGCGGCGCTCGGCGGCGCCGGCGTAGCTGCCGGCCGGCGGGTCGATGCGCATCACGCCCGACGAGAGCAGGGTCTGCGGGTTGTCGGGCCGCCACTGCACGGTCGAGGTCCGGGTCTGCCCGTCGGGGAAGGTCACCGTGAAGGTGGGCGCGTAGCCGTGACCCTGCAGGTACACCCGGTCGCCGCCGACGCGCAGCGGATGGTTGACCGCCAGCCGGTAGGGCCGCCAGCTGTTGGCCGCCAGGTCGCTGCCGTCCTGATAATCAATGTCGGCGGCGAACGACGTGGCCTGCCCGGACGGCAGGTAGTGCGCCTGAAAGTCGTTGACGCGCACACAGATTGGGTGCAGCGACGTGCCGTCGACAGTGTTGCCGGCCCGGAACGAGTCGAACGCGGCCGGTGAGGCCGAGCAGAAGCCGGGACCGCCGTCGGCGATCACGATGACGTTGCCCTCGTAGCCGAACAGCTTGCCGACGGCCACCGCGACCAGCAACCCCAGCAGCGAGAAGTGGAAGACGATATTGCCGAATTCGCGCAGGTAGCCCTTTTCGGCGGAGATCTCGACGGCGTCGTCTTCGTGGCGGATCGCGGTGCGCCAGCCGTGCAGCCGCCCGGCAATCGTGTTCGACACGGCGTTCAGGTCGGCCTCGTCGGCCAGCGTCAGCCGCGAGCTGGCGTACTTGGGCAGCCGGGCCAGGTTGCGCGGCGCGGCGACGGGTGTGGCGCGCAGGCTGCGGGCGTGCTCGATCATCCGCGGCGTCAGGCAGCCGACCAGCGAGACGAACAGCAGCACGTAGATGGCAGTGAACCAGAAGCTGGAGAACACGTCGAAGGCCTGCAGCCGATTCAGCCATGGGCCGATCGTCGGGTGGGCGGCCAGGTACTCGTCGACCTTGCCCGCATTCAGGCTGCGCTGCGGCAGCAGGGCTCCCGGTATCGCGCCGAGTGCGAGCAGACACAACAGCACCAGCGCGGTGCCCATCGACGTCAGCGCGCGCCAGGTGTTGCGTGTCTTGGAAACCAGCACTGCGAGAAGCTGTCTCAAATCGGCAGCCTCACGTCGCTGACGAAGGCGTCTCGCAGCCAGGAGATGAAGTCGTTCCACACACCGGTGACCAGCAGCACCCCGACCGCGATCAGCAGCGCACCGCCGAAGACCTGGATGGCTCGGCTGTGCCGGCGCAGCCAGCCCAGGCCCGCGACCGCCCGCGCGGAGCCAAATGCCAAGAGTACGAACGGGATTCCCAGGCCCAAGCAGTAGGCGATCACCAGCAGGATGCCGCGGGCAACGTTCGCGCCTTGGGTGGCCGACGCGACGGTGATCACGCCGGTCAGGGTCGGTCCCAGGCACGGCGTCCACCCGAGCGCGAACACCGCGCCCAGCACCGGCGCACCGGCGACCGTCGTCAGCTGTTGTGGGCTGAACCGGACCTGGCGCTGCAGAGCGGGAATGAGACCGACGAACACCAGCCCCATCACGATGGTCAGCACACCGCCGACCCGCTGCAGCACCAGCTGATTGGTGATCAGCGTCGTCGTCATCCCGAGCACAGCGACGGTGCCCAGGACGAACACCGTGGTGAATCCGGCGACGAACAGCGCCGCCGATCCCGCGACTCGCCACCGGGCCGCGGGCGGCGCCTTGACTATTCCCGAGCTCGAGCCCTGTGGCTCGTCCACTCCGACGACCGCGGCCAGATACGACAGATAGCCCGGCACCAGCGGCACCACGCAGGGCGAGGCGAACGACACCAGCCCGGCGAGCACGCAGGCACCCAGCGCCACCAGCAAGGGTCCGGCGGCGGCTGTTTGGGCGAAACCGGTCATCAAGACGAGCCCTGCTTGCCCGGTGTCTTCAGGTTCGGCGGCGCTTCCCGGGTCAGCTTCTGCACCACGGGCAGCAAGTCCGAAGCCAGCAGTTCACGCAGAAAAACCGCCGCGACCCGGTGCTGGCGATCCAGCACCAGCGTGGACGGGATCACGGTGGTCGGGTATTTGCCGCCGAATGCGATCAGGGTGCGCATCGCCGGGTCGTAGATCGACGGGTACGTCACGGCGCGATCGTTGACGAAGTCCAGGGCCGCCTGCCGGTTGTTGTCGCGCACATCGATACCGAGGAAGGACGCCCCGGATTCGCGGGTGGCGTCGTACGCCTGTTGCAGCTGGGTGACTTCGGCGCGGCACGGTCCACACCACTGGCCCCAGACGTTGATGACGACGACGTTGCCGGAGAAGATCGCGTCGTCCAGCGACAGTGTGTGCGCGGGGTCGGCCAGGTCCGGGCCGGAGAGCGGGCCGGGGCGGCTACGACTCGAGGGCGGGTCGTAGAAGATGTCGGTTTTGCCTCCGGGAGAGACGAATTCGAAGGTGCCGCCCTGCGCGACAGCGTCGTGACCGGCCGAGCAGCCGGTGAGCAATCCGGAGATTGCCACCACCGCCCCGGCGATCACCGTCCGACGCCAGATCATGGCGCCGCTCCTCCACATCGCTTCGTCCCCCTCGCCGCTGCGCGGCTTGGGGCACCCCCACTGCATCGTCGCCGCCGCATGGTCAAGCGCTGGCGGGTTGGGAATACTCGACGTCGACCAGCCGGTCGCCGTCGTAGACCAGGGTGGTCAGCGAGGCGAGGTCGCACTCGCGCCGCCGCGGGTCGTGCCAGAGGCGCTTGCCGGTCAGGTGCAGCCGCAGCGTCCACACCGGCAGCTGGTGGCTGACGCACACCACCTCGTGGCCCGCGCCGCGAACACGTGCCTTGTCCACCGCGGTCGACATGCGGTCGGCGATCTCGCGATACGGCTCACCCCACGACGGTGTGAACGGATTGCGCAGCTGCCACCAAAACCGTGGGTTCTGCCAGGCGCCGTCGCCCGGGCTCATGTTCTTGCCCTCGAAGAAGTTGGCCGATTCGATCAGGTCGGGGTCGGTGTCGATGGCCAGGTCGTGCTTGGCCGCGATGGGCGTGGCCGTCTCCTGTGCCCGCTGCAGCGGCGAGGCGATGACCGCGACGATGTCGCGGCCGGCCAGCGCCTCGGCGACCGCGGCCGCTTGCGCTTTCCCTCTGTCCGACAAGCGAAATCCTGGCAGCCGTCCGTACAGGATGCCGTCTGGGTTGTGCACCTCGCCGTGGCGCATCACATGCACCCGGGTTTGCTCGGCCATCAGGGCTTCCCCTCCCGGGTCGCGCTCGCGGCAGCGCGTGCGGCACTGGGTAGCGCGGCCGCGATTCTCTCGAACGCGGTGTCGTCGAGTGCCGCCGAAACGAACCATGCCTCGAAGGCGCTGCACGGCGGGTAAACACCCGCGTCCAGCAGGGCGTGAAAGAACGGCGGGTAGCGCCAGGTCTCGCTGTTGCGAGCGGACGCGAAGTCGGTGACCGGCGCGTCCGCGAAAAAAACGCTGAGCATGTTGCCGGCGCGCGGAATCCGATGTGGTACACCAGCGTTGGTGAGCGCCTCGCCGAACAGCCCGGCCAGCCGGTCGGCGTTGGCGTCCAGCGCGGCGTAGACGGTGTCGTCCGCGGCGCGTAGGGTGGCCAGCCCCGCGGCCATCGCCACCGGGTTACCCGACAGGGTGCCGGCCTGATACACCGGCCCCAGCGGCGCGAGGCGCTCCATCACCTCGGACCGCCCGCCGAACGCGGCGGCGGGCAGCCCGCCGCTCATCACCTTGCCGAAGGTGAACAGATCGGCGGCAACGGGATCGATTCCGTACCAACCACTTCGGCTGACACGGAAGCCGGTCATCACCTCGTCGACGATCAGCAGTGCGCCGTGCTCGGCGGTGATCGCGCGCAGCGCCGCGTTGTAACCGGCGGCCGGCGGCACGACGCCCATGTTGCCGGGGCTGGCCTCGGTGATCACCGCGGCGATCTGATCGCCGAACTGTGCGAACGTCTGCCGTACCGCACCAATGTCGTTGTATGGCAAAACAATTGTGTCGGCCGCGGCGGCGCCGGTGACTCCCGGCGAGGACGGCAGGCCCAGCGTCGCCACCCCGGACCCGGCGTCGGCGAGCAACGCATCGGCGTGGCCGTGATAGCAACCGGAGAGCTTGACGATCTTGGCCCGGCCGGTGAAGCCGCGGGCCAGCCGCACCGCGCTCATCGTAGCCTCGGTGCCGGAGTTCACCAGCCGGAGTCGCTCGACCGGCGCGACCCGGCCGACGATCTCCGTGGCCAGTTCGGTTTCGGCCGGAGTAGGCGCCCCGAACGACAGACCGTTGGCGGCGGCCTTGGCGACCGCGTCGACCACGGCGGGGTGCGCGTGGCCCAGAATCATCGGACCCCACGAGCAGACCAGGTCGACGTAGCGGTTGCCGTCGGCGTCGGTGAGCCAGCAGCCGTGTGCCTCGGTGATGAAGCGCGGCGTACCACCGACCGCCGTGAACGCGCGCACCGGCGAGTTCACCCCACCAGGGATGACGGCGCACGCGGCGTCGAACAGAGCCGCCGAGGAGGTCACCGCGGTAGCGGCCTGGTCAGTGCTGCTCATGACACCCAGTGTTCCAGCCTCGGCACCCTGATCAACTACAGGGTGTAAGACAACGCGGGTTGAGCGGGCCGCAACAGGAGCGTTGGATAAGACGCATGCGACTACCCCAAGGCTTGGCGCGTTTCAATCGGCACGTCACGAATCCCATTCAGCGGCTATGGGCCGGCTGGGCCCCGTCGTTTGCGATTATCGAGCACGTCGGGCGGAAGTCCGGCAAGCAATTCCGCACCCCGGTGAGCGCGTTCAACGCCACTGTCGATGGGAAGCCCGGCATCGCGGTCCTGCTGACTTACGGTCCGGACCGCGACTGGCTGAAGAACCTTAAAGCGGCCGGCGGTGGGCAGATGCGCCGCCACGGCAAAACGTTCGGTATCACCAACCCGCAGATCGTCACCCGCGACGAGGCGGCCGAGCATGTAACCGGTGGGACGCGGCGAGTTTTCGGCAGGCTCCCGTTCGAACAGGCGGTGCTGTTCAGTAAGACGGCCTAGCGTGCCCGGGCGTGGCGCATTCGGTTGGCGGCGTAGATCGCCAGCACCACCGCCCACGACAACAGGGACAGCCACAGCTGGCTGCGTGCCGCATGGTCGAACGCCATCTGCACCAGCACGGCGGTGATTCCGGCCAGCGTGAGGATCGACAGCACCGGGAAAAACCACATCTTCAGCGGCAGCTGATCGGTGGGGGTGCGGCGGCGCAGGACGATCTGCGAGAGCGCGATCAGCCAGTAGACGAACAGGATGATCGCGCCCGAGGAGTTGAGCAGGAAAAGAAAGACCGTGTGCGGCGCCAGCCAGGACATGATCACGCACAGGAAGCCGATCGCCGACGAGAACACGATCGCGACGTGCGGCACCCCGCGCCCGCTGAGTTTGACCAGCCGCAGCGGCGCGTGGTTGCGGGCCGCGAGCACGAACAGCATGCGCGACGACGTGTACAGCCCCGAGTTCAGCGACGACAGCACCGCGGCGATCACCACCGCGTTCATCGCCTGATCTGCCCCGGCCAGACCCATCTGCTTGAACGCCGCGACATATGGCGAAGTGCCGACATCCACCGAGTCCCAGGGCAGGATCACCACGAGCAGGAATACCGAGCCGACGAAGAAGATCGATATCCGCGCGACCACCGATCGCGTCGCCCGCTGGACCGCCACGGCCGGCTCGCGGCTCTCAGCCGCGGCGATCGTGACGATTTCGGCGCCCACCATCGAGAAGATCACCACCACGATCGCGGCGAAGACCGCCGCGATGCCCTTCGGGAAGAACCCGCCGTGCGCGGTCAGGTTGGCGAACCCGCCGTGGTGTCCCGGCCACAGGCCGATCACGAACACCGCACCGATGCCGAGGAAGACGACGATCGTCGCGACTTTGATTCCGGCGAACCAGAATTCGAACTCGCCGAACGACGACACCGAGAACAAGTTCGTCGCGGTCATCAACACCATCAGACACAGCGACAGGAGCCACAGCGGCGCGTGGAACCAGTAGGTGAGGACCTTGCCGCCGGCGACCGCCTCGAATCCGACGACGATCACCCAGAAGTACCAGTACAACCAGCCCACCGAAAACCCCGCCCAGCCGCCAAGCGCCTGGGCCGCGTAATCGGCGAACGAACCGGTGGACGGGTTGGCCGCGGCCATCTCACCCAGCATCCGCATCACCAGGACGATCAGCACACCGCAAAGCGCATACGTCAGGAACGCGGCGGGCCCGGTATCGCGGATCACCACGCCGGACCCGACGAACAACCCGGCGCCGATCACGCCGCCGAGCGCGATCATGCTCAGCTGCCGCTGCGAAAGCCCTTGGCGCAGTTAGGCATTGTTGCCATGTGCAGGCTCATTGGAGGCGCCGCACGCAGAGCCGGAGCCGTCCTGGCCTTGCGCGCGCCGCATGTCCGGACGCTAGCGGGCTTGACCGCTCTACAGCAACCGTTACGACTCCGCCACGGCCCCTGCCGGGGTGAGGTTGGTTTCACGTTCGCGGCCGACCGTGAAACTACGTTCACGCTCGATGAGTTCACGACCTACAGGTACAAGTCGCGCTCGCGGATCAGCGCCGTGGCGATCACGCTAATCACGGCCGTCGCAACGAGATACGCGCACGCCAGCCACGGCGTGCCCCCGGCGGCGGCGATCAGCGCGGTGAGGATCATCGGGGTCACCCCCGAGGCGTAGATGCCGGAGAACTGGTAGACGAACGACAATCCGGTGTAGCGGCTCTTGGTCGGATACAGCGACGAGAACAGCGTGCCCTGCGCGCCGTAGAACAGCGCGTGCACGACACCGAACACGATGACCATCGCCAGCCCGAACAACACCAGGCTTTTGGTGCCGAACAGGACGAAGACCGGGAAGGTCGCCAGGCCGTAACAGACCACGCCCGCCAGGTAGACGCGTCGCGCGCCGTAGCGGTCGGTCAGTACCCCCGAGACCGGCAGCAGCACCGCCATCACCAGGGCGGCGATGGTCACCACGATCAGCACCGGCACCTTGTGGAAGCCCAACGCGCCGGTCGCGTAGCTGATCGCGAACACACCCCAGGTGTTGAAGGCCGAACCCTCGGCCCAGCGCGCCAGCAGACCGAGGAACGTGTTGCGCCGCGCGCGAGCCCCGCGGAAGATGTCGCGGACCGGCACGGTGGACGACGCCTCGAGGTCGCGCAGCTCCTGAAACGCCGGCGTCTCGTCGACCCGCAACCGCACCAGGATGCCGACCGCGACCAGCACCAGGCTCAGCAGGAAGCCGATGCGCCAGCCGTAGGACAGGAACTGCGCCGAGCCCCAAAGCGACCTGCAGGTAAGCAAATATCCCGGTGCCGAGCGCCAGGCCCAACGCCAGGCCGATCTGGGGGATCGCTCCGTAGCGGCCGCGCCGGTCGCCGGGACTGTGTTCGACGGCCAGCAGCACCGCACCGCCCCACTCGCCGCCGAGCGCGAAACCCTGCAGTACGCGCAGCACCAGCAGCAGAATCGGCGCCCACACCCCGATCTCGGCGGCGCTCGGCAACACCCCGATCAGCGCCGTCGCGATGCCCATAATCAGCATCGTCAGCGCCAGGCTGCGTTTGCGGCCGATCCGGTCCCCGATGTGGCCGAAGACCAGGCCTCCGATGGGCCGCATGACGAACCCCACGGCGAACGTCGCGAACGCCAGCAGAGTGCCCACCAGTGAGCTGGCGTTGGGGAAGAACAGCTTGTTGAACACCAGCCCGGCGGCGGTGGCGTAGAGGAAGAAGTCGTACCACTCGACCGTCGTGCCGAGCAGGCTTGCGGCGACGACCGTGCGCAGCCGGCGACGCCGATCCGCGTCCGACTCGTCCAGGCCATCGGCCGCCGCGACCGGGGCCGGCAAGGTCGTCGCCATCGCTACTGCGCCGAGGCGGCCGCGAACGGCGTCGACGAGCGGGGCTGAGTCTTGCGGTTGGGGTGTTTCCACACGCCCTTGCGCTCGAGCAGCGGCAGCACGCCCTCGCCGAACCAGTACGCCTCTTCCAGATGCGGATAGCCCGACAAGATGAAGTGGTCGATGCCCAGGTCCGCGTATTCGGTCAGCCGTTGGGCGACCTCTTCGTGCGATCCGACCAGCGCGGTGCCGGCACCGCCGCGCACCAGGCCGACGCCGGCCCACAGGTTGGGCGCGATCAGCAGCTGATTGTCGTTGCCGCCGTGCAACTTCAGCATCCGGCGCTGTCCTTCGGATTCGCTGCGCGCCAGGCTGGCCTGCACGCGCTCGATGTCCGCCGGGTCGATCGCCTCCAGCAGCCGGTCGGCTTCGGCCCAGGCTTGCGCGGCGGTCGGGCGGCTGATCACGTGGATCCGCAACCCGAACTGCAGGGTCCGGCCGGCCTCGGCGGCGAGCCCGCGAATCCAGTCCAATTTCTCGGCGACGGCCGGCAGCGGTTCGCCCCAGGTGAGGTAGACGTCGGAGTACTTGGCGGCGACGGGTCCGGCCGACCCCGACGACCCACCGAAGAACACCGCGGGAATCGGGTCGGGCGGGTTGTTGAGTTGTGCACCCTCGATGCGGATGTGTTCCCCGGCGAACGTCACCGGTTCCTTCGAGGTCCACAGTTGGCGCACCACGTCCAGGAACTCGGCGGTGCGCGCATAGCGCGCCTGCTTGTCCAGGTAGTCACCGTAGGCCTGTTGTTCGTGCGGTTCGCCGCCGGTGACGACGTTGAGCAGCAGCCGTCCGTCGGAGTGCCGCTGGAAGGTGCCGGCCATTTGCGCGGCCAGCGTCGGGCTGAGCAGCCCCGGGCGGAAGGCGACCAGGAACTTCAGCGTCTCGGTGCGCTCGATCAACATCGCCGTCGTCAACCAGGCGTCCTCACACCACAATCCGGTCGGCGTCAGCACCGCCTCGAAACCGTTGTCTTCGGCGGCGGCGCAGATCTGGTGCAGATAGCGCAACGTCGCGGGCCGGTCGCCGTGCATCGACGTGCCATGCCCACCGGCGACGAGATTGCGGGAATCCCCGTACGTCGGCAGGAACCAGTGAAATGCCAGACTCATCCAATCCTCTTCCGCTCTTGATCAGCAGACTTTCGAAACCACGCACGAAAGCTCCAGCGTCGCGAAGCCCGCCGCCGCGCGCGAGGGTTGAAACCTGCCAGATTCCATCCGCCGGGACTGGGTGCGTCAGACGTCACTAGTCGATGACTGCGGCATCACAATGGCCTTGCAAAAGCCGCGACGGGGTCGGAAAACCCCCAGTGGGCGCGGCATTATGACGCTCGTGCCTGATCTGAACCGCCGCGCGGTGCTGCGAATGGGCGCCAGTGCCAGCGTTGCGGCGGCGGGCGCCTGGGCGTTGAGCGCCTGGCTGGATCCGCTCGAACCACAAGCGGCGCCAATGCCCGCCCCGTTCGAACCGTCGACTGCGAGCAGCACCCTGCCGAACCGCCTTACCGGTTCGTTCATCTCGAAGGCGCGCGGCGGGGTCAAGACCAATTGGGTGATCGCGCTACCGCCCGGCCAGAGCTCGCAGAGCGGGCCGCTACGCCCGGTGATCGCGCTGCACGGCAAGGACGGCGACGCCAACATGATGCTGGACTGCGGTGTCGAGGACGCGCTGGCCCGGCTGGTCAAGGAGGGCAAGCCGCCGTTCGCCGTGGTAGGGGTCGACGGTGGCAGCGACTCCTACTGGCACAAGCGGGCCGACGGCACTGACTCTGGTGCGATGGTCACCGACGAGCTGTTGCCGATGTTGGGCTCGATGGGGCTGGATACGTCGCGGGTGGGCTTCCTGGGCTGGTCGATGGGTGGATACGGGGCGCTGCACCTGGGCGCCAAACTGGGGCCGTCGCGGACCGCGGGGATCTGCGCAATCAGCCCGGCGCTCTACACGTCCTACGCCGACTGCGCACCCAAAGCGTTTGACAGCGAAGAGGACTGGATGACGAACAGCGTGATGGGCCTGCCGGCGCTATCACAGATTCCGCTGCGCGTCGACTGCGGGACATTCGACCGTTTCTATCCCGCGACACGCCAATTCGTGAGCCAGCTCAAAACGCCACCGGCGGTAAGCTTCACGGTCGGCGGCCATGATGTGACGTGGTGGCGTTTGCAATTACCCGGCGAGATTTCCTGGCTGGCAACCTAGCGAGGCATCCCGAAAAGGCATGGCAGTCCGGCAGGAAACCGCGACCAGCCCGCCCTCACCAGCGGGCGATAGCTCCACCCGACGAATAGCGCGACGAGGATTCCGCCCCGACATCGAAGGTCTGCGCGCGGTCGCGGCCGTCGCCGTCGTGCTCTACCACGCGGGCATCCCCGGTACCGCCGGCGGCTTCATCGGCGTCGACGTCTTCTTCGTCATCTCCGGCTTCCTGATCACCGGCCTGCTCTGGCGCGAGGTCAGCACGACGAAAACCGTTGCACTGGGTCCTTTTTACGGAGCGCGGGCCCGCCGATTGTTGCCGGCCGCGGCCACCGTCGCCGTCGTCACCGCGCTTGCGTCGGCCCTCGTGCTGCCGCCGTTGCAGGCCCGCAGCGTGTTCCTCGACGGCATCGCCAGCGCGCTGTACGTCGGCAACTACCGGTTCGCCCACCAGGGCACCGACTATCTGAACACGCAAGCGCCCTCGCCGTTTCAGCACTACTGGTCACTGGGCGTCGAGGAGCAGTTCTATCTGGTGTGGCCGCTGTTGATCATCGCAACCGCCTGGCTGGTCGGACGACTGCGGCGCGACGCCCAGCCCAATTCCAAGGCCGAGGCGGCGCCGTACGCGCTGGTGCTGTCCTTGGTCGCCGCGGCTTCGTTGACGGCCGCGGTGCTGTGGACCCGCAGCTCGCCGCCGTGGGCGTTCTTCTCGCTGCCCACCCGCGCCTGGGAGCTGGCCGTCGGCGGGCTGGTCGCACTGTCGATCGAGCAGTGGCGGCGGTTGCCGCCGCTGCCCGCGGCGATCGCCGGCTGGGGCGGCCTGGCGCTGATCTTGCTGACCTGCACGCAGCTGGGCCCCGCCACGCCCTACCCCGGCACCGCAGCGCTGCTGCCGGCGCTGGGCACCGCGCTGGTGATCGGGGGTGGCTGCGTCACCCGCAGCCTGGGAGTGGGCCGCCTGCTGTGCCGGCCGGCGATGCGCGCGATCGGGCGGGTGTCCTACTCCTGGTACCTCTGGCATTGGCCCGTGTTGCTGTTGCTGCCCCGACTGCTGGGCGACCCTTCGGGCCTGCCCGCCCGACTGGCCGCGACCGCGGTGTCCGCGGGGCTCGCCGTGATCACCTTCCATCTGGTGGAGAATCCCGGTCGGTTCGCCGCTGCCCTGCGCCGGTCGGCCAAGACCAGCCTGGCCGTCGCCGGGATCGCCACCGCCGTCACCGCATCCGCGTGCGTGCTGTTGCTGACGGTGATACCGGTTCCGGTCGGCCACGGACCGGCCGCGGCGAAGGCCAGCTTCATGGCGCTGCCCACCGCAGCCCGGGGCGCCGACCCGCAGCAGACGGCCGTCGAGCAGGCGCTGGCACAGGTGCGCGACGCCGTCGCGGTGGCCGCGGGCTTGCGGGCCGTCCCGTCGAATCTGAACCCGCCGCTCGCGCAGGCGCCGGCCGACAAAGCCGCGGTCTTCGTCAACGGCTGCGTGCGATCCTGGCGCGACATCGGGCAAAGCGAGTGCGCGGCAGGCGACATCGGCTCGCCGACGACCGTCGCGCTGATCGGTGACTCGCACGCGGCGATGTGGAGCCCGGCCTTCCAGCAGGTTGCCGAGCAGCGGCACTGGCGGCTGGAGACGATGGCCAAAGTGACCTGCCCGATCCAAGACCTACCGATCGACAGCCCGTATCTGGGCCGCGAGTACACCGAATGCGAGCAATGGCGCACCCAGGTCCTGGCCCGGGTGGCCACCGAGCATCCCCGCCTGGTCGTGCTGGATATGAGTCGGCGCTACGGCGGTGACTTCGGGTTTGTGTCCTACGACCCGGCGTGGATCGAAACGCTGGGTCGCACCGTCGCGCAGCTGCGTCGCACCGGTGCGACGGTCCTGGTTCTCGGCCCCGCCCCGGATCCGCAATCCCCGGTGCCCACCTGTCTATCCGGGCACCTGGACGACGCCACCGCCTGCGCGCCACGCCGTTCGGTCGCGGTCAACGACGCGGGTATTTCCGCGGAGCGAGCCGCGACCACCGGCAACGGAGGTCACTACGCCGATCTCACCGATCTGTTCTGCGCCCCGACCGTTGCCCGATGATCGTCGGTAACACCCTGGTGTTCCGCGACGACAACCACGTCACAACCGAATATGCGCAGTTGTTGGCACCAGTGATGGGCGCACTGGCAGACGGAGCCATAACGGACGGATGACGTTGCGATGACTTTCTTTGCGAATGAACCCCGGCACGAATCCGAACGTGTTAGGAATGAAGTGTTTTGGAGGTTTGAAATGTCCCCGCTGTTGTTGGTTTGCATCGCGGCTGCTACGCCGGTCGTCGGTATCGGCGTGATGCAGCTTCAAGCACGCCTGGAGCAGTGGGACTACGAGCGGCACGCAGAAGACTAAGCGCTTAATTGGCGTGTAAAGCCTTGCGCGGCTGGCATTTTGACGCAGTGCCAGTCGGCAGAAAATCTGAGTGCTTCGCTACCTGAACAGCTGCGTACGAATCAGCGGTGCAATCTTGTCCGCCATGTACCGATGCCCGGCATCGTTGGGGTGCACGCCATCTGGGCCGATCAGGTCGGGCCGGTCGACGAACCAATGCGCGCCGATCGGATCTACGAACGCCGCGCCCGCGGCGCGTGCCTCGGAATTGAGCACGTCGCGAATCTGCAGGATGTCCGCAGGCACATCGGCGGTCGGCCACGGCGGACCGATCACCAGAAACCGCGCCGACGGTGCCAGGATGCGTGCGACTTGGAAGGTGTCACGAGCCCGGCCGGCCAGTAGACCGGGGTCGGAGCCTTCGTCGTTGCGGGAGCCGAAGAACACCACCAGCACGTCGTCGGTCTTGACCGACCTGACGGTCAGGTCCTCGAAGATGCTGCCGTGATCGCCGGGCACCACGTAACCGGCCCTGCCCTCGGCGGCCACGTCGGCGTCGATCTGCAGCCCCCGCTTGGTGAGCGTCTGCCAGGTCAGGGCGGTCCACGCTTTCGGGCCCAGACCGCCCTCGTCGGTGCCGGTCGTGTACGAGTCGCCGACGACCGCGATGTGGGTCAGCCGACCATCGAGCGTCAACGGTTGGTAGGGCCGCTCGGGTGCCGGGTGTGTCACGACCTCACCGAACAAGCCGCCCAGCAGAGCGACGCTGACGACGAACGCGGCCAGACGACTCACTTGCAACCTCCCCTTGTGCATGGCGCTGCGGCGCACCCCGACCAATGGAATCGTACGAATTAACCGGCCCGAACGGGCCGTCAATGCGCTGCTGCGCATGTGTGATCCAGCACCGAGTCGATCAGCACGCCCCAAGCTACCAGTGTGGCGTGGCTACCGTTGGCCGAATTTGGGTCCGAGAGCTTTTGGGGCGCAGCATGATTCGCGGCTACTCAGGAAGCCGTGCGCTCGCTAGCCGGTTCAAGTCCGCCGTCGATCTGGCGGACCTTGGCGGGGGCCGACTCCCCGAGATCGGTGCGCTGCGCCGCGGGACGGATATCGACCATCCGACGCATCCAGCGACGCGCGGGCTCCTCCACGACGTGATACAGCAGGCTGGAAAGCGCCAGAGCGATCGCGAATAGGCCCAGCACGTTCCACTTCCAGGGGGAATCGGACTGCCACGGCGTCAGCTCGAATTGTTCGACCGCCCAGCCCCAGGTCGTGTGCACCAGCTCGTGCACCATGTACAGACAGAACGAGATCTGTCCGCCGTAGACCATGGCGCGGGTGGACAGCAGCCGGGGCAGGCTGCCCAGTCCGACCGCGAGCGTGATGACCAGGGGGACGAACAGCGCGTCGACCACCCCGCCGCTGTCGTTTTCCACGACTCCGCTGATCGGATGCGCGTTGAACCAATACAGGACGCCCACCACGGCGGCCAGCACTAGCAGCGAGAGGTATCCGGCGATGTGGCGGCCACGATCGGTCAGCCGCAACCGGCGCACGGCAGCGCAGGCCAGCGCCCCCGCGGTGAACTGTGTCACGATCCGCGGCAGCCAGCTCCACGGCGTGTAGAAGTGACCGCTGGCCAACAGCATCACCACCGGCGGCAGCGAGGCCGCTACGGCCAGCCACATCAGCGTCCGGGAGCGGGTGGCCAGCTTCATCCGGAAAACGACCAGGGCGAGCACGCCGAACAGCAGGTAAGCGAGCCATTCCGCGCTGATCGACCAGGCCGGTCCGTCCCAGCTGGTCCCGTCGAAGAACGGCTCGAACCACAACTGCACGAGCAAGACCTGCCGTATGTAGCTGATCGCGGTTAGGTCATTCGCCTCGGGCAGCGGCACGTGGCCGACGTGCAGTGACAGGATCACCAGCAGCGCGGCCAGATGCATCGTGACCAGGTAAACCGGCCATACCCGGGCCAGCCGCAGCCACAGGAAATGCAGGGTCTCGCGCGTCGACCAGGTACGGCCCATACGGTCGAGGTAGTTCCAGGTCAGCACGAACCCGCTGAGGATGAAGAACAGGTCGACGCCCTGCGCCCCGCAGTTGAGCACCGGCGCCAGGTTCTCGCGAAAATCGGGCGAGACATCGCTGAGCATCGGACGGAAATGAAACAGCACCACCCACACCGCGGCGACGATGCGCAGACCCGTCAGGGCTTTGATCTCACCCTTGATCTCTGCGGTGCGCACGA
The DNA here is from genome assembly GCF_010731715.1 of Mycobacterium stomatepiae. NCBI lineage: Bacteria > Bacillati > Actinomycetota > Actinomycetes > Mycobacteriales > Mycobacteriaceae > Mycobacterium > Mycobacterium stomatepiae. Next base: position 3,181,418 of record NZ_AP022587.1, read on the forward strand.
CGCTCTTTCGCTCCGGACGTGTAGTTTCGTTGCCTTCTCACCCGGCTGACCGGGCATTTCGCCCTATCACAAGCCCCCGACTCGCAACCGGTAGCCAGAGCAGCCTAACAGCGCGACCGCCCGGATTTCGTGACGGCGACGGTGCGCCCGCCCGTATACCTCCGCTCGCCCCCAGGCGCATCAGCTTTTTAGCAAACAGTTAGACGCGACTGTCGGTCTCCTTAGGTTTGGCGGGCAACGTTGTAGCTAGCTTCGGTCGGCACCGCGTCGGCCTTCGCACCATCACCGAAATGAGGGCGTTCATGGCAATCGCGATGACCACAACGCGACAGGGCAGCCTCGACTGCGGTGGAGCCAAGGTTCGGGCGCAGTGCCGCCACCTCGCCACGGTGGTGACCGTCCGGGGAGAGATCGATGCCGTCAATGTCGATCGGGTCGGCGACTGCCTTCGCCGTTTCCTGCTCGGCGACCAACCCCTGGTGCTCGACATCACCGACGTGAGCCACTTCGCCGGTGCCGGCTTCGCGTTGCTGCAGACGTTCGATGAGGACTGCCGCCGGGCCGGGGTGGAGTGGACGCTGGTCGCCGGCGGCAACGTGATCGAGCAGCTGGTCGCCGGTGACGGTGACGCGGTGTTCCCGATGGCCGGCTCGGTGCCCGAGGCGTTCGGCGACCTCGCCGACGCGGTCGTCTACCGCCGCCGGCTGGCGCTGCCGCTGATCAAGAAGACGGCGTAACCGCGCTCCGAGCGCGCAGCAGCCTGGCGATCCCGAGGACGGCCAGCACTCCGGCGATCATCGCCAGCAGCATGGCGAGCAGCAGCACCTGAGGGTCGTAGACCAGTGACGTGGTCGACGGCTGGCCGTCGGTGATCGGTCCGACCGCCACGATGTGACGCCCGTGCAGCCAGCTCAGTCCGACGCCCACCAGCGCAGCGCAGGCCAGGACGATTTCGACCAGAGCCCGGAAGCGGGCCATCACTGCTCGGATCCGGAGTCGTCGTGACCGTCGATGTCGGTGGTGTCCGAATGAGCCGGCTCCACCCGTTCCTGAACCAGCGGAGTCAGCGCATCGCGAAGATGACGGTGGCGCTTCGCCCAGGCCTGCGCGGTACGGCCCTCGGTGAGTTTCAGACCGATGCCCGTCCGCCCGCGCGGCACGCCGAACAGTTCACCGAGCGCCCGCGCCGACTGCCACTTCGCCAGCTCCTTGTCGGAAATCGCCGCGTTGTCGGGCTCGGGATAGACCTTGACGATTTCGCGCACCAGGATGGTCTCGGTGCCCTGGCGCAACGCGTCCTCGGTCAGTTCGACGGAAACGTGGATCCGCGCCGCCTTCACCTGCAGCGAGATGAATGCCGACACCATCACCAGAAAGATCGCCGGAACCAACAGCGATATCGCTGCGCCACTCCACATTTCGATCAGAATCATCGACGCGGCCGCGGCCGGGCCGCTCAGCACCCATAGCCAGCTGGCACCGGATTCGTAGAACAACGGCCTGGGGTCGCCATTACTCGCTGTGGTCATTGGAGCCTCATCCCCTGTTTTCTACCGCCGATATGGCCGCTAGCAAAGCCAACCCGCCGCCTGCGCGGCCCAATAGGTCAGCACGATATCGGCGCCGGCACGGCGAATGCCGACCAGCGATTCCAGCGCCGCGGCGCGCCCGTCGATCCAATTGTTCGCTGCCGCAGCACAAATCATCGAGTATTCGCCGGACACCTGATAGGCGGCCACCGGCACCGGCGAGACGTCCGCCGCGGCGGCCAACACATCGAGGTAGCCCATCGCCGGCTTGACCATGATGATGTCGGCGCCCTCGTCGATGTCCAATTCGATCTCGCGCACCGCCTCTCGGACATTGCCGGGCTCCTGCTGGTAGGTTCGACGATCACCGGACAGGCTGGAACTCACCGCTTCGCGGAACGGGCCGTAGAACGCCGAGGCGAACTTCGCCGCATAGGCCAGGATCACCACGTCGGTGTGGCCTGCGGTGTCCAGGCCGTCGCGAATGGCACCCACCTGCCCGTCCATCATCCCGCTCGGACCCACCACGTGAGCCCCTGACTCTGCTTGCGCCACAGCCAATTTCACGTATTGACTCACGGTGGCGTCGTTGTCGACGCGGCCCCGCGCGTCGAGAACGCCGCAGTGACCATGATCGGTGAACTCGTCGAGACAGGTGTCGGCCATCAACGCGGTGGCGTCACCAAGATCCTTCGCCAGGTCGCGAAGCGCGACGTTGAGGATGCCGTCCGGGTCGGTGCCGGCCGAGCCGGTCGAGTCCTTGTCCTCGTCGCGCGGGACACCGAACAGCATCAGCCCGCCTACCCCGGCTGCCACCGCGTCGGCGGCTGCGCGGCGCAGTGATTCGCGGGTGTGCTGCACGACGTCAGGCATCGACGGGATCGGTCGCGGTTCGTCAATTCCGTCGGCGACGAACATCGGCAGCACCAAATGCCTTGGCTCCAAGGATGTTTGCGCCACCAAGCGACGCAACGCGGGAGTGGACCGGAGCCGGCGCGGGCGCTGCCGCGGATAGCCCACTATGCCCTCCTGTGGCGACCCGCGGCGCCCGGCTTCGCCGCGCTTGCGATCGCACGCGGGCCCCATGAGTGCCGACCCGCGGCGCCCGGCTTCGCCGCGCTTGCGATCGCCACTAGCGCCTGCGGCTCTTCTTGCGCGGCGGTGGCAGCGCACCCTCGGCGCGCAACCGCGCGGCGTGTTCGGCCAGCGCGTCGACCAGTGGACCGATCGCAGCGGTTTCGGGCTGCACATCCACCCGCAGGCCGAACTCGGCGGCGGTCTCGGCCGTCTTGGGGCCGATGCAGGCAATGATGGTGCGCGCGTGGGGTTTACCGGCGATGCCGACCAGGTTGCGCACCGTCGAGCTGGAGGTGAAGCACACCGCGTCGAAGCCGCCCGTCTTGATCATTTCGCGGGTGGTCGCCGGCGGCGGTGCTGCGCGCACCGTCCGGTACGCGGTGACATCCTCGATCTCCCAACCGCGTTCGCGCAGACCTTCGGCCAGCGTCTCGGTGGCAATGTCGGCACGCGGCAGCAGGACCCGGTTCACCGGATCAAAAATGCTGTCGTAGGGCGGAAAGTCGTCCAGCAGGCCCAGCGAGGACTGCTCCCCGGCCGGCACCAGCTCGGGGCTGATCCCGAATGCGCGGACCCGGTCGGCCGTCGACTCGCCGACGCAGGCGATCTTCACGCCGGAGAACGCTCGGGCGTCCAGCCCGAACTCGCCGAACTTCTCCCACACCGCACGGACCGCATTGGTGGAGGTAAACACCACCCACTGGAACCGCCCGTCGACCAATCCTTTGACGGCGCGCTCCATCTGGGCGGGGCTGCGCGGCGGCTCGACGGCGATGGTCGGCACCTCGACCGGCAACGCGCCGTACGACGTCAGCCGCTCACTCATCTCGCCGGCCTGGTCCTTGGTGCGCGGCACCAGGACGGTCCAGCCGTACAGGGCGCGGCTCTCCCACCAGTTCAGCTTCGACCGGCTGTTCACCGTCTTGCCGATGGTCACCACCAGCGGTCCGGTCAACGGACCCACGGGGTCGCCGGCGCCGGCCACGACGGCGGCGTCGGTCAGCCCGTGCAGCGTGGTTTCGATCGAACGCTGCTGACAGGTGGTGCCCTGCGCGGTCACCACACACGGAGTGGTCTCCGCCAGCTCGTGCTCGATCAACGTGCGCGCCGCGTCGGCCAGGTGTGTCGGGGTGGCCTGCAGGATCAGGGGTCCGGGAGCCGCCGCCAAAGCTTCCCAGTCCACATGTGGGTCGCGCACGTCGGCCACCGTGTGCGACGAGCCCAGCGGCAGTCCCGCATATGTGGGCACCGCGCTGGTCGCGGCCAGACCCGGCACGATCTCGACATGCAGGTGTGTGCGCGCGACGGCGTTCACCTCGCTGATCACCGCGTCGAGGGTCAGCGGGTCACCGGACACCAGCCGCACCACGTCGACACCCGTGCGGGCCTCGGCGGTCAGCGTCTTGGCGACCTCGGCGGGCTCACCCAGCGCCGGGCGGATGTCGGCGCCACCGGACAGCACCGTGGATGCCGCCGGAGGCGGATCCGCGTCGGCTGAGCCATCGTTCGTCGCGGGTGGTGGTTCGGCAGGTGCCGGGCCCGAAACGGGTGGCAGGTCCTTGCCGATCAGCGCCAGCACCGGTTCGGGTACGTCGGGGGCGGTGAACACCAGGGCCGCATTCGCCAGCACTGTGGCGGCCCGCGTGGTCAACAATCCTGGATCACCCGGGCCGGAACCCACGAACGTGATGCGGCCCGGTCTCGGCTTGCGCCCTCGCGTCGTCATTGTCGCTCCCAACACATCCCTTTTGACGTCATTTAGTTCTCGTGCGCGGGGTATTGCCGCGCTCCCCCAATCAGCTCTCCGGCGCCCAACTCCAGCAGCTCCGCGGCCACCGAGAGCCCCAACTCTCGTGCCCGCCCGGGAGCGCCGATGCCCGACGCGCGGATCACATCCGATCCATCGAGCGCCGCCACGCATCCGCGCAGCGACAGCTCGTCGAAGACCCGGCCGTCCTCATCAATGGACTCGACCACCTCTGCGATCGCTCCCACCGGTGCGGAGCAACCCGCCTCCAGTTCGGCCAACAGCGCTCGTTCAGCGGTGACCGCCGCACGCGTGTCGGAGTCGTCCAACTCCGCCAGCACCGCCGCCAGCCTGGTGTCCTCGGCACCGCATTCGACGGCGAGCGCACCCTGAGCCGGTGCTGGCAACATTTGCACCGGCTCTAGCGTCTCGGTGACATCAGCGAGCCGGCCCAGGCGGGCCAGTCCGGCCCGGGCCACCACGATGGCGTCTAGATCACCACTACTTACCCTGTTCAACCTGGTATCTAGGTTGCCTCGTAGGGGGCGGATTTCCAAACCGAGACCCAATGCCCTAAGCTGTGCGGCCCGCCGCGGGGACGACGTGCCGATCAGCGAACCCGCCGGCAACTCCCCGAGCACCAGCCCGTCGCGCGCAACCAGCGCGTCGCGCGGGTCATTTCGCGCCGGGATGGCGGCGATCGTGAACCTCGGGTCATCGGCAGTTGGCAAATCCTTGTGCGAGTGCACGGCGGCATCGACGCGGCCGTCCACCATCGCTTCGCGCAACGCGGTCGTGAAGACGCCCACCCCCGGGCTTTCGATCGGCGCCGACGACTGATCGCCTGCTGTGCTGATGATCACCAATTCCGCGGGGTGGCCGTTGGCGATCAGAGTGTCCCTGATGACAGAGGCCTGGGTAGTGGCCAGCAGACTGCCCCGCGTGCCTATCCGGATCACGTGCGCCAATCGGTTACTCGGCGGACGGTATCGGGCCGCCGGACGAGGGGTGGGTGTGCGTACCGGCATCGAATCCCGTTGACACTACTGGCAATTCACCCGCAGTGGCGACGGCGTCGACGGCGGTCTGGTCGAGTTCGAAAAGCTCGCGCAGGGCCTCGGCGTAGCTGTCGCCGCCGGGGGCGCTGGCGAGTTGTTTGATCCGCACCGTGGGCGCGTGCAGCAGCTTGTCGACCACCCGCCGGACAGTGCGCGCAACCTCCTCGCGCTGGGCGCTCTCGAGTCCCGGGAGCCGGTTCTCCAGCCGCAGCAGCTCCGCTTCGACGACGTCGGCGGCGCGCTGGCGCAACGCGGTGACGGTCGGTGTCACCTCGGCCATCCGCTGTCCCACCAGGTAGGCGGCAACCTCGGCGGCCACGATGTGCCGCGCGGCGTCGACGTCGCCCGCGGCGGCGTGAGCAGACGGTTCGTGTTGAATGCGGTCCACGTCGACGACCCAGACCCCGGGTAGGCCGGCCACCGCGGGATCGACGTCGCGCGGCATGCCCAGGTCGCAGATCAGCAGCGGGTGGCCCGCTTCGTCGCGCTGCGCGGCGGCCAGCGCGTTGTGGACGTCGGCCAGCGACACCACGGGACTCACCGCACCCGTGCAGCTGACCACCACATCGGCGTCGGCCAGTGCCGTGGCGAGGCGGTCGAGCGTCATCGCCTGGGCGCGCACACCCGACTCGCGGATCTTGCGGACCAACCGTTGCCCGTGGGACAGCGACCGATTGAGCACCAGGATGTGGCCGACGCCGGCCCGGATCAGGTGGGCCGCCGACAATGCGCCCATCGCGCCAGCGCCGACGACGACCGCGGTCTTGCCCGCCAGCCCGTCCACTTTGCGTTCGGCCATGCCCAGCGCGACCGACACCACCGAGGCGCCGGCGGCGTCGATGGCCGTCTCGGAGTGCACGCGTTTGCCGACCGACAGCGCGCGCTGGGCCAGCTCGTGCAGCAGCCGTCCGACCGTGCGATTCGACTCGGCGGCCGCGTAGGCCCGGCGCACCTGGCCGAGCACCTGCTGTTCGCCGATGACCGCGGAATCCAGACCGCTGGCAACGGCGAACAGGTGCTCGACGGCCGCCTCGCTGTAGCGCACGTAGGCGTATTTGGTGAGGTCGCCCATCGTCATTCCGGAGTATTCCGACAGCACCTGCCCGATTACGGCCAAACCGCCGTGGAACGCATCAACCACCGCGTAGACCTCGACCCGGTTGCAGGTCGACAGCACCATGGCCTCGGTGACCAGCGGCGATTGCAAGACCCGGTCGACGATCTTGTTGCGATCGGATTCGTCGATGCTGAGCTGTTCCAGAACGGAGACCGGCGCACTACGGTGCGAAACCCCGAAGAGCAAGATGCTCACGGCAGCATCACCTGGCCAGCTCCCTCGCTACTCCAGTAACTGAACTACTCGTCTACGGTAATCGTTTATTCGGTGGGCTACCAAATAATGAGCCAGCGCCCACCAAGCTCGGCGCCCGCCGCGTTATCGCGCGAGGTCGGCACGCAGCCGCGGCTCGTCGATCTCCCAGTAGCTGTACTCGCGGCCATCCAGCAAGATCACGGGCAGCCGGTCGCCGAACTCGGCCCGCAGCCCGGGGTTGCCGGCCGCCGCGGCGACGTCCACGTCGGTGCTGGCGAGGTCGAAATCCAGCTCGCCGGCCAGTTCCGCCAGCCGCGCGTAGGCCCGCGCGCAGATGGTGCATCCGTCGCGGGTGAGCAGCTCCACCTTCGGGCGGTCAGTCATGGCACCAGTCTGGCATCGTCGTCGGGCTTCGTGACTCAGGGTGAATTGTGGGCGGGCCGGGCGATTATTAGGTTGCGGCTATGGCCGCCGGCAACGAACTTCGCGTCGATCCTCAGCTGATGGACGGTTTCGCGCAGGCGCTGCTGGGTGGCGCCGAGAATCTACGCAGTCAGCTCGCCGAGCTGGACGGTCAGGTCGGCGAGATGCTGGACGGCTGGCATGGCGGATCGGGAAGTGCCTACGCCGCCGCGTGGGAACTGTGGCAGCGCGGGGCCCGCGAGGTCGAGACCGGGTTGTCGGTGCTGGCAAGGGCGGTCGCCCGCGCCGGCAAGGGTTTGCAGGACAACGAAGTTGTTTCCGCGCAAGCGATTCGGCGGGTGCACGATGGCTGAGGCATTTCGGGTGGATCCGGAGGCGTTGGCGGCTTGCGTGCAACGGATGGCCGAGTTTCGGCGCTATGCCGAAAGCATGCTCACCGAAATCGACTCGCTGGTAAGCAATCTGCACGCGACGTGGTCGGGTGAGGCGGCGGCGGCACATGCCGAGGCTCATCAACACTGGGCCCGCGGCGAGGCGATGATGCGCGACGCGCTGGGTCGGTTGCGAACGGCCGGCGCAACGGCGCACGGCAACTACACCGGCGCCATGTCGACGAACTTGGCGATGTGGTCGTGAGCTAGGGGCGACGCATTGGACGCATCTATACAAGCGCGTGTCGACGCACTCAATCGAGCGTTGGACAAGCTTCCCGTTTACGACGGCGTCGGCGTTCGAGCACGAACGTCCCGCCCGACGTATTCGACCGGTATCAACCCGGGTGGGTGGTTACGGAATCCGCGTTCGTGAGCACCTCGACAGATCCGGCCGTAGCAGGATCCCCGGCGTTTCCCGGCAACACTGAAATCCGTATTCTGTTCACCAACACCGGACGTGATATTTCCACTTACTCCGTACACCCCGGCGAGCGGGAAATGCTATTTCCGTCAGGCTCGAAGTTTTACATCTTGACTAGGACAACAAAACCTCAGACTGGTCGAAAGATCGTCGAAATGACGGACGTCGGCCCACCCCATGATCAGCACAGCGAAAGAGCAAAAGGCGCATCCACGACGAGCGAGAAAATCGCCGGCAAAACCTTCTCCACGCCCGAGCAAGCCGGGGTCACGCCACCGTCGGACACGCAGCTGGCCCACGCGAGAAGGGCGTTCGACGAGTTTCAGAACAAGGTGGACGCCGTCGCGCCGGAGAACATTGTCCAACAAGTCTCGCCAAAATTTTGGGACGACATTTCGGGCACGGAATACGACCCGAAAAATCGCTGACTCGATGCAAATCTCGCCCATCAGAATCCTGTCGCAACATGCTGGTCAGTGGCAGCTTTGCCCGCATAGATCGGGTTAGCAAACAGCCCTTTTGCATGCACCGCCGATCCGCACGGGAGCCTGTGCCGATGACGTGGGGCGAAAACCTAAGTCCGGCAGGCGATTCCGTGTTGACGACCAAGACTCTGCAAGCGAACAGGCGTCGTGACATCCACCGATGCCAGAGGCGTGAACCGGTCCACGACATCTGCCGGATAGGGTTGTTAGGCGGCCGCAACACCGGCCACCAGGCGGCACGGCGAACCAGGAGGTGTGGCGATGACTTCCTCTGAGTCGGACGTGTCGGATGAGTCGGAAAGCGCAGACCCCGCCGTTCGCGTCGACCTGGAGTCCGCCGCCGCCAACGCCAGCGCCGCGCGCGCGATCGAGGGCATGCAGGAGGCGACCGCCGCCGCGGGGGGCCCGCAACCGCCGATCGACCTGACCGCCGCCGCGTTCTTCGACGTGGACAACACGTTGGTGCAGGGCTCCTCCGCGGTGCACTTCGGACGCGGACTGGCCGCACGCAACTACTTCACCTATCGCGATGCCATCGGATTCATCTACGCACAGGCCAAGTTTCAGCTGCTCGGCAAGGAGAACAGCAACGACGTCGCCGCCGGTCGGCGCAAGGCGCTCACCTTCATCGAGGGCCGCTCGGTCGAGGAGCTGGTCGCTCTCGGCGAGGACATCTACGACGAGATCATCGCCGACAAGATCTGGGCCGGCACTCGCGAGCTCACCCAGATGCACCTGGACGCCGGCCAGCAGGTCTGGCTGATCACGGCAACGCCGTATGAGCTTGCCGCCACCATCGCGCGTCGGCTCGGCCTCACCGGTGCGCTTGGCACCGTCGCGGAGTCGGTGAACGGCGTCTTCACCGGCCGGCTCGTCGGCGACATCCTGCACGGCCCGGGTAAGGCGCACGCCGTACGGTCCCTGGCGATCCGCGAGGGCCTCAACCTCAAACGGTGCACCGCCTATTCCGACAGTTTCAACGACGTACCGATGCTTTCGCTGGTGGGCACGGCGGTCGCGATCAACCCCGACGCGCGGCTGCGCAGCCTGGCCCGCGAGCGGGGATGGGAAATCCGGGATTTCCGGACCGCACGCAAGGCGGCCCGAATCGGGGTGCCGTCGGCACTGGCGCTCGGAGCCGCTGGCGGTGCGCTGGCGGCGTTGGCATCTCGTCGGCAATCCCGCTGATAGGCTGCGCCGCTGACGACGATTCGAGTGGGGAGCGGTATTCCATGACAACTCCAGAAGGCGATCCGGGAGTCATTCCGGAGGGGACCAAGGGCATCATCGGCAGCCATTACCGGGCGCCGGACCACTTCGAGGTCGGACGCGAGAAGATCCGCGAGTTCGCCAACTCGGTGCAAGACGATCACCCGACTCACTTCAACGAGGCTGACGCCGCCGAGGCCGGGTATCCCGCCGTGGTGGCCCCGCTCACCTTCCTGGCGATCGCGGGACGGCGCGTGCAGCTGGACATCTTCACGAAGTTCAGCATTCCGATCAACATCTCCAGGGTGCTGCATCGCGACCAGAAGTTCCAGTTCCACCGCCCGATCCTGGCCCACGACAAGTTGTACTTCGACACCTACCTAGACTCGGTGATCGAGTCCCATGGCACCGTGATCGCGGAGATCCGCAGTGAGGTCACAGACGCCGAAGGGAAGCCGCTAGTCACCAGCGTCGTCACGATGCTGGGCGAGGCGGCTGGTCAAGAAGCGGCCGCCGAGGAAACCGTCGCCGCGATTGCGTCGATATCTGCACGAAAGTAGGGTCGATTTAATGACGTCCCAGGGGGAAAAGAGTGGCTCCCACCAGCTCAAGCCACCAGTCGAGGCGGTCCGCTCGCACTACGACAAATCGAACGAATTCTTCAAGCTCTGGCTTGACCCGTCGATGACCTACAGCTGCGGCTACTTCGACGAGAATCCGGACCCGCAGCATCATCTGATCAAGACGCTGGAAGAGGCGCAGTACGCCAAGCGCAAGCTCGCCCTGGACAAGCTCGGCCTGCAACCCGGCATGCGGCTGCTCGACATCGGCAGCGGGTGGGGCTCGACGATGCGGCACGCGGTCGACGAGTACGACGTCGACGTGATCGGCCTAACGCTCAGCGAGAACCAGTACGCACACTGCGTGGCCGAGTTCGACAAGATGGACAGCCCCCGCCACAAAGAGGTGCGGATCCAGGGCTGGGAGGAATTCGACGAGCCCGTCGACCGGATCGTGTCGCTGGGTGCGTTCGAGCATTTCGCCGACGGCGCCGGTGACGCCGGCTACGAGCGCTACGCCACCTTCTTCAAGAAGTACTACGACTTACTGCCCGACGACGGCCGCATGCTGCTGCACTCGATCGTGGTGCCCAGCCGTGAAGAGGGCAACGCGATGGGCTTGAAGGTGAACATGACCCTCCTGCGGTTCATCAGCTTCATCCTGAAGGAGATCTACCCGGGCGGAAAGTTGCCCCAGGTCGATCTGGTCGACAAATACTCGACGGGTGCGGGTTTCAAGATCGACCGCCACCACTTCATCGGTAAGAACTACGTCCCGACGCTGACCGCCTGGGGCGATGCCCTCGAGGCGCACAAGGACGAGGCGATCGCCCTCAAGGGCGAGGAGACCTACGAGATCTACTTGAAGTACCTGCGGGGCTGCTCGGACCTGTTCCGCGACGGCTACACCAACGTCTGCCAGTTCACCCTGGTCAAGTAACTCGCGAGCTAAACGCCCCGGCGCCATCGGCCCGGGGCGTTTAGCTTACGGCGGGCAAGTCGCGAAAAACCTCAGCCCAAGAAGACGTTGCGCCGCCCGGCCAGCAGCCGGTACAGCGTCTGCTGGATCGTCTCGCGCACCTGATCGGTCAACTCGAAGGTGACCATCGGATCCTCGGCGTCGGCAGCGGTGTAGTCGTTGGTGTAGATCGGTTCACCGAACGCGATGCGCCACTTCGACGGCAGCGGCACCAGGCCGGCCGGCCCGGCCAACGGGAACAGCGGGGTGAGCGGGAAGTAGGGCAGGCCGAAGAGCCGCGCCAGCAGCTTCACGTCGGTGAGCATCGGATAGATCTCTTCGGATCCGATGATCGAGCACGGGATGATCGGCGCCTTGGTGCGCAGCGCCGCCGTCACGAAGCCGCCGCGACCGAATCGCTGCAGCCGGTAGCGGTCCTCGAAACGCTTACCCAGACCCTTGTAGCCCTCCGGGAACACCGCGGTGAGCTCGCCCGCGGCCAGCAGCCGATGAGCGTCGGTGGTGCAGGCCATCGTGTGGCCCGCCTTGCGGGCCGTCTCGCCGATCAGGGGCATGTCGAACACCATGTCGGCGGCCAGCAGCCTCATGTCTCGCTGCGCGGGATGCTCGTCGTGCACCGCCACCGACAACATCAGTCCGTCGAACGGCAACACCCCGGCGTGGTTGGCCACCAACAGCGCGGCGCCCTCGGCCGGCAGGTTCTCGATTCCGCTGACCTCGACCCGGAACCAGGACCTGAAAAAGAATCGCAGCAAAGGCCGCACGATCGCATTGTTGAAGTGCGGGTCGAATCCGAACTCGTCGACGGTGTAGTCGCCCGTCAGCCGCTGCCGGAAAAATCCGGCGACCGAGGCGACCTGTTGAGCAAATTCGTTGAGCGGAGCGTCCGTTGGCGACGTGCCACCCGCGACGCGACGGTGCTCGTCGATTTCGCGGACCACCGCGGCGAGCTGTTCGGCCGACGCGTTGCCATGCGGGTCGGATAGCGATGAAGGATGCTGACGTGAAGCTTCGGCTCTCCGGCGAGCTGCGACGCGACCCCGATTGCTATGCAGGGGAATGACATTCGCTCTGGTTTCACCCGCCACGATATCTACCTGACCCCACCCCATGGAATTGGATTTCGGCTTCCCCACCGCTGCGCTAAGCCTATGGCGCGACCCTCCATGGAGCGTACCCGATGCGGGTCGATTATGGGAGTCAGGCCACGACCACGAACGTAGTCGTCAAAAGCCTCCGCGGTCGACCATTTCGGCTGGTAGCCGAGTTCGGAGCGCATCCTCGCGGTGTCCATGACTCGGCCGTAACTTAAGTAATTGAATTGTTCACGATTTATCTCGGTATAGCGATTAGCCCGTCTCAGCGAATCGAGCGCCCACACACCGAAACCGGGCACCGGCAACGGAATCCGGCCTGCACGGCGGATCGCCTGCGACAGCATGATGATGCCGTCCGCGCCGATGTTGAAGGTGCCGGCCTTGCCCGCCATCGCGGCCCGCTCCAGCGCACCCAACGCGTCCTGCTCGTGTAGCAACTGCAATCGCGCGTCGCGGCCGAACATCGTCGGGACCACCGGCCCCGCCAGATACCGCGACAGCGTGGTGTCCATCGCGGGGCCAATCATGTTGGCCAGCCTCAGAATTGTCACCGCGATGTCGGGACGACGCCGGCCCAATCCGCGCACGTAGCCTTCGATATCGAGGGAGTCCTTGGCGAAACCACCGCGCAGCGGACGACGGCTGCTGCTGTCTTCGGTGAACATCACCGGGTCGTGGGGGCTCGACCCGTACACCTCGGAGGTCGACTTCAGCACGACGCGTCGCACCGACGGCGCCTTCTGGCAGGCCGCGAAGAGTTGCATCGCGCCCATCACGTTGAGTTCCTTGAGCGCCGCCGTGCCGCCGGAGCGCGGCGCGTACGACGCCGCAGCAGCATGCACCACCGTGTCGACGTCACCGTTGCGAATCACCTTGGCTATGAAGGGATTACGGATGTCGGCGCGGACGAACTCGGCCCGCCCCATCCGGCGCAGCATGTCCTTGCTGGGGGCGATCGCGTCAACCGCGATGACACCCTGAATCAGCGGGTTCTGCGCCAGCCGGGCGATCAGGTAGCCGCCAAGGAATCGGCACGCACCGGTAACCAGCACCACCTTGGGGTAGTGCATCGTGTTATCCGCGTTGTCGCCGATCCCGGCGCCGCCCCCGCTCGACGAATCCACCCGAACAGCCTAACGGCCGAGAAGCGCTACGGCGCTATGGCCGCGCGACGGTCGGTCGGCGAGGTTCGGCAGTGCGGCGAGACGGGCTTACTTGCCAAGTTTTCTGCGCTGCACCCGCGTGCGGCGCAGCAGCTTGCGGTGCTTCTTCTTCGACATACGCTTGCGCCGCTTCTTGATTACTGAACCCATGAACTCCGCTATCTGACCTGTGACCGCTTCTTAAGGGCTGCTGAAGGACTTGAAAACTTCGGGGTCACTTTACCCGGCGGGCAGCACCGAACACCAAACTGCCAGTCGCGACCGCTGAGATGGTCGCGTCCCACGCGTCGGTTCCGATCCGTCTCGCCGGCATCTCGCGGCGGCGGGTGGCTCAGCCGGCGTCGAAGTAGGACGTCTCCAACATGTCGTGCACGGCCTTGGCGTGCACCCGGAAGGACCGGCCAACCCGCACCGCCGGCAGCTCACCGTTGTGAACCAAGCGGTAAACCGTCATCTTGGAGACCCGCATCAGGGCCGCCACCTCGGCGACGGTGAGAAATTGTGTCCTGGCCTGGCTATCGGTCGAAGCTGTGTCCCGCGGCTTACCTGCGGAATCTCGCGCCGATGGCCCGTTGGTAGACGTCATCGCAACCCAATCGTGTCAGGCCCGCGCAATGCCAGAGGCTTCCCCTCCGCTGGCACCCACACGGGCATACAGAAAGGAGAATAGCGGGACTAGTGGGGTTACTGGTACTGGTGGGGGACAATCATTTTGAAATCTTTAAATTATTCGGATGTAATTCTTAGCTGTTCAGAGCGCATTTTGGCGGCCTGAACGGCGGCGTCGACGGTCGTCCGAAGACCCCCGCGTTCGAGTTCGCGCAGCGCAGCGGCGGTCGTCCCGCCGGGCGAGGTCACCATGGCCCGCAGCTGCGCCGCGGTGGCGTCCGCCTGCTTGCCCATCGCCTCGCCGTCGGATGGCCCCTGCTCCTGATCCAGCCGCTCCAGCAGCAGGGCCGCCGAACCGGCCAACGTCTGTGCCGCCAGGTCGGTCGCCACCCCCCGGCTCAGGCCCGCGACGACACCGGCGTCCACCAGCGCCTCGACCATCAGGAAGAAATAGGCGGGCCCCGAGCCCGACAGCGCGGTCACCGCGTCCATCTGGGACTCGGGCACCGTCAGCACGCCGCCGACGGCGTCGAACAGCGATGTCACCTCGTCGAGCTGCGGCTCGGTGACGAAACGGCCCTTGGCCAGCGCGGTCACCCCCGCACCCACCACTGCCGCCGCGTTCGGCATCGCCCGGACCACCGGTGTCCCGGCCGGCAGTTTGGATTCGAAGAAGGCGAGCGTGATCCCCGCCGCTACGGTGACGAAAACCTGCTCGGCGCTGTCGCCCTCGGCTGCGGAAGCGGCCTTGGTCAGCTCCCCGATCACCGACTCGACATCGGCGGGCTTCACCGCGACGACGATGAACGTCGCGCCGCCCACGGCGTCGGCCAGCGACGAGGTGACCAGCACGGAGTACGTGTCGGCCAGGTACTTGGCGCGTTCGGGCACGCGTTCGGCCACCACCAGGTCCTTGACCTTCCGCCCCGCCCGAAGCAGACCCGACAACAGGGCCTCGCCGATGCTGCCGCCGCCGATGATCGCGATTCTTGCCACGGGACAAAGCATCGCAGACGGCGTGGCTTCTCCCGGTTACCGGGGCGCGGGCACCAGCGCCAATTGGCGGGACTGGACGACGAGCCGGCCCAGGCTGTCGACGACGATGTGGTCCTCGTCGAACCAGTCGTGCCCGATCTCCAGGCAGGTGCAGATCACCCGCAACCAGCCGTCGGCGGGCACGGCCCGCAGGAAGGCGGTGAGCTGAATCGTCGGCGCCCAGCCGGTGCGCTCGACGGCGAAGGTCACCGGAGCCGACAGATCCCCGCACATCAGCGCGAAGAGGGCGTCAGGAGCGACGTCACGCGGCCGTGCCCACATCTGCAGCACCGGGGGCCGCCCGTCGGTGCTGGGCCTCATCGTGGACAGCAAGGGCCGGACATCGCAGCCCTCACCCAGGTGCACCAGACCGGCCAGCGGGTGGCCGGGCCCGATCGGTTCGATGTCGTCGGGCGGTTCGGGCGCCATCAGGTCCAGGACCGGGTTCGCCGACAACAGCGGTGCGGTATCGCCGCCGGGCTCGAAGTGCTCCGGCTCGCCGAGGTTGACGACGGCGTGCACGGCGGTGCGATCGCCCTGGACCAGTTCGACGTCGACGACGCTGATCCGGCGACCGCGCTTGCGGATCGACGTCACCGCCCGCATGGTTCCCGGGTCGGGCGCCCACAGGAAGCTCGCCGACACCGCGACGGGCTCGTGCCCGGCTTCGGCGCAGGCGTAGCGCGCGGCGTTGGCACACAGCGCCAGCATGGCGCCACCGTGCACCTTGGTTCCGATGGTCCAGTGCTTGTTGAGTTCTCCCTCGAATACACCCGGATCGACCTCCCGCAGCATCATCGCGGTGGTGAATAGCGCGGTCATGGTCTCCTGAGGGTCGGCGGTCAGCGCAACAGATGCGTGCGGGCGAACTGCAGCGATTCGGCGAGCATGGCCTCGCGCTCGCTGGCTGAGCGTGCGCTCGAGGTCGACACCTCGAGGATCGCATGGCCGGCGAAATTGCCGGCGGCCAGCATCTGGCACACCTCCGCGGTGGGTTGGGTGCCGCGCCCGGGCACCAGGTGTTCGTCGGCGGGCAGGCCGCTGCCGTCGCACAGGTGCAGATGCACCAGCCCCGCGCCCATCCGCTCGGTCATCTCCAGGGCGTCGGTGCCGGCCGTCGAGGTGTGCGACAGGTCCAGCGTGTAGTGCGCGTGGTTGCCGTCCAGCGGGTCGTAGGACGGCGAGAACGCCGAAATCGCCGGTCCCGGGCCACCGCCGCGCCGACGCATCCGTTCCCGCGACTGGTCGGTCCCGAAGAACCGATCCGCCCGAAACGGGAACATGTTCTCCACCGCGACCAGCACGTCGCTGGACGCTTCCAACTTGATGACCTGCTCGCTGAATCCCTCGGCGTAACGCCGCTGCCAGCGGAACGGCGGATGCACGACGACGGTCTGCGCGCCGAGCTCCTCGGCGGCCCGCACGCTACGTTCCAGCTTGGGAATCGGGTTGGAACCCCACACCCGCTGCGAGATCAGCAGGCAGGGTGCGTGTACCGACAGCACCGGCACCTGGTACCGCTGCGACAGCTTCTTGACGGCGGCGACGTCCTGGCTGACCGACTCGCTCCACACCATCAGCTCGACCCCGTCGTAGCCGAGCCTGGACGCGTACTCGAACGCGGCCTCGGCCCTCAACGGGTAGACCGAGGCCGTGGAAAGGCCGACCTTGATTGCTGGGCGCACAGTTGCGGGCGGCGCCTAGGTGGACTGCATGGATAGTGCCAGCGGTCCCAGGGTGATCAGCGCACCGACGGCCACCGCGATCAGCGTGCTCGCGATGTCTTCGGTTTTGCGTACCACCCGCACCCCGGCCACCAGGCCGAGGATGACCAGCACCGACAACACCAGGGCCACCAGGCTGTTCCAGCGCCACAGTTGGTCGAACGCGATGAACAGCCCGGCGCCGAAGGCGACCGCCAGGATCGACTGCAACACGATCAGGCTGCCGCGCCACAGGGCAACGAGTTTGCCCGGCGCCGGGTGGGCGTCCTGGGGCTGCTCGGTACGGGGCGCCTCGACATCGACGTGGTCCTCGGTGGGCCCCGCGGCGACGGTCCGCGCGTCCGCGTCGGCGCGCTCGTCGCTGCGCCGTCGGGCCACCTCGTCGGCGAGAGTCTGCCCGCCGAACAGGGTGGAATCCGAAGTCTGCAGGTAGGAGCGTACGTAGGCGGAATCCTCGGTCGCGGGTTCGGCCTCGCGCACGTCGGAGTCCATGACGTCGACCGGCATGTCCGCGTATTGCTCCAGCGGATCCGGGCTCATGTCCTCGGCGCCGGACGATGCCGCGGGCTGGCCGGTGGGCTCGGCCGGCTGCTCGGCTTCCGGCGCGTCGGGGCGGCGCGTGGGACGCGGGTAGGCGCTGCGCTCGGGGCCGACCCGGGGCGGCTGCGGCGGCGACTTGGGCCAGCGCGGCTCGGGCCGGGGTGCGGGCTTGGACCGGTCCTCGGTGACCGGATCGGCCACGACGTGCTCCGAGGCCGGTTCGGGCGCCGCTTCGACCTCGGGTTCGGCGGTATCGACCGCGCCGTTGGCCTCGTGTGTTGTCTGGTCGCGTTCGTGGTGCTCGTCGTCGCGGATGACGGGAATCTCGCCGGTCAGCTCGGCGACGGTGACGGTGTCGCTATCGCCGCGGCGGCGCCGCCGCCGCCGGGTGCCCACCGGGGCGCCGATGGTTCCGTTCCTGGCCAGCAGCTCGGCTACCGAGATCGGCCGAGTGCCGGGGCTCTCGGTCTCGGAGTGTGGTCCGGTCATGGTTTGTCGCCTCTCGATCGGTTGGTGTTCCGATCAACCGCCTGACCTCCAGCATTGCGCACGGGAGTCTCGACGAGGGCGGTTCCGTCCGCTTCGCTGTCGAGCTTGCGCAAGATGAGACCTTCCCGTAACGCCCACGGGCAGATATCCACTGTTTCTATCGACAGCGCTCGCATACTCGCCTCCGCCACCAAAGCGCCCGCCACGATCTGTGGCGCCCGCTCGGCGCTGACTCCTTCCAACTCCGCCCTGTCAGCGGTCGTCATCCTAGAGATGAAAGATATGAGTTGCCTGAGGCCGTTGGCGGTCAGCGTGCGCTTCACCCGTGGTCCGGCGGCCGACGGCGCCGCACCGGTCAGCCGGGCCAGCGAGCGGAACGTCTTCGACGTTGCCACCGCGAGATCGGGGCTGCCCGCATCCAGCACCGCTTCGCTGGCCTCGGCCAGCTCGGTGTCCAGCCAATCGCGCAGCATCGCCACCCGGCGTCGCCCCGGCGGATCGTCGGGCAGCCACTCACGGGTCAACCGCCCCGCGCCCAGCGGCAGCGACAGGGCGACCTCGGGTTCCTCGTCGACACCGCTGGACAGCTCCAGCGACCCGCCGCCGATGTCGAGGTTGATGATGCGCCCGGCGCTCCACCCGTACCAGCGGCGCACCGCCAGGAAGGTCAGCCGCGACTCGTCGACCCCGGTCAGCACTTGCAACTCGACGCCGGTCTCTTTGCGCACCCGCGTCAGCACGTCGTCGGAATTCTCGGCGTCGCGGACCGCGGAGGTGGCAAAGGCCATCAGCTCCGCACAACCGGAGCTGCCGGCGATCTTCGCGAACTCGTCGATCGTGGAGGTCAGCTTTTCGGCGCCGCGCTTGGTGATCTTGCCCGAGCTGTCGGTGGCCTCGGCCAGGCGCAAGGTGGCCTTCGTCGAACTCATCGGGGTGGGGTGCCCGCCGCGGTGGGCATCGACCACCAGCAGATGCACCGTATTGCTACCCACGTCGAGCACGCCTAATCGCACGAAAACAAACTAGCGGGGACGATGATGTGGTCTGAGTTGCGCCCCGCTGAGGAGCACAACAATCCGATATCGGTTGCCGCGATCGCGGGGCAATTCAAGATCGGTCTATCCACGCCCCGGCGGGCTCGGGTGTCAGCGCAGCGAACAGCGGGAATATTGTCTAACCTTGCGAGCGTGGCGAATTCGCACCCCGAGCCCGGGCAAGAAGTTGAATTGGATTTTGCCCGTGAATGGGTGGAGTTCTTCGATCCGGACAATCCCGAGCACCTGATCGCCGCCGATCTCACGTGGTTGCTGTCGCGCTGGACGTGTGTGTTCGGAACGCCGGCCTGCCGCGGCACGGTCGAGGGCCGCCCGGACGACGGGTGTTGCTCGCACGGTGCGTTCCTATCCGACGACGACGACCGCGCCAGCCTGGACGACGCGGTTAAGCAACTCACCGATGCCGACTGGCAATACCGCGAAAAGGGTTTGGGCCGTAAAGGTTACCTCGAACTCGACGAGCACGAAGGCGAGCCCCAGCACCGCACCCGCAAATACAAGGGTGCGTGCATTTTCTTGAACCGGCCCGGTTTTGCGGGCGGGATTGGCTGCGCCCTGCACAGCAAGGCGCTCAAGCTGGGCGTGCCGCCGCTGACGATGAAACCCGAGGTCTGCTGGCAGTTGCCGATCCGGCGCAGCCAGGAATGGGTGACCCGGCCCGACGGCACGGAAATCCTGAAGACCTGGATCACCGAATACGATCGCCGCGGCTGGGGCTCCGGTGGCGCCGACTTGCACTGGTACTGCACCGGCGATCCGGCCGCCCATGTCGGCGCCAAGCAGGTGTGGGAAAGCCTGGCCGACGAGCTCGCCGAATTGCTCGGCGCCAAGGCCTACGCCGAATTGGCGGCAATGTGCAAGCGCCGCAGCCAATTAGGGCTCATCGCCATACACCCGGCGACTCGGATCGCCGAGTAGCCGGACTTCGGTTCAGCCGGACCGCGACCGGTAGGCCGCTACCATTCGCAGCGCGCTCGCTAGTAGGTATGCCTCGACGGCCGCGGCGGCCGCGGCGGCGTCGCGTGCCAGCACCGCTTCGGTGATCGCCCGGAGATCGGTCACCACCGGTTCCGGGTCGTCGTAGGCCCGGGTGAGCTCATGCTCGCGGCCACCGAAGGCGTGGTCGACCCAGCGATACAGCAATCCCAACGCACGGTTTCGGGTGCCGTGGATCAGCACCTGGAAGTACGCGAGGTCGGCGGCCTGGCGCTCCTCGGCGCTGCCGGCGTCCCGCACCGCGGCCAGCGCACCGCGCAATGCGTCGTCATCCTCGGGCTGGCTCCGTTGCGCAGCCAGGCGGCCGATCAACGGGCCCAGCGCCGCCCGAACCTCGAGGAGTTCGACCAAAAATTCGGGGCCCAATCGCCTTATCAGCGCCTCGACCACCGCGGGGTGCGTGAGTTCCTGCGGGTCCCGCACCACGTTGCCGCTGCCGTGCCGGGTCTCGATCAGGCCCATCTGCTGCAGCCGGGCCAGACCTTGTCGCAGCGACGTGCGGTTGACCCCGAGCTGCTCGGCCAGCTCCCGCTCGGGCGGCAGGGCCGTGCCCGGCGGAAACGCGCCGTCGAGGATGGCGTCGGCGATCGACGCGGTGATCTGTTCGTCCACCCGCTGACGGTCGGGCGGCTGCAGCGCATTTGACTGATTCATTGGCTCAACCAATATAGTGGACGGAACCGACAACGTGGGGAGGCGACGCAGTGGACGAGAAGCGACTGGCCGAGGCTCCGCGCTGGCAGGGCAAGGCGGGCCGGCTGGAGGTCTGGTACGCCACGCTGTCGGACCCGCTGACCCGCGCCGGGCTGTGGATTCACTGCGAGACCGTCGCGCCGACCGGCGACCGCGCCCCCTACGCGCACGGCTGGGTGACCTGGTTTCCGGCCGATGCCTCGCCGCACACCGAGCGTTTCGGACCCGAGCCGACCCGACCGGCGCCCGGCGCCTGGTTCGACGCGGCGGGTGTACGCGCGGCACCCGAAGAACTGTCCGGACGGGCCGGAACCCTGGCGTGGGAGCTGTCGTGGAAAGCCGCCGGCGCGCCGCTGTGGACATTTCCACGCGGCGTATGGGATCGCGAACTGCTGCCCGGCGCTCAGGTCGTTCTCGCGCCGACCGCCGACTTCACCGGCTCGCTGATCGTAAACGACGCCGCCGCGCGTATTGAGGGGTGGCGCGGCGGCGTCGCACACATCTACGGACACGGCAACGCCAAACGCTGGGGCTGGGTCCATGCCGACCTCGGCGACGGCGACGTGTGCGAGGTCGTCACCGCGGTGTCACACAAACCGGGCCTGCGAAGGCTTGCGCCGATGGCGTTCGTTCGCTTCCGTATCGACGGAAAAGATTGGCCCGCAAGCCCTTTGCCTTCGGTGCGGATGCGGACGACGTTGGGACTGCAGCACTGGCAGCTGGAAGGACGCATCGGCGGTCGCCGCGTGCTCATCCGCGTCGATCAGCCGCCGGAGCGCTGCGTGAGCCTGGGCTACACCGATCCCGACGGCGGCACGGCGGTGTGCACCAACACCGAACAGGCCGACATCTACATCGAGGTCGACGACCGCCGGTGGTCGGTGCTGGGCACCGGCCACGCCGAAGTCGGTCTGCGCGGCAGCGAGGCGCCGGCCATCAACGAAAGGATCCCGACGTGAGCTTTCTTCTCGACCCGCCCTTGCTGTTCGCCTCTGGAGTCCTCATCGAGCGGCAACTGCCGCCGGATCGTCGCGACGTCGCCGAGGCGGCCACCCTCGGCGTCTTCTTCGGCGGGTCGTTCGGGCTCTACAACAACGTGCCCGGCCTTGGGTTGCTGTGGCGGCCTTTCCGTGCCCGCGACGGCCGCGACTTCATGTGGAACAGCGGCGTTTTCGGCGTCGAAACCGAGGAACTCGGCTACCGAATGCACGCTGCCGCGGGCGTCATCTTCGCGACCTACCCGTTCTTCATCAAGCTGGGCCGCCGGCTCGGGCGTTTGATATGAGGCAGCGGGCCGAACGGCCTCGGGGTTCGTTGGTCTCGTTCGGCACCGCGCTGCTGCCTGAGGAGCACGGCGGGCCGCCGTCGGCTCAACTGGTCGACCGCGTCGAGCGCTACCTCACGCAACTGCCCGCGACGACACGGCTGGCGGTGCGGGCCGGATTGCTGTGCATGGGGGCGGCGAGCTACCTCACCACCGGCCGGCCGCTTTCGCGCCTTGATTCTGGCCAACGTGATCAGGTGCTGCGCCGGCTCGCCACGCTCGGCCCGGACGCCGGAGTGGCGGTGGAGGCCATGAAGGCGATCGTGCTGCTCGCCAATGGCGCGGATACCTTTGCACCGGAACTGCTTTCACGTGCCCAAGCACACGTCACGGCGCGCCCCGATGCACCGTTGAACCTCATCTCCTCGACCGAGAGCCGCTCGATGGTGACCGCCGATGCGGTGATCGTCGGCTCCGGTGCCGGCGGGGCCATGGTGGCGCGCACCCTGGCCCGCGCCGGCCTCGACACTGTGGTGCTCGAGGAGGGACGCCGCTGGACGGTCGGGGAATTCCGCACCACTCACCCGATCGACCGATATTCCGGCTTGTATCGCGGCGCTGGCGCCACCGTCGCACTGGGACGCCCGTCCATCGTCCTGCCCATCGGCCGGGCGGTCGGAGGCGCCACCGTCGTGAACTCCGGAACGTGTTACCGACCACCGCTTGCCGTGCAGCAACGTTGGCGCGACGAGTTCGGCCTCGACCTGGCCGACCCGGACCGGCTGACCCGCCACCTGGACGACGTCGAGCACACGCTGCGGGTCGCGCCGGTGCCCCTGCAGACCATGGGCCGCAACGGGCGCCTGCTGCTCGACGCCGCCGCGACGCTGGGATGGGACGCCGCACCGATCCCCCGCAATGCGCCGGGCTGCGAAGGGTGTTGCCAATGCGCGATCGGCTGCCCGCGCAACGCGAAGTTCGGCGTGCACCTCAACGCGCTGCCGCAAGCTTGCGCGGCGGGCGCACGGATCATCTCGCACGCGCGCGTCGAGCGGGTACTGCACCAGCATGGTCGGGCCCGAGGTGTGCGGGCCCGCCGGCCCGACGGCACGACGCTGGACATCCTCGCGGACACCGTCATCGTCGCCGCCGGCGCGACCGAGACACCGGTTCTGTTGCGGCGCAGCGGATTAGGTGCTCATCCGCGCCTCGGCCGAAACCTCGCACTACACCCGGCCACGATGCTTGCCGGGCGCTTCGACGATGACGTACTCGCATGGCACGGCGTGCTGCAGAGCGCCGCTGTCCACGAATTTCACGAGTCACACGGTGTGTTGATCGAAGCGACCTCGACGCCCCCAGGCATGGGCTCGATGGTCTTTCCCGGGTACGGCGCGGAGTTGCTCAGCTGGCTGGACCGGGCGCCCCAGGTCGCGACCTTTGGCGCCATGGTCGCCGACCGCGGCGTCGGCTCGGTTTTCTCGGTACGCGGCGAAACGGTGATGCGCTACAACATCTCTCGTGCCGACGTCGCCAAGCTGGTGACCGCGGTCGAGGCGATGGGCCGTCTGTTGTTCGCGGCCGGAGCGGTCGAGGTACTCACCGGCCTACCCGGCGCGATGACGGTGACGTCCCTGCCCGCTTTGCGTGATGCGTTGCGCCGGAACAACCCGAAAAGCCTGCACCTGGCCGCCTTTCACCCCACCGGCACCGCGGCGGCCGGCGCCGACGAACAAGTCTGCCCCGTCGACCCGAGGGGGCGGCTACGCGGCATCGACGGAGTGTGGGTTGCCGATGCGTCGATCCTGCCCAGCTGCCCAGAGGTAAACCCGCAGCTGTCGATCATGGCGCTGGCGCTGGGCGTGGCTGACGAGGTAGTCAGCGCCCGGTGATGGCGGGTGCGCTCAGGCGCGTACACGATGGGCGCCCTCAACACACACACGTCACCGCTGGACACCCTGGCGGTGTGCTACGAACGTTACGTGCCAGTTCCCGAATTCATCGTTGAGCTGCGTCGCGCGGTTGGCAATGCACCGCTTTGGTTGGCCGGCGTTACAGCTGTCACGATTCACGACCGAAAAGTGTTGCTGGTCAAACGGTCGGATAACGGCGCCTGGACAGCCGTGACCGGAATCGTCGAGCCTGGAGAGAATCCGGCGGATTGTGCCGCACGCGAAGTGAGCGAAGAAACTGGAGTTAGTGCTCGGGCAACCAGGCTCGCTTGGGTGCACGTGACGCCGCCGACCGTACACGCCAACGGCGATCACGCCCAATATCTGGATCACGTATTCCGGATGCAATGGCTGTCCGGCGAGCCGTTTGCAGCCGACGACGAGAGCACCGAGGCACGGTGGTTCGACCTCGACGAGCTCCCGCCGATGACAGAGAACATGCGCCGGCGCATTATGTTGAGCGCCAGAGACAATGCAGCGACCATTTTCGACACCACCGACGACGCGCCCGCTGATCGCTTGTGAATCCTGGGCTTTGACTGCGCGTCCCGGGCGGAAAATCGGCGGAATCTGCGCCCTCAACGCGCACTCAGCGGCGGGCTAGCCCTCCAGCTTGTAGCCCAGCCCGCGAACCGTGACCAGGTGCACCGGATTGGCCGGGTCGGCTTCGATCTTCGACCGCAGGCGCTTGACGTGGACGTCGAGCGTCTTGGTGTCACCCACGTAGTCCGCGCCCCAGACCCGATCGATCAACTGCCCGCGGGTCAACACCCGTCCGCTGTTGCGCATCAGGTATTCGAGCAAGTCAAACTCTTTGAGCGGCAACGTAATTGCGTCACCGTTGACCGACACGACGTGCCGCTCGACGTCCATCCGGACCGGGCCCGACTCCAGCACGCCGTCGCTGATCTCGGAGTCGTCATCACCGCCACGGCGCAGCACCGCCCGAATCCGGGCGATCAGCTCACGCGCCGAATAGGGTTTGGTCACATAGTCGTCGGCGCCGAGCTCCAGGCCGACCACCTTGTCGATCTCGCTGTCGCGGGCCGTCACCATGATCACGGGCACGCTGGAGCGAGCGCGCAGCTGCTTGCACACGTCGGTGCCCGACATTCCCGGCAGCATCAGATCGAGCAGCACGATGTCCGCGCCGGCACGATCGAACTCGGACAGCGCCGCTGACCCATCGGTCACCACGGTGGCTTCGAAGCCTTCCTTGCGAAGCAGGAAGGCCAGTGGATCGGCAAGCGACTCCTCGTCCTCCACGATCAGCACACTGGTCATCGACTTAGTTCTTCCTCTCGTTGGGACCTGTTGGGCCGCACTTCGCGAGCCCGGGGTTGCTCGGTTTCTTCGTCGCTATCGGGGTCCTGATAGGCCGGGATGGACAACGTGAACGTCGAACCCGTTCCCGGCTTGCTCCACACGCCGATTCTGCCATCGTGATTGGCCGCGACATGTTTGACGATCGCCAGCCCCAGCCCACTGCCGCCGGTGGCTCGCGAACGCGCCTTGTCCCCCCGGAAAAACCGCTCGAAGACCCGCTCCTGGTCTTCTAGCGCAATCCCGATCCCACGGTCGGTAACCGCGATCTCGATGTTGTCGCCGCGACGGCGACGGCTGATCGACACCGGTGAACCCGGCGGCGAATAGGCGATCGCATTGGAGACCAGATTGGCCAATGCGGTCACGAGCAGCGTTTGATCCCCCAGTACCCGCAGACCGGTGGGTGCGTCGGTGCGAACCTCGATCTTGGCATTGTCGGCGGCCACCTTGTGCCGCGAAATCGCCTCGGACACAACGGCATCAACCTCGACGGCGGTCACGTTCGGCAACCGTTCGGCGCCCTGCAACCGGGACAGCTCGATCAGCTCGGCGACCATGTCCCCCAGCCGGTTGGCCTCGATCAAGACCTTTTCGGCAAAGCGGCGCACGGTTTCGGGATCATCCGCCGATGCCAGCAGGGCCTCCGCGAGCAGCGCCATGGCACCGACCGGGGTCTTGAGCTCGTGGCTGACGTTGGCCACGAAGTCGCGCCGGGTCGCCTCCATGCGCGCGTGGTCGGACTGATCGTGGACGAAGACAACGGCGAACCGGCGGTCCTCCTCACTCAACAGGGTTGCCTGCCCGTGCACCGATATCCCGGACCGCCCGGCCGCCCCGCGTTTGCCGGGCTGCAGGTCGAATTCGACGACGTCGCCGCTCAGCGCCTGCTGCGCCGCCTGCCAGGCTTGGTCGTCGAGCTGGCGATCGCGCACCAGGCCCAGTTCCTTGGCCCGCTCGTTGAGGTAGACGACGTCGCGATGCGAATCCACGACCGCCGCGCCCAGCGGCATCAGGGTGACGATTTGTTGCAGCATCTGCGCGACGGTGATTCCGGTCGACTCGGTGGCCACGCGCTGGCGGTGTCGCACCACACGTGCGGACAACCGAGTGCCGGCCGCCACTCCGACGGCCAGCGCCAGCAAGGACAAGACCCCGGCCAGCAACAGCGCCGAGAACACAGTCACGAACAAAATCCTACAAATCTGGTGAACGCAGCCCTAGCGGAACGAGGCCAAAATCGGACAAGTCACAACTTCCGCTACAGCTGTTCGGCTGTCGTTCATGCGGAATTTGGCGAACGGGCTTTTCGCGCTTGAAAGCGGCGAATTTCGCGCCACGCGGTAATCCTACCGGGCGCCCTGGCTGGCTACCGCCGCTGCGCCGGCGGCCGCCGCCTCCGGATCGAGGTAGGTACCGCCGGGAACCACCGGGCGCAAATCGGCGTCGAGGTCGTAGCGCAGCGGAATACCGGTCGGAATGTTCAGCTCGGAGATCTCGTCGTCGGAGATCTGGTCGAGGTGCTTGACCAGGGCGCGCAGCGAGTTGCCGTGGGCGACGATCAGCACGGTCTTGCCGAAGCGCAAATCCGGCACGATCACGTCGGTGAAGTACGGCAGAAAACGCACCACCACGTCCGCCAGGCATTCGGTGAGCGGGCCACCGCCGATGTCGGCGTAGCGCGGGTCGGTGTCCTGGCTGAATTCGCTGCCCTTCTCGATCGGCGGCGGCGGGGTGTCGTAGCTGCGCCGCCAGGCCATGAACTGCTCGTCGCCGTAGCGGGCCTTGGTTTCGGCCTTGTCCAGGCCCTGCAGTGCCCCGTAGTGGCGCTCGTTGAGCCGCCAGCTGCGCCGCACCGGGATCCACAGCCGGTCGGCGGCGTCCAGCGCCAGGTGCGCCGTGGTGATCGCGCGCCGCAACAGCGAGGTGTAGAGCACGTCGGGCAACAGGTTGTGCTCGGTCAGCAGCTCGCCGCTGCGAACCGCTTCGGCCCGGCCCTTTTCGGTGAGGCCGACGTCGACCCATCCCGTGAACAGGTTCAGCGAGTTCCATTCGCTTTCGCCGTGGCGCAGCAGCACCAGCGTCGCAGTGTCACCCATGCGGTCAGTCTCTCACGCACTCACTCAGGCTCGCCGAGCGTAACGCCACTGCGAAATTTGGGGGGCCGAGATCATCGGCCCCGCGTTACGCTCGCGGAAGGCGTCCCCGGCGCGCGGAGGGTGCCCCCTAGCGCACGGAACTAATCCGCGTCGTCATCGTCGTCGATCAGGTGGGCGAATGCCTCCAGATTCTTCAGCGATTCGCCACGCGATACCCGCCAATCCCATTCCTTCTGGATCGACGAGCGAAAACCCAACTCCAGCAACGTATTAAAGTCTGAATCCACCGCTTCGAGCACCTGCCCCAGCACCCGGTCGATTTCGTCGGCGTCGACCGATGCCAGCGACATCCGACCCACCAGATAGATGTCGCCGACGTTGTCCAGTGTGTAGGACACCCCGTAGAGCCGGCGGTTGCGCTTGAGCAGGAACCGGTAGACGCCCTCGTGGTTCTCGTCGGGCTTGCGGCACACGAACGCCTCGACGCGAACCGAGTGCTCGCCGATGCTCAGGATGGTGTTGGTCTTGAGCTTGCGCTCACCGGGCAACTCGACAATGAGCCCCGGCAATCCGCCATGCGCGCCTTCGTGTTTCGAGTACGTCAGCTCGCTGGCATCCAGCGCTCGCTCGATCACCCGCTGCACGGCTTCGGTCACGAGCGCCGTTCTCCCCCGCAAGCGGGCGGTGCCCCCACCTCGCCGCTGCGCACTGCATCGTCGACGGCGCGAGTCACGCGCCCACCCCGCGGCGCGGCGTCCAGCGGCGCGGTTTGCGCGCCGCCACCCGGTCGCGAACCCGCCGCTGCCGCGCGGCGGTGAAGTCGCCGATCGCGCGCCGATAGCTGGTCAGCAGCGCGTCGGTGGTGTTTTCCCACGAGAACGTCGCCGCGTGCGCGGCGGCGGCTCGGCTCATCGCCGCGCCCAGCGCCGTGTTGTCCAGCCGCAACAGCTCGCCGAGCGCGTGGGCCCAGTCGTCGACGTCGTGCCCCGACACCAGCGAGCCGGTGACCCCGTCGCGCACCGCCACCGGCAGGCCGCCCACGGCGGCCGCTACCACCGGTGTGCCGCATGCCTGCGCCTCGACGGCGACCAAGCCGAACGACTCCGAATAGCTGGGCACCGCAACAAGATTCGCGGCCTGGAACAGGGTGGCCAAATTCTCGCGCGACTGCGGCGGCAGGAACGCCACCCGCTCGGTGATCCCGAGCTCGTCGGCCAGGCGAACCAGTCCGTCCGGGGTGGCCAGGCCGCTGCCCGACGGACCACCGGCCACCACGATGCGCACCCCCGGCAGTTTCGCCGCGGCCCGCAGCACGATGTCGGGCGCCTTCAGCGGCTGGATTCGTCCAACGAACGCCACGATCTGCTCGTCGAGCGCGAGCCCCAACGCTGTGCGGGCAGCACCGCGATCACCCGGATGGAACACGTCGAGATCGACGCCGGGATGGACCACGTCGATTCGCCCCGGATCGGCATTATGGATCGAAATCAATTGTCGCGCTTCATCATCGGTGTTGACGATCAGCCGGTCCGCCTCGTCGACGACCTGCTGCTCCCCCACCGTGCGCAGCGGCGGCTCGGGCGCGTCGCCCGCGGCCAGCGCCGCGTTCTTGACCGCGGCAAGCGTGTGCGCGGTGTGCACCAGCGGTACCGCCCAACGGTCGCGGGCCAGCCAGCCGACCTGCCCGGACAGCCAGTAGTGCGAGTGCACGATGTCGTAGTAGCCGGGTTCATGCGACGCTTCGGCGCGCAGCACCCCGGCCGCGAACGCGCACAGCTGGGTGGGCAGGTCGTATTTGTCCAGGCCCTCGAACGGCCCCGCCACCACATTGCGCACCAGCACGCCGGGTTCGACCTCGACCACCGGCGGATCGACCGACGCGGTAGCCCGGGTGAAGATCTCCACCTCGATCCCCCGCCGTGCCAGATGCAACGCGATTTGCAGCACATACACGTTCATCCCGCCGGCGTCGCCGGTACCGGGTTGGGCCAGCGGTGAGGTGTGCACTGCCAACAGCGCAACCCGGCGCGGATCGTTCAGCAGGAGGACGTCGTTGTGCCGCACAACTTCATCTTTACAGCACGACCTGGCCGCCGGCCCAGGCCGTTCACGTCAGGCAGAAGACTCGTCGACGATTTCCGGGATCCGCGAGCCGATCACCCCGGCGCGGCGCATCGCACCCAGCGGGTCGGCGTACAGCCCGCCCAGCGACACAATGCCCGCTCCGGCCTCCTGGACCCGGTTGCCGAAGGCGGTGACGCGGATGTCGCGTGGTGTCAGCACCGAACGCTCGGCGAACGCCGCCTCTACCTCCTCCATCGTTTCCGGATACTCGGTGAAGGCCTGGCCGCCGACCACCAATTCGTCGGGATTGAGCAGGTCCCGCAGCAGCGCGACCGCTTCACCCAGCACCCGAGCCCGCTCCGAGAGCAGATCTTTGGCCTGCTGGTTACCGGCCCGGGCTATCCGCAGCAGATCGGTGATGCCCGTTGCCGAGCCGTTGGCCCGCCCCGGGGGCACCGTCGGCAGGATGCGCAGCCGGCGCGCCGCGGCCAGCACGGCCTCGTCGCTGACCGTGGACGCCAGCGCTCCGGTGCCGCCGAGCAGCTCGGAGCGAGCCGGCAGGCCCGCGATGGTGCCGGGACCGCTGGACGGGCAGTGCACCCGTCCGCCGATCACCAGCGCGTAGCCGACGGTCTCGCGGGCGTAGACGTAAAGGCTGGTCGGCGAGGTCGGCGCGAACCGACGCATGCCGAGCAGCAGTTCGGCCCCGGCCATCGCGTCGACGTGCGAAGCCACCGACACCGGCAGGCTCAGGGCGTCGGCCAGCACCGGGCCGACCGGCGCCTGCCGCCAGCCCAACCGCGGGTGGTCGACGTGGCCGGTGGCGCCGTCGACGGTGCCACCGATGGCCACCCCAACCCACAGCGGCCGCCGGCGATGCCAGCGCCGCAGGTAGCGGGTCGCGCTCTCGGCCAGCGACGTCAGCGCGGCCGCCGGGGGGCTCAGCGGCGTCGGTGTTTCCACCGTGTCCAGCGTGCGGCCGAACAAGTCGGTGGCCACGATGCTGGTGGTCCGCGCGCCGATGTGGATGCCCAGCGTCACGAACGGCTCGTGGTTGAGCTCCACCGGCACGCGAGGGCGGCCGATGGCTCCGGAGACCGCCAAGTCGGCGCGCTCTCGCAGCAGTCCCGCGTCGAGCAGCGCGATGACCTGCCGGTTCACCGTCGCGATGCTCAGCGAGGTGACACCGGCGATGACGTCGCGGCCGACCGGGCCGCGTAATCGGACCGCCCGGAATACCGAAGCCGCGGCCGAGTCTGCGATGTGCAGCGACGGTGGCACAATTTGGCGGTGCAGCCGCAGATGACCCTTACGGCTGGGCGAATGAAGAGGGTGGGTGAGAGAAGTCGAGCGCACGAGCGTCCTTTGTCCGAGTTCCAATGGCCGGTCTTGGCCACAACCTGTTTTGGGTTCAGGCGCGGCAAAGTGCGCGGCAACAACACGCACATGCCGCGCAAAGACACGCGGCAGTGTTGTTGAACAGGGCGCTGTGGTGCACCTCAGGAATTTAGCACGTTTATTAGGATCGGCTCAGTGAGTTCGAATAACGCGCATCGACGGGTAGCGGTGGTGACCGGTGCCAGTTCCGGGATCGGCGAAGCAACTGCCAAAGCGCTTGCCGCTCTTGGGTTTCACGTCGTCGCGGTGGCGCGGCGCGCGGACCGGATAACCGCCCTCGCGAAAGAGATCGACGGCACCGCGATTGTGGCTGACGTCACAGACGACGCGGCTGTCGAGGCACTCGCCGGCACATTGAGCCGGGTCGATGTGCTGGTCAATAACGCCGGGGGTGCGCGCGGTTTGGCGCCCGTCGCCGACTCCGATCTCGAGCACTGGCGCTGGATGTGGGAGACCAACGTGCTTGGCACGCTGCGGGTCACCCGCGCGCTGCTGCCCAAGCTGATCGACTCGGGCGACGGTCTGATCGTCACCGTCACCTCGGTGGCCGCGCTCGAGGTGTACGACGGCGGTGCCGGCTACACCGCGGCCAAGCACGCCCAGGGTGCACTGCACCGCACGCTGCGCGGGGAACTGCTAGGAAAGCCGGTGCGGCTCACCGAAATCGCCCCGGGCGCAGTGGAAACCGAGTTTTCGCTGGTGCGTTTCGACGGCGATCGGCAGCGCGCGGATTCGGTCTATGCGGGCATCACGCCGCTGACGGCGGGCGACGTGGCCGAGGTGATCGGGTTCGTGGCGTCGCGGCCATCCCACGTCGACTTGGACCTGATCGTCCTCAAGCCGCGCGACCAGGCCAACACGATGCGGTTTAACCGCCGGGGCTAGGCGACCCAGAACTGGAGGGAGTCGTCGAAGTCGTGGTCGTCGGGGTACCCGACAAACTCGGCGCGGTCGACGGGGTGACCGGCGCGGTGACGGGGATCTGACCGGCCGGCGGGTGCGCGTTGGGCGGCGGCAACGCCGACATCGCCACCCAGGTGTCCCAATCGACGGCCCAGTCCCAGATGTCGCCGTCGGAGTAGGACAGCTGGATCGAGCTGCCGGTCACCTCGACCGGGTCGCCGTACATCGCTGTGGGGTAGTACTCCGCGGCATCCTCGGTCGACAGGTTGATGCAGCCGTTGGTGACATTGGTATTGCCCTGCGCGCCGGCGCTCATCGGGTTGGCGTGGATGAACTCGCCGTTGTTGGAGATCCGCACCGCCCAGCGTTCGTGCACATGGCTGTAGCCGGCCGCGGGATTGGACATGTAGAAGTCGGCGTACTTCTCCGTGACGACGTGAATGCCGTTGCGGGTCACGTTGCGGGCCTTGTCGGCCTCTCCGTAGCTGCACGGGAAGTCCATGATCACGCCGGCGTCGGTGACGACCTGGATCCGGTGCGACGACACCTCGGCCTTGACCACCTGCTTGCGGCCGATCTGAATCTTCAACGACATGTCCTGTTGGCCGTAGGCGCCGTCGCCGAACGGCAGGCCGTAGAGCTTGGCGTCGACGTTGACGGTGGTGCCGACCGGGTAGTACTCGCGCGGGCGGTAGTGGACGCGGGCACCCTGCTGCTCGTCGGGCAGCCAGGCCCAGCTGCCCTCAACGGGCGGGTTGGTGGTGACGGTCAGCGCCTTCTCGACGGCGGCCTTGTCGCTGATCGGCGCGTCGAACTGGATGATGATCGGCGCGGCGACGCCCACGGTCTGACCGTCGGCCAGCTGGAAGCCGCCGTCGATCTTCTTGCTGGGCGCGACTGTGGTGAATTTGCCGGTGACCGGAACCGTCTTGCCGTCGTGGCCCACGACCGACCCGCTCCAGCTATAGCTGGCGTCGTAGCCCAACGGCTCTGTCGTCGTATACACGGTGCGGTCCTGATTGAACGCCCCGGCGACGACCTTGCCGGACGAATTTGTAAGCGCCACCTTCTGGAACCAGCCGTCGCTGACCATTACGCTGACCGGCGCGATCGGAACCACATCGGTCGCCGCATCGGAGGGCTGGTATTTCAGATTCGGCGCCGACTGCTCTTTGTTCTTCTGCGTTTGCTTGGCCGCGGGACTGCTACAGGCGGCCAGCACGCTCGGCGCGAATACCCCCAGCCCGAGGGCTGCCAAGGCCAGTCGCCGGTTGATCGGCGGCTGATCAGGGGATGGGCTCACGACTATAAAAGATACCGGCAGTACCGCCACCGCTGGTGCCACGACGAGTCGCGAGGGCTTACCGTGACCGCCAAATCCACAGCTACAGGCGGCAGCCGAGCAGGACCGGCTCGGGCTCCAATGTGATGCCAAACACGTCGCGGACCCCGTCGCGGATCGTGCGAGCCAGGGTTATCACGTCAGCGGAAGTCGCATTGCCGCGGTTGGTCAGAGCAAGCGCATGCTTTGTCGACAACCGGCAGGGCGCGGCCGGAACGTCGGGATAACCCTTGCCGAATCCCGCCTGCTCCACCAGCCAGCCGGCGGCCAGCTTGACGCCGTCGGGTGCCGGGTAGTTCGGCACCGGCCCGTCGGTGCGACCGGCCAGCGACTCGTAGACCTCCGGCGCGACGACCGGGTTGGTGAAGAACGAACCCACGCTCCAGGTGTCGTGGTCGCCCGCGTCGAGCACCATGCCTTTGCCGGCCCGCAGGGCCAGCACCGCCTCGCGGACCGCGCGCGGATCGGCACGCTCACCGCTCGCCGCGTTGAGGGCCGCCGCGAGCTCGCCGTAGCGAAGGGGCGCACTGCGGCCCGAATCGTCCAGTGCGAACTCGACTTCCAGCACGACGCCGCGAGCCTGCCGATCGCGCTTGAACGTGCTGGTGCGATAGCCGAAGCCCAGCTCACCGCCGGGGATCCAGCGCACCTCGCCGCTGCCGCGATCGAGCACCCGCACCCGAGTGATGGTGTCGGCCACCTCCGCGCCGTAGGCGCCGACATTCTGCACCGGGGTGGCGCCGGCCGATCCCGGGATGCCGGACAGGCACTCCAATCCGCCCAGACCGTGTTCGATCGCCGCGACGACCACGTCGTCCCACACGGCGCCGGCCTCGGCGCGCAGCAAGTTGCCGTCGACGGTGATCCCGCGGGTGGCCAACTGCACCGCGGTCAGGTCGGTCAGGTCGTCGGCGATCACCAGGTTGGACCCGCCGGCGAACACCAAGACCGGACCGCGGATTGCCGAGTCCAGCTCGGCCAGCACGGCGACGATCTGCTCGCTGCTGGTGCAGGTAATCAGGCGTCGCACGATCGGTCCGACGCGCAAAGTGGTCAGCGGCGCCAGCGGCACCGCCTCGGCGACGCGCGCACCGGCGAGGGCCGATCCGGTGTCGCTGGCTTTCATGGCCCGTAACGGTAGCCTGACCTGCTATGCCCCGCTCATTCGACTTGTCCGCGGACTACCAGGACAGCGTCGAAGAACTTCACCGGGCGTTCGGTGAGGCCGACTACTGGCGGGCCCGGCTGGCCGACATTCCGGTCGACCATGCGCGCCTGGAATCGATCCGCGTCGGCGGTGAATCCGGTTCCGACGGCACCATCGAGGTGGTGACGCTGCAGGAAGTGCACAGTCACAACCTGCCCGCGATGGTCACCCAGCTGCACCACGGCGATCTCTTCTTCAGACGCGAGGAGACGTGGGGTCCGGTCACCGACGGCATCGCCACGGCGTCCATCAAGGGCTCGATCGTGGACACCCCGGTGAACGTGTCGGGCACCGCCGAGCTGTCGCCCATCGGTCGCGGCGGCGCCCGCCTCACGTTCCGGGTCAGCATCCACGTCCGGATTCCCCTGATCGGCGGCAAGGTGGAGAGCATCATCGGCACCCATCTGGCCGATCTGGTCAGCCGGGAACAACGGTTCACCACCGAGTGGATCACCAACAACGCCTGATCCACCGAGCTCGAGCTGGATCGCCCGCCTCCTCAACGCTTCGCAAGCGAAGCGCATCGTCACCGAGCCTAAGCTGGCGGCCATGCGAATCGCGTTGGCGCAAATGCTCAGTGGCAGCGATCCGGCGGCGAATCTGCAGCAGGTGCGCGACTACACCGCCCGGGCCGCCGACGCCGGCGCGACGCTGGTGGTGTTTCCCGAAGCGACCATGTGCAGGTTCGGCGTTCCGCTGGCCCCGATCGCCGAGCCCGTCGACGGGCCGTGGGCCGAGGGCGTCCGGCGGATCGCGGCCGACTCCGGCGTCACGGTCATCGCCGGGATGTTCACCCCTGCCGGCGACGGGCGCGTGACGAACACGTTGATCGCGGCCGGCCCGGGCGCCCCCAACCAGCCCTCGGAGCAGCTCTGGGCTCACTATGACAAGATCCACCTCTACGACGCGTTCGGTTTCACCGAATCGCGCACCGTCGCGCCCGGCCGGGAACCGGTGGTGATCACCGTCGACGGGGTGGGGGTGGGACTGACCGTTTGCTACGACATCCGCTTTCCGGAGCTCTACACCGAGCTGGCCCGGCGCGGCGCGCAGCTGATCGCCGTCTGCGCCTCCTGGGGTTCGGGTCCCGGAAAACTCGAGCAATGGACGCTACTGGCCCGGGCCCGCGCGCTGGACTCGATGAGCTACGTGGCCGCGGCCGGTCAGGCCGATCCCGGTGACACACTGGCCGGCTCGGGATCGGCCTCGGGCGCGCCGACCGGGGTCGGCGGCAGCCTGGTGGCATCGCCGCTGGGCGAGGTGATCGCCTCGGCCGGTGCCGACCCGCAATTGGTGATCGCCGACATCGACGTCGCCTCGGTCGCCAAAGCCCGGGACAGCATCGCGGTGCTCCGCAACCAGTCTGACTTTGCTCGTAGCCATAGGGCAGAATCGGTTGGGTGACGAACCCACCAGGACCACCGAACCAGGGCCCGTCATCGTGGCCTCATGGCGGGGACCAAGGCCCGTTCGGCCCGCCCCCCACTGAGCGCCCAACCGAGCGGCTGCAGTACCCGGCCGGCGCGGACACACAGCAGGCCGGCTACGCGCCGCCGCCCACCCCGCCGGCACCGCCGACGCCCCCCACCGAGCGGATCGCCAAGCCCAGCCCAGAGCCGGAACCGGCAAAGAAAAAGAAGAGATTTCGCGATCCGCTGTCCATCGTTCTGATCTGCATCATCGTCGTTTCGCTGCTGATCGCGGGGCTGATCGGTGGCGAGCTGTATGCCCGCCACGTGGCCGACGCCAAGGTCGCCGAGGCGGTGGCGTGCGAGGTTCAGGATCAGGCAACGGCGTCGTTCGGGGTTGCGCCGCTGCTGCTCTGGCAGCTCGCCACACAGCATTTCACCAACATTTCGGTGTCGACGGCGGGCAACCAAATCCGCGATGCCAAGGGCATGAAGATCGACATCAGCATCAAAGACGTGAAGCTGGACAAGACCTCCACGTCGAAGGGCACCATCGGATCGCTCGACGCGACCATCACCTGGACGTCGGACGGCATCAAGGACTCGGTGCAGAACGCGATACCGGTGTTGGGCCCGTTTGTCACCAACAGCGTGACCACGCATCCCGCCGACGGCACCATCGAGCTGAAGGGAATGCTGGACAACATCACGACCAAGCCCGTGGTGTCCGGCAAGGGAATTCAGCTGCAGATTCAGAGCTTCAACGCGCTGGGCTTCACGATGCCGCGCGAAAGCGTGCAGTCGACGCTGGACGCGTATACCGCCAAGCTGACCGCCGACTACCCGCTGGGTATTCACGCGGACAGCGTGCAGGTGACGTCGACCGGCGTGACGAGCCACTTCTCCATCCAGAACGCCACGATCCCCACCGGCGAGAACAACGACACCTGTTTCGCCAATATCTAAGCGCCGGGTTTTAACCGAGCCCGTCGAGGACCGCCCGGGTGCCTGATAGGCCGAGCCGGGTCGCCCCCGCGTCCACCATCGCGATCGCGTCGGCGGCGGTGCGAATCCCGCCGCTGGCCTTGACCCCGAGGCAACCGCCGACGGTCTCGGCCATCAGTGCGACGGCCCGCACCGACGCCCCGCCCGCGGGGTGAAATCCCGTCGAGGTTTTGACGAAGTCCGCGCCGGCATCCTCGGCGGCCCGGCACACGTCGGTCAGCGTGCGCCCGTCCGAATCATTTAGCAGCACAGCCGATTCCACGATCACCTTGAGCACGACCCCGGGTACCGCGGTGCGCACCGCCGCAATGTCGGAGCGCACCGCGTCCAGCTCGCCGGCCAGCGCTGCACCGACGTCGATCACCATGTCGACTTCGCTCGCACCGGATTCCACCGCGTCGGCGGCCTCTTGCGCCTTGATCGCGGACACGTGCTTGCCGGATGGAAAACCGGCGACCGTCGCTACCCGCACCCCGCCGGTCGCCGCGGCGACCGGGACCATCGACGGCGATACGCACACCGCGTAGACACCCAGGTCCGCGGCTTCGGCCAGCAGCGCGATCACGTCGGCGTCGGTGGCCTCGGGTTTGAGCAAGGTGTGGTCGACGAGCGCGGCCAGTTGTCCTCGGCTAAGGGTCACGAGAACGATTCTTCCGGGCCACCGGGATTGCAGCCGGACGCGACCATCTCGGCGTCGTCGACGACGGGCCGCCACGGCTCGAGGTTCCAGCTGGTCTTGCCGGGTTGCGCCATTTCGGCGAATTGCCAGTGGCAGAGGAATTGCGCACGCATGCCGGGCGTGTCGGCGTCCGGTGCCGTCGCCAGCACCTCAGCCCAGGCCTCGTCGGCCGCGCCGGGTTGCCTGGAGGCCAGCCGCCCGGCCGGCGTCGGAAAGACCCGCAGGCTGGACAGCCGTCCCCACTGCGCCCACGCGGTGTGATCGACGAACGGCGGGCCTGCGGGGTTGACCCCGCCGGTGCCGGGTTCGGCCGACGCGGTGCCTGAAGCCGTGCCCAGCAGCGCGGCCACCGCGGCCGCCGACACGGCCAGCAGAGCTTTCATCGCCTCAGCGCGACTTGCCCTGAATTTCAAGAAGTTTGGGCCGCACGTCGACCAGGTACACGCCGGCCGCGCAGGCGGAGATCGCCATTCCGAGCACACCGAACACGAAGCTCAGGATCGATGTCAGTGCAACCGCCAGGCCCAGGATCACCAGCCACACCGGCTTGGTCAGCTTCTCCGCCGCGGTGTAGGCGTCGGCCCGCTGCAGCGCCGCATGGATGAATGCGTACACCGCCATCACCAGGACGCCGATCTGCAAGACCAACATGACGGTACCCACGGCTTGACTCACGCCTTAAGGGTATGTGGGCGCCGTCGTAAACGTCGAATCCGAGTTGCCCCGAAGGGCAACCCGGAATCCGAACTACTTCTGGGTGACCTTCTTTGCCGGAGCCTTCTTGGCCGGAGCCTTCTTGGCGGGAGCCTTCTTGGCGGGCGCCTTCTTGGCCGGTGCCTTCTTGGCCACTGCCTTGGCGGCGGACTCGGCCTTCTTCGGCAGTTCGATGCCGACCAGCTTGGCCGCACGCTCGCCGACCGCGCGGGTCTGCGTCGCCACGGTGCCCAGGGCCTCCTGGGTCAGCTCGACGGCCTGGTCGACGTAGCCCTCGGCACGCGCCGTGGTCTCCTCGAACGGTCGCTGGCTGCGCAGCCGCTGCAGCGCTGCCTCGCCCCGCTCGACCAGCTCGTTGTAGCGGTTGGTCGCGGCGTCCAGGTAGCCCTCGGCGGCCTTACGCAGCTCTTCGGCGGTGAAACGCTCGCGCAGCTCGGTGAACTGCTCGGGCAGGTCCTCCTGCAGCTTGGCGATGCGAGCGCGGCTCTCCTCGACACGGCTCTTGGTGTCGCTGCGGGTGTCCTCGGCCCGGTCACGCAGACCGGCGATGAGCTCGTTCACGGTGGCCAGGGCCAGGTCCGCTGCGCCCAGGGCCGCCAGCAGCGGTGCCCGCAATTCTTCGATGTTGGTGTTTTCAGCCATGGTGTTTCCTTTCATGGTTGGTTGTCGTTCTCAGCTTTGGTGATGTGTTTGGTTTGGAAGTCGAGGCAAGCGTCGGCTCCTCGGGCGAGGAGTAGTCAAGACCCGCGTATTGACATGGCACGCGACTTGCCGGGAAACCTCCTGGTTGGTCGGGTCGTTTGACGATCGAGGGGTATCGGCGCAGCGCCGCGCCTGGGAATCGGGGCATCCTTCCCTTCCGGGTAACCCAGCGGCCGTCGGGATATACGTCACCAACGTGAGCTCAGGCGAATCCGCAGCTGAGCCGGCCGGGCCGGGCTACCTCACTCGTGGTTGTCGGGTTCGGTCGAACACTCCTCATGGATCGGTTCGCTTTGCTGGGCAAATGAGGCGTAGATGTCGAGCAGAATCTGCTTCTGACGCTCGGTGATCGCCGTGTCGGTGATGATCGCGTCACGCACTTGGCTCTTATCGCTCGGCTCGAGAATCCCGGCCCGCACGTAGAGGACCTCGGCGGAAACCCGCAGCGCTTTCGCGATCTGACTGAGAACGTCGGCAGAAGGTTTGCGCAGTCCGCGCTCAACCTGGCTCAGATAGGGATTGCTGACACCGGCCAGCTCGGCGAGTTGCCGCACCGAAACCTGCGCGAGTTCACGCTGGCTCCGGATGAAGCTGCCGATGTCGGAAGCCGCAGTCGACACCTTGGCGGAGAGTGTCTCCTCCGGTGGCATTGCGTGCTCCTTGGGTCCGATGGCCGATCTTGACAGGACCAGCGTACGGATGTGCGCTTGCATTTGCAAGCAGTAGTTAGCACCCCTAGAAAAACAGCTGTGCGATCGTGTAGATCACCAGACCCGCCAGCGATCCGACCACCGTGCCGTTGATCCGGATGAATTGCAGGTCACGGCCCACGTGCAGCTCGATCCGGCGACTCGCCTCCTCGGCATCCCAACGTTCGATCGTGTCGGTGATGATCGCTGTGATCTCGACCCCATACTGCGAGACCAGGTGCTGGGCGGCCCGCACGATCCAGCTGTCGACCTTGTCGCGCAGCTCGGCGTCGTCGCGCAAGGACTCCCCGATGCGGACGACGGCGTCCGCGATGCGGGTGCGCAGCGTGCTGGACGGATCGTCGACGCCCTCGAGAACCAACCGCTTCAACGTCTTCCAGGCCGTCGCGGCCGCATTGGCGATTTCGTCGCGTGCCATCAGCTGCTCTTTGATCGCGTCGGCACGCGCGATGGTGTCCGGGTCGTGTTGGAGATCGTCGGCGAATTCGAACAGGAACCGGGTCGCCGAACGCCGCAACTCGTGATCCGGATTGCGGCGCACCTTGTCGGTGAAGTCCATCAGCTCACGGTGGATGCGATCGCCGACGAGATGGTCGACGAACCGCGGCGACCAGGTCGGCGAATCGCGCTCGACCACGCGCTGGATGATCTCGCCCGCATTCAGCGACCACTGAAAGGCCCGGTCGGCGAGCAACTGGATCAGCGCTTCCTGCCGGTTCTCGGCCAGCAACGTGGCCAGCACCCGGCCCACCGGCGGCCCCCATTGCGGCTCGGCGATACGACGCACGATCATCCGGTCGATCACCTGCTGGACGTCCTCGTCGCGGAGCAGCTCGACGAGCACGCGCAGCACCGTCGCGGCCTCGCTCGCCACCCGCTCGGCATGCGACCGCTCCGCGAGCCACTTACCGAGCCGACCCGGCACCTGCGCGTCGAGCAGCTTGGTCTCGACCACTTCCGCCGACAGGAAGTTCTCCCGGACGAACGTTCCCAGGCCCTCGCCGAGCTGGTCCTTCTTGCGTTTGATGATCGCGGTGTGCGGGATCGGGATGCCCAACGGATGCTTGAACAACGCGGTCACCGCAAACCAGTCGGCGAGGGCACCCACCATGCCGGCCTCGGCGGCCGCGCCGACGTAGCCAACCCAGGCGCCGACGCTGCCGTGCGCCTGCGCCCATCGGCAGGCCAGGAAAACCACGGTGGCGCCGACCAGGAAGCTCAGCGCCACCAACTTCATCCGGCGAAGCGCCGCCCGCCGCTGCGCGTCTGCCTCGGGATCGGCTCCAGCGAACGATTCCGCGAACGACGTACGAATCCCGCCCGCCGCGGCCGTCGGCGTCGTCGGCTCCGGCCGCGAGGTGCCCGAACCCGTTGCCTCGGCTCTGTGTACCACCACACCATCATGTATTGCCCGGGCCAGTTAGTGTTACTACACGGTTGGTGGAGCCCCTCCCAGATGCGTTCCATCCGCCAAATCGACCCCCCGACGTCGTACTATCGGGGACGTCTAGTGAATGGGAATCGTCGACAGTGGCAGAACAAACCCAAGCCGCGATCGTGAAGACGGACGGTCGCAAACGGCGCTGGCATCAACACAAGGTGGAGCGCCGTAACGAGCTGGTCGACGGCACGATCGACGCAATCCGACGACACGGCCGCTACCTCAGCATGGACGAGATCGCCGCGGAGATCGGGGTCTCCAAGACCGTGCTGTATCGCTACTTCGTCGACAAAAACGACCTGACGACCGCGGTGATGATGCGCTTCGCGCAGACCACGCTGATTCCGAACATGGCCGCCGCGCTGGCCTCCAATCTCGACGGCTTCGACCTGACCCGCGAGGTCATCCGCGTCTACGTCGACACCGTGGCGAACGAACCCGAGCCGTACCGATTCGTGATGTCGAACAGCTCGGCCAGCAAGAGCAAAGTGATCGCCGACTCCGAGCGGATCATCGCCCGCATGATCGCGGTGATGATGCGCCGGCGCATGACGCAGGCCGGGATCGACACCGGTGGCGCGGAACCGTGGTCCTACTTGATCGTCGGTGGTGTGCAGTTGGCAACCCACTCGTGGATGTCGAATCCGCGGATGACCAGGGACGAACTGATCGACTACCTGACCATGCTGAGCTGGAACGCGCTACGCGGAATTGTCGAAGTCGGCGGGTCCCTGGAGAAGTTCCGCGAGGAGCCACATCCTTCTCCGATCGCGCCGCCACGGGAGCCGTAAACCCGCTCTGCGTGCGTCTCGTTTGGGTATTTCGCCCGTCTCGTGTGACCCTATGTGACGACCGCGCGCACGACCTGCGCCGGTTCAACCCGATAGCATGCAATGGGCATGCACCGAGGCCGGTGGGCATCTCTCCCACTTCGCCCCGCCTTCGGGATACAGAAAGGCTCTTTTCGTTATGGCCGTGCAGCTCACGCCACATTTCGGGAATGTGCAGGCGCACTACGACCTGTCCGACGACTTCTTCCGGCTCTTTCTGGACGCCTCCCAGACCTACAGCTGTGCGTTCTTCGAGCGCGACGACATGACCCTGGAAGAGGCGCAGCTCGCGAAGATCGACCTGTCGCTGTCCAAGCTGGACCTCGAGCCCGGGATGACGCTGCTGGACATCGGCTGCGGCTGGGGCGCCACGCTGCGGCGGGCCATCGAGAAATACGACGTCAACGTCGTGGGTCTGACGTTGTCGGAGAACCAGGCCGAGCACGTGCAGAAGTCGTTCGACCAGCTGGACACCCAGCGCACCCGGCGCGTGTTGCTGGAGGGCTGGGAGAAGTTCGACGAGCCGGTCGACCGGATCGTATCGATCGGCGCGTTCGAGCACTTCGGCCGTGCCCGCTGGGCCCGCTTTTTCGAGATGGCCTACTCGGTGCTGCCGTCCGACGGCGTGATGATGCTGCACACCATCGTGCGCCCCGCGTTCAAGGAAGCCAGGGCCAAGGGCCTGCCGCTGACCCACGAGGTCGTGCACTTCACGCAGTTCATCCTGGCCGAGATCTTCCCCGGCGGCTGGCTGCCCACCCCCCAGCTGGTGGAGGAGCACGCGTGCGACGCCGGCTTCAAGCTCACCCGGATCCAGTCGCTCCAGCTGCACTACGCG
This sequence comes from Mycobacterium stomatepiae, assembly GCF_010731715.1. NCBI lineage: Bacteria > Bacillati > Actinomycetota > Actinomycetes > Mycobacteriales > Mycobacteriaceae > Mycobacterium > Mycobacterium stomatepiae. The sequence continues at coordinate 3,223,933 of NZ_AP022587.1, forward strand.
CGCACCCTGGACATGTGGGCCGCTGCGCTGGACGCCAACAAGGACAAGGCGATCGAGATCCAGTCGCAGAAGGTCTACGACCGGTACATGAAGTACCTGACCGGCTGCGCCAAGCTGTTCCGTCAGGGCTACACCGACGTCGACCAGTTCACGCTGGAGAAGTAAACGAAAGCGGGCCGGACATCACCGTCCGGCCCGCCGCTTCTGCGTCGGTCTACTTCACACAGGTGAACTGCCCCACGTCGGTGATGCCCTTGCGGAAGAAGTCCTCGCACCCCGTCAGGTAGTGCATGTAGCGGTCGTAGATCTCTTCGGATTGGATCTCGATCGCCTTGTCTTTGTTGGCCTCGAGGTTGGCGGCCCACAAGTTCAGCGTTCGGGCGTAATGCGGCTGCAGCAATTGCACCTGTTCCACCGAGAATCCGGCGTCGGGCGCGAGCTTCAGCAGGTCCTCCACCGACGGCAACTGTCCGCCCGGGAAAATCACGTCGCCGATGAACTTGGCGAAACGAATGTCTTTCATCGTCAATTTGATGCCCTTTTCGAACATCGACTTCTGGGTCTGCGCCAGAATTGTGTGCAGCAACATCCGGCCGTCTTCGGGAAGAACGTCGTAGGCCCGGTCGAAGAACGCGGGGTAACGCTCCGATTTGAAGGCTTCGAACGCGCCGATCGTGACGATCCGGTCGACCCGGTCCTCGAATTCTTCCCAACCCTGCAGCCGGATCTCGACCGTGCGGTCGGTGGGGATCTTGGCCATCCTGGCCTTGCTGTATTCGAACTGGTTGCGGCTGAGCGTGATTCCGATGACGTTGATGTCGAACTTCTCGACCGCGCGTTGCAGTGCCCCACCCCAGCCGCAGCCGATGTCGAGCAGCGTCATGCCGGGCTCGAGGTTCAGCTTGCCCAGCGCCAGGTCGAACTTGGCATTCTGCGCTTCTTCCAGCGTCATGTCGTCGCGCTCGAAGTAGGCGCAGGTGTAGCCCATCGTCGGGTCCAGGAATAATGCGAAAAACTCGTCGGAGACGTCGTAGATGGACTGCGACTCTTCGTAATACGGCCTGAGCTGCGTCATGGGAAAATAGATACCTCTCGCTTTGGTGACCGCCAAAATGATACCCGACGTGCGTACATGACTCCGCCGGCGTCAATGCGCAGGTCGGGTAAAAATTCCGCGATCTGTGTCAGTACATGTAGAAGCCCCGACCCGATTTCTTTCCCAGCATCCCCGCCTCGACCATCCGGAGCAGCAGGGGCGGCGGGCCGTAGTGGGGCTCCTTGAATTCCTCGAACATCTTGTCGGCGATCAGCTTGAGTGTGTCCAACCCCACAAGATCGGACAGCCGCAGGGGGCCCATCGGATGGGACAGGCCGGCCACGACCGCCTTGTCGACATCCTCGACGGTGGCAAAGCCCGCCTCGACCATCCGGATGGCCGACAGCAGGTAGGGCACCAGGAGAGCGTTCACCACGAATCCCGACCGGTCAGAGCACCGCACCACCTGTTTGCCCAGCACCGCGCTGGCGAACTCCTCGGTGCGCGCGGCGGCGCCTTCGTCGGTGACCAGCGTGCTGACCAATTCGACCAGCGGCAGCACCGGCGCCGGATTGAAGAAGTGCAGGCCCAGCACCCGTTGCGGGTTCTTGATGGCCGCCGCGATCTTCATGATCGGAATGCTCGAGGTGTTCGACGCCAGCACCGCATCGGGATCGGTGATCACCTCGTCGAGCTTCGCGAAGACCTCCGCCTTGACGGCGTCGTCCTCGACGATCGCCTCGATCACCAGTTGGCGGTCGGCGAGGTCGTTGAGGTCGGTGGTGAAGCTGAGCTGACCGAGGGCGCGGTCACGCTCACGCTCGGTCACCTTTCCCGCGCTGACGCCGCGCTCCAGCGATTTGACGATGCGGTTGCGGCCCGCCGTGATGAGCGCCTCGGTGGTCTCGTACACCGTGACGGCGACGCCGGCGCGGACCGAGACTTCGGCGATTCCGGACCCCATCTGGCCGGCCCCGACTACCCCCACCCGCTGAATCCCTTTGTCGCTCACTGCGTTTCTCTCCAGTCGTATTGTCTTGGACCGCAATAGGCCCCGCCCAGGATCGCCGGGCGGGGCCTATGCTACTTCAGCTGCGGGTTACGCAGCCGGGCTCAGTGGCTGGTGGGCTACACGCGCCAGCCGCGCGAGCAGACACAAAATCACATCGTCCGGGCTGTAGACGTGCGATTCTGCGACTGCTCGGCGCCTGAGTCAGCTCAGTGACTCACGCGAATGGTTCCACTTCCTCTTCGCTGCCTACGCCCGCTCATCGTCAGTGAAACTGACCCTCTTCGGTGGAACCGGCCAGGGCGGTGGTCGACGAACTCGGGTCCACCGTGGTGGCGATCCGGTCGAAGTAACCGGCACCGACCTCGCGCTGGTGCTTGGTCGCGGTGTAGCCGCGCTCCTCGGCCGCGAACTCGCGCTCCTGCAGTTCGACGTAGGCGCTCATCTGGTTGCGGACGTAGCCGTAGGCCAGATCGAACATCGAGTAGTTCAGCGCGTGGAAGCCGGCCAGCGTGATGAACTGGAACTTGAATCCCATTGCGCCAAGCTCTTTTTGGAACTTCGCAATGGTCGAGTCGTCCAGGTGCTTGCGCCAGTTGAAGGACGGCGAGCAGTTGTAGGCCAGCATCTGGTCGGGGAACTCGGACTTGACGCCCTCGGCGAACTTGGCCGCGAGCTCGAGGTCCGGGGTCCCGGTCTCCATCCAGATCAGGTCGGAGTACGGCGCGTAGGCCTTGGCCCGCGCGATGCAGGGCTCGAGGCCGTTGCGGACGCGGTAGAAGCCTTCCTTGGTCCGCTCACCGGTGATGAACGGCTGGTCGCGCTCGTCGACGTCCGAAGTGATCAACGTGGCCGCCTCGGCGTCGGTCCGGGCGATCACGACCGTCGGCACACCGGCGACGTCGGCGGCCAGACGCGCCGAGGTCAGGGTGCGGATGTGCTGCTGGGTCGGGATCAGCACCTTGCCACCGAGGTGGCCGCACTTCTTCTCCGAGGCAAGCTGATCTTCCCAGTGCGACCCCGCGACGCCTGCGGCGATCATCGCCTTCTGAAGTTCGTAGACGTTGAGAGCGCCACCGAAGCCCGCCTCGCCGTCGGCGACGATCGGGGCCAGCCAGTTCTCCACCGACCGGTCACCCTCGACCTTGGCGATCTCGTCGGCGCGCAGCAGCGCGTTGTTGATGCGACGGATGACCTGCGGCACCGAGTTGGCCGGGTACAGGCTCTGGTCCGGATAGGTGTGGCCGGACAGGTTCGCGTCACCGGCGACCTGCCAACCGGACAGGTAGATGGCCTTCAGGCCGGCGCGCACCTGCTGCACGGCCATGTTGCCGGTCAGGGCACCCAGGGCGTTGATGTACTCCAGGTCGTGCAGCTGCTCCCACAGCACCTCGGCGCCGCGGCGGGCCAGGGTGTGCTCCTCGACAACGCTGCCCTGCAGGGCCACGACGTCGGAAGCGGTGTAGGTGCGGCTGGTGTCCTTCCAACGCGGGTTGGTGTCCCAGTCGTGCTGGATCTGCTCGGCGCTCTTCGGGGTGCCAACGACAGACATTGGGCTTACTCCTTTGGTCAAAATCTGTTAAGCCGTACCGCTGTCCGGTATCAGCTTCACTCCTGTGCTAACACGACGATGACACAGCCTGTTGATGCTGGTCCACCCATTTTGATTGTAAATTTGGGCCACGACTCCGCACCGATTTTGCTAACTTTGCAAAGGTGTACAGCATCTGAACCGGTTCAGAAGCTACCGGCCGGTAACCAAAATCCGAGGTCAACCACGATTTACCGGGACGCTTGTCCGGTTAGAGATTAAAGAGCGACGCGACCGCTTTCGCCTCGTCACCGACCGCATATGTGAGCGTTGTAACAGGACGATCCGTCAGCCCGGGGCCGAATTTGTCGGTCGATCCGGCGGGGTGTACGTGCGAGAGGATCTCCAGCTTGTCGCCGAGCGCCACCGGCGCCTCGTGCTCGATAGTGACGCGCAGCGGCCCCTGCATAAATTCCGGGTGCGACGCCAGGTAGTCCTCGATGACGCTCCAATACACCGAGTTGTTCATGTGGTCGAACAGGTCGATGTCGGTGACCCGGACCGGGAACTCGTGGATCTCGCTGGCGTCGTCGCGGCTACCCGGCTTCAGGTAACCCTTCCAGCGCAGCCGGTCGACGGACGTGGTCTTGTGCAGGCCCTCGAGGAAGTCGTCGGAGATGCGCGACGGCATCTCGGTCTCCCGGCTGACGTGGATCCAGAAGGCCTCGGATTCGATCAGGCCGCCGTTGCGCCCGTCGATGCGAACCCGCATCTCACACCACCGGTTGGAGGTGCCCGAACACCATCTGCGACACCGCAGCATGTCGCGGAACTCGATCGGGCGCAGCACGTCGAGCATCGTGCGCCGGACGATCCACAGCGGGTGAGTCTCCTCGAAGCCCATCTCGCGCAGCTGGTCTGACCCGATGTCCTGGATGTGCCGGCACGCTGCGTCCAGGCGAAGCCGGCCGGTGCTGTCGATGTCGCCGATGCGCAGCGGCCATTCGCGATCGAAAACGTCGGGGTGACCGTCGGGCACCGGCATCATTGATTTGTCCAGGCTCACGACTAACTCCCCAATTGCCTTACGTGCGTTACCCCGAGGTTTACCCTGAGACCTCGCTGCGAATCATGCCAACGACAGCGGACAAACGCCAAACCTGACGAAGTCGCGTCGAGGTTGCCAAGTCTGCGAACCCTTCCTTTGCAATGCAGGTAGACTGCCATAAATGTCCAAAACGTTCGTCGGCTCACGCGTTCGCCAACTGCGTAACGAGCGTGGTTTCTCCCAAGCCGCTCTGGCCCAGATGCTCGAGATCTCGCCGAGCTACCTGAACCAGATCGAGCACGACGTACGTCCCCTGACGGTCGCGGTGCTACTGCGGATCACCGAGGTGTTCGGAGTGGACGCGACCTTCTTCGCCTCCCAGGACGACACCCGCCTGGTCGCCGAGCTGCGCGAGGTCACGATGGATCGCGATCTGGACATCAACGTCGACCCACCCGAGGTCGCCGAGATGGTCAACGCCCATCCCGCCCTGGCCCGCGCGGTGGTCAACCTGCACCGGCGCTACCAGCTCACCACCGCGCAGCTGGCCGCCGCCACCGAGGAGCGCTACTCCGACGGCAGCGGCAGCGGATCGATCACGATGCCGCACGAAGAGGTGCGCGACTACTTCTATCAGCGGCAGAACTATCTGCACGAGCTGGACACCGCGGCCGAGGACCTCACGGTCCACACCCGGCTGAACCACGGCGACCTGGCCCGCGAGCTGACGCGGCGGCTCACCGAGGTGCACGGCGTCCACATCAACAGGCGCATCGACCTCGGTGACACCGTGCTGCACCGCTACGACCCCGAGACCAAGACGCTGGAGATGAGCAATCACCTCGCGCTGGGCCAGCAGGTCTTCAAGATGGCCGCCGAATTGGCCTATCTCGAGTTCGGCGACTTGATCGACAGCATGGTCGCCGAGGGCAAATTCACCAGCGATGAGTCCCACACGCTGGCCCGGCTGGGACTGGCCAATTACTTCGCCGCCGCCGCGGTGCTGCCCTATCGTCAATTCCACGACGTCACCGAGAATTTTCGCTACGACGTCGAACGGCTGTCGGCGTTCTACTCGGTGAGCTACGAAACGATCGCGCACCGGCTGTCGACGATGCAGCGGCCGTCGATGCGTGGGGTGCCGTTCTCGTTCGTCCGGGTGGATCGTGCCGGCAATATGTCGAAACGCCAGTCCGCCACCGGTTTTCACTTCTCCTCCAGCGGAGGCACCTGCCCGCTGTGGAACGTCTACGAGACGTTCGCCAACCCGGGCAAGATCCTGGTGCAGATCGCCCAGATGCCCGACGGCCGCAACTACATGTGGGTGGCCCGCACCGTGGAACGCCGTGCTGCCCGGTATGGTCAGCCGGGTAAAACCTTCGCGATCGGGCTGGGCTGCGAGCTGCGGCACGCGCACCGGCTCGTCTACTCGGAAGGACTGGACTTGTCGGGAGACGTTGCTACACCCATCGGCGCGGGTTGCCGTGTCTGCGAACGCGATAACTGTCCACAGCGCGCGTTCCCGGCGCTGGGACGCGCCCTCGATCTCGACGAGCACCGCAGCACGGTGTCGCCGTACTTGGTGAAGCAGCCATGAGCGGTGCGCAGAACGGGCACGTGGCGCGCATCCCGTCGTCCACCAAGTTTCGCCGGTTGGGCCCGATCAACTGGCTGCTGGCCAAAGGGGCCGCCCGCAAATTGCAGACGCCCGAGATGCATCTGTTCACCACGCTCGGTCAGCGCCAAGGGCTGTTCTGGGCATGGTCGCTGTACGGCGGCCGCCTGCTGCGGGGCCGGCTGCCTCGGGTGGACACCGAACTGGTAATCCTGCGTGTCGCGCATCTGCGCTCGAGCGAGTATGAGCTGCAGCATCATCGGAAGATGGGGCGCAAATTCGGTCTGGACGCTCACATGCAGGCGACAATATTCGCCTGGCCCGACGTTCCGGACGGCGACGGTCCCCGGGTGATACTGAGCGCCCGGCAACAGGCGCTGCTGACCGCGACGGATGAGCTGATCAAGGACCGGTCTATCAGCGAGGACACCTGGCGGCAACTCGCAGAGCACCTCGACCGGCACCGACTCATCGAATTCTGTTTACTCGCAACACAATACGACGGCTTGGCGGCGACGATATCCGCTCTCAACATCGAGTTGGACAACCCGAGGTAACACGCCTCAGGCGTAGACGTCGGCCAGCACCGCCAGCGTCAAAATCACCGGCAATATTAATAAGTCGAAAGCGAACGCCGCCCACAGATACTTGCGGCGGCGGCGTAGCACGACGCCCCAAATGATGGCGAAAACGCCCAGCAGCACCGATCCCAGCAACACCAGCGGACCCCAGTGGCCCGCCGTCGCGTTGTCACCGGCGAGCGAAATGGCAAGCAACCACAACACATAACCCGTGGCCGCACCGCCGAGGGCACCCAGAATGGTCTCGCCGCGAACCATCGGCTAGAAGTTGATCGTGTGGCCGGTCAGGCCGTGGAAGCACTCTTGCAGCGCCTCGGACATGGTCGGGTGGGTGTGCACATTGCGGGCCAGCTCGGTGGCGGTCAGGTCCCACTTCTGCGCCAGGGTCAGCTCGGGCAGCAGCTCGGACACGTCGTGACCGACCAGGTGTCCGCCCAGCAGTTCGCCGTATTTGGCGTCGGCAATCAACTTCACAAAACCGCTGGGGTCACCCACGCCATGCGCTTTGGCGTTGGCGGTGAATGGGAACTTCGCCACCACCACGTCGTAGCCTTCCTCCCGGGCCTGTTCCTCGGTGAGCCCGAAGCTGGCGACGTTCGGCTGGCAGAACGTCGCGCGCGGCAGCATCCGGTAGTCGCCGAGCGCCAAAGTCTCTGCGCCGGCGATGGTTTCGGCCGCGACCACACCTTGCGCCTCGGCGACGTGGGCCAGCTGGAGCTTGCCGGTGACGTCGCCGATCGCGTAAATGTGGTCGACGTTGGTGCGCATGTAGTCGGTGATCCCGATGGCCTTGCGATCGCTCAGCGCGACGCCGGCCTTGTCCAAGCCGTAGCCCTCGATGTTGGGCGCAAAACCGATGGCCTGCAACACCTTTTCGGCCTTGAGCTCCTCGGACTTGCCGTCCTTGCTGACCGCCACCCGGACCACGGAGCCTTCGTCGGTGATGGACTCGACCTTGGTTCCGAGCAGGATCTTGACGCCCAACTTCTTGAACTGCTTCTCGATCTCCTTGGACACCTCGGCGTCCTCGTTGGGCAGCGCGCGCGGCAAGAACTCGACGACGGTGACGTCGACGCCGTAGTTGCGCAGCACATAGCCGAACTCCATGCCGATCGCGCCACAACCGGCGATGATGATCGACTCCGGCAGCTCGCGGGACAGGATCAGTTCCTCGTAGGTGACCACGTTCTCCGACAGCGACGTACCGGGAACCAGGCGCGTGCTGCTGCCGGTGGCGATGATGACGTTGTCGAACGTGACCGTTTCGGCGCCACCGCCTTCGTTCAATTCGACCGACAGCGTGTGCGGGTCCGTGAAGCGTCCGTAACCGTGGATCTCGGTGATCTTGTTCTTCTTCATCAGGAAGTGCACGCCGGCGACGCGGCCCTCGGCCACTTTGCGGCTGCGATCCCAGGCGACCCCGTAATCGAATGACGCCTCACCGCTGATGCCGAACGTCTTGGCCTCTTTGGTGAAGATGTGCACGAGTTCGGCATTGCGCAGCAGCGCCTTGGACGGAATGCAGCCGACGTTGAGGCAGACTCCGCCCCAGTACTTCGGTTCGACGACCGCGGTGTTGAGGCCGAGCTGCGCGGCGCGAATCGCCGCGACATACCCGCCGGGACCAGCTCCAAGGACAACGACGTCATAGTGAGAAGTCACGAGCCCACACTAGTGGGCGATGACTTCTCACCGCACTGCAGCGTGGATCAATACGGGATGACGCCGACCAGACAACGGTGGGTGTGTGCGCAGTAGTAATAGCCGTACAGGGGTGCCGCGGCGGCCAGCGAGGCAAACGGTCCCGACATCACCGCGATCGACAGCGCCGCGATCAGCGGCCGGCCCTGGACCATGGCCAGCATCACGCCGGCGACGGTGCATGCCACGACGTAGACCAGCGCCATGTACACCGCCGGGGTCTTGTCGATCGTGTGGTACCACCAGTAGAAGAGGCTCAGCCCGACCTCGGCCGTCGCGGCCCACACGCCGAGGATCACCAGGACCAATTTCCACCACTTCAGGTACTGGTAGCGGCCGGGCACGGTGACCGACTGCACCGGCAGACCGCCCGAGTCGGTCTCCGAATCGGACGGCTCGGCGGCGGGCGTCTTGGTGGCGTCCTTGTCTTCGGCATTGGCTGCCGATTTGCCTTCGGCTTTGTCGGGCTTGAGGGCGGCGAACGATATCGGGTGCGAGCCGGTGTCGTCGAAGTTCGGCACGAACGGCACCGAGTGCTCACCGGTGTCGGTGAAATCCGGGACGAATCCCCGCGTGCCGGTGTCCTCGAAGTCAGGGACGAACGGCTGGGTCCCGGGGTTCGTCGCGTGGTCGTGTTCGACCCTCTTGTCAGCCATGGGAGGTCACCTCGATGGCGGCCAACACCCCGAACCAGCCGGGCCCCAGGGCCAGGATGAACGCGCCGAGCATCGTGACCCACCGACGCCCGGAGAACAGGATCGTCAGCAGGCCGACCACGCCGGGCAGCCCGACGACCAAGGCGATCACCAGGTCGGGGCGGACCGGGGTATGGACCAGCACGGTCAACGCCACGCCCGCCAGCAGCCCGACCGCGGCGCCGACCAGCATTGCGCTGGCCAGCATCCAGGGCCGGGGTAACGGGATCACCTCATCGAGCGTACTGAGTCACGGACTACGAGTCGGGCACGTTTCCGGCACGGCTTTGTCAATTACCGGGCCCCTCGTCGACGGCCGTTCGCCCCCCTCGTACCCGGCACCGGTGATCACCGGCGCGGCTTCTAGCTGGACTTTCTCCTCGTCGGTGAAGACGCGGCCCCGGCTGAGAAACCGCACGCGCTCGGGTGCTTCGAGGCTGAATCCGCCGCCGCGCCCGGGCACCACGTCGATGACCAGCCGGGTGTGTTTCCAGGCCTGGTACTGCGGGCCCGAGATCCACACCGCGACGCCGTCGGCTCCCACGTCCAGCACGCCGAGCAAGACGTCGCGGTCACCGACGAGAAAGTCGCCGCACGGGTAACACATCGGCGACGAGCCGTCGCAGCATCCGCCGGACTGGTGAAACATCACCGGACCGTGGCGGTCCTGCAGACGAGCCAGCAATTCGGCGGCGGCAACCGTCATGACGACACCTGCTGGGGCCGCCGTGGCGCTCATCAGAAGAAGCCCTGCGCCTTGTCCGCGTAGGACACCAACAGGTTCTTGGTCTGCTGGTAGTGGTCGAGCGCCATCTGGTGGGTCTCGCGACCGAACCCGGACTGCTTGTAGCCGCCGAAGGCCGCGTGCGGCGGGTAGACGTGATAGCAGTTCACCCACACCCGGCCGGCCTTGATCGCGCGACCGGCGCGATAGGCGACATTGCCGTCGCGGCTCCACGCGCCGGCGCCCAGGCCGTAGAGGGTGTCGTTGGCGATGGCCATCGCGTCGTCGAAGTCGCTGAACGACGTCACCGTCACCACCGGCCCGAAAATCTCCTCCTGGAAGACACGCATCTTGTTGTTCCCGGAGAAGATCGTCGGCTGCATGTAGTAGCCGCCGGACAAGTCACCGCCGAGCTCGGCACGCTCACCGCCGGTGATCAGCTTGGCGCCCTCGCCCTTACCGATCTCGACGTAGGCCAAGATCTTTTCCAGCTGATCGTTGGAGGCCTGCGAACCGACCATGGTCTCGGTGTCCAGCGGGTCGCCTTGCCGGACCGCCTTGGTCCGGATCGCGACCAGCTCCAGGAACTCGTCGTGAATCTCGGATTGGATCAGGCTGCGCGACGGGCAGGTGCACACCTCGCCCTGGTTGAAGGCGAACATCGTGAAGCCTTCGAGCGCCTTGTCCTGGAAATTGTCGTTGGCGGCCATCACGTCGGAGAAGAAGATGTTGGGGCTCTTGCCGCCGAGCTCGAGCGTGACCGGGATCAGGTTCTGCGACGCGTACTGCATGATCAGCCGGCCCGTCGTGGTCTCCCCGGTGAACGAGACCTTGGCGATCCGGTCGCTAGACGCCAGCGGCTTGCCGGCCTCGACGCCGAAGCCGCTGACGATGTTGACCACACCCGGCGGGATCACGTCACCGATCAACGACATCAGGTAGAGGATCGACGCCGGCGTCTGTTCAGCGGGCTTGAGCACCACGGTATTGCCGGCGGCCAGCGCCGGCGCCAGCTTCCAGGCGCCCATCAGAATCGGGAAGTTCCACGGGATGATCTGCCCGACGACACCGAGCGGCTCGTGGAAGTGGTAGGCGACGGTGTCGTCGTCGATCTGCGACAGCGAACCCTCCTGGGCGCGGATCGCCGCGGCGAAATACCGGAAATGATCGGCGGCCAGCGGGATGTCGGCCGCCAGCGTCTCGCGGATCGGCTTGCCGTTGTCCCAAACCTCGGCAAGGGCCAGCGAATCCCGGTTCGCCTCAATGCGATCGGCGATCTTGTTCAACACCGCGGCCCGCTCCGCCGGCGACGATTTACCCCACGCCGGAGCGGCCGCGTGCGCGGCGTCGAGCGCCTTGGTGACGTCGTTCTGGTCGGAGCGCGCCACCTCGCAAAACGTTTGGCCGGTCACCGGCGTCGGGTTCTCGAAGTAGAGGCCCTTGGCGGGCGCGACCCACTCACCCCCGATGAAGTTGTCGTACCGCGACTCGTACGACATCAGAGCCCCGGCCGAACCGGGGCGTGCGAAGACGGTCATTTGCTCGACTCCCGTTCTGCTTCACCTGTTATACAGCTCACACTACCGCTGGGGCCACAATGGCTGCCATGACAGCAGAGGTTGGCTGACCCATGACAGCAGACGGTGCTGCGGACGACAACGACCCGTACCTGTGGCTCGAGGAGGTCACCGCCGAGGAGGCGCTGGATTGGGTGCGCGCGCAACGAACCGACGATCGCGCAGTTCTGCGGGGCGGACTTCGAGCGGATGCGCGCCGAGGCGCTGGAAGTGCTCGACACCGATGCCCGCATCCCGTACGTCCGTCGCCGCGGCGAGTACCTGTACAACTTCTGGCGCGACGCGGCCAACCCCCGCGGGTTATGGCGGCGCACCACGCTGGACAGCTATCGCAGCGACTCCCCCGAATGGGACGTGCTGATCGACGTCGACGAACTCGGCCGTGCCGACGACGAGAAGTGGGTGTGGGCCGGCGCCTCGGTGATCGAACCGGAGTTCACCCGCGCGCTGGTCAACCTGTCCCGCGGCGGCTCGGACGCGGTGATCGTGCGCGAATTCGACATGCTCACACGCGAATTCATCCCCGACGGGTTCACACTCGGCGAAGCCAAGTCGCAGATCGGCTGGGAGGATCCGGATACGGTGCTGGTCGGTACGGATTTCGGTGCCGATTCGCTCACCGAATCCGGATACCCGCGCATCGTCAAGCGCTGGCGGCGCGGCACCCCGTTGAGCCAAGCGGAAACGATATTCGAGGGGACCCGCGCGGACGTCAGCGTGTCAGGGAGCGCCGATCGGACGCCGGGCTTCGAACGCACCTTCGTCGGTCGCTCGGTCGACTTCTGGAACGAAGAGACCTACGAGGTACGCGGGTCGGAACTGATCCACATCGACGTACCCAGTGACGCGAGCGTATCGGTACATCGCGAATGGCTGCTGATCGAGCTGCGCACCGATTGGTCCGTCGGCAACGCGACTTATCGCGCCGGGTCGCTGCTGGCGGCCCACTACGATGAATTTCTTTCCGGGACAGGCGATTTACGTGTGGTCTTCGAGCCCGACGAGCACACCTTTCTGCACCAAAGCGCGTGGACCCGCGACCGGCTGCTGCTCGTCACGTTGGTCGACGTCGCCAGCCGGGTCGAAATCGTCACACCCGGCACCTGGCAGCGCGAGCCCATCGCCGGGATCCCGCCGGCGACCCACACGGTGATCGTGGCCGCCGACGATACGGGTGATGAATTCTTCTTGGCTTCAAGCGGATTCGATATGCCCTCGCAGTTGGTGCGCAGCACGGATGCCGAACACCTGGAAGCCATCAAGTCCGCGCCGGCGTTCTTCGATGCCGAAAACCTGGGCGTGCAGCAGTATTTCGTGCCGTCGAAGGACGGCACCGAGATTCCGTACTTCGTGGTGCGATCACGAGACGCCAAAGCACCCGGACCCACCCTGTTGGGCGGTTACGGCGGATTCGAGTCCTCGAAGACACCCGGGTACGGCGGGGTGCTGGGCCGGCTGTGGCTAGCCCGCGGCGGCACTTACGCGATGGCCAACATCCGCGGCGGCGGCGAGTACGGGCCGGGCTGGCACACCCAGGCGATCCGCGAGGGCCGGCACAAGGTCGACGAGGATTTCGCGGCGGTGGCAGACGATCTGGTGCGCCGGGGCATCACGACCGTCGAGCAGCTGGGCGCGCAGGGCGGCAGCAACGGCGGGCTGCTGATGGGCATCATGCTGACCAAGTACCCGGAGAAATTCGGCGCCTTGGTCTGCGACGTCCCGCTGCTGGACATGAGGCGCTACCACCTGCTGCTGGCCGGCGCGTCGTGGGTCGCGGAGTACGGCGACCCCGACAACCCGAACGACTGGGAGTTCATCTCCAAATATTCTCCCTACCAAAACATTTCGTCGACGCGCGACTATCCGCAGGTGCTGTTCACCACCTCCACCCGCGACGACCGGGTGCACCCGGGCCACGCCCGCAAGATGGTGGCGGCGCTGCAGGCCGCGGGCCATCGGGTCTGGTTGTACGAGAACATCGAGGGCGGGCACGCCGGCGCCGCCGACAACGAGCAAGCCGCGTTCAAGGCGGCCCTGAGTTTTTCGTTCCTATGGCGGACGCTGGGAGGCCACGCATGAAAATCCTCGACATGATCGAACTCGCCATGGTGATCGCGGGCCTGATCCTGATCGGTGCCGGGTGGGCACAGGCGCGTTTCGCTTCATCGCCCAGCGCCGCAAGGCCCGGTACTTCTACTGGGGGACGTCGGCGCTCGGCATCGTCTTGTTCGGCTTCGGAACGGGGCAACTGTGGCCGAACGCCGTGATCACGACGCTGATCTTCAGCACGCTCGTGCTGGGATCGGCCTACTTCACGACGCCGTATCTGAAGATCGGCGACCAGATCCACGCCTCCACTCCGGAAAACCGGGAGCCCGACCCGCCGGTCGAGTAGCGCACACTGGGGCCATGTCCGTATCCAAGACCGACTTCGAGACGCTGCTGTACAAGACCGCCGGTCCGGTCGCGACCATCACACTGAACCGCCCCGAGCACCTCAACACGATCGTGCCGCCGATGCCCGACGAGATCGAGGCCGCCATCGGCCGGGCCGAGCGGGATCCGGGAGTCAAGGTCATCGTGCTGCGTGGTGCCGGCCGGGCCTTCTCCGGCGGCTACGACTTCGGCGGCGGCTTCCAGCATTGGGGCGAGACCATGATGACCGACGGCCAGTGGGATCCGGGCAAGGACTTCGCGATGGTCAGCGCTCGCGAGACCGGGCCCACGCAGAAGTTCATGGCCATCTGGCGGGCGTCCAAGCCGGTGATCGCGCAGGTGCACGGCTGGTGTGTCGGTGGCGCCAGCGACTACGCGCTGTGTGCCGACATCATCGTGGCCAGCGAAGACGCCGTGATCGGCACCCCGTACAGCCGGATGTGGGGGGCCTACCTGACCGGCATGTGGTTGTACCGGCTCAGCCTGGCCAAGGCCAAGTGGCACTCGCTGACCGGCCGGCCGCTGACCGGGATCCAGGCCGCCGAGATCGAGCTGATCAACGAGGCGGTGCCGTTCGAGCGCCTCGAGGCGCGGGTCGCCGAGATCGCGGCCGAGCTGGCGCAGATCCCGTTGTCGCAGCTGCGGGCGCAAAAACTGATCGTCAACCAGGCCTACGAGAACATGGGCCTGGCCTCCACCCAAACACTGGGCGGCATCCTGGACGGCCTGATGCGCAATACTCCCGACGCTCTCGACTTCATCCACACGGCCGAAACCCAGGGGGTACGGGCCGCGGTGGAGCGCCGCGACGGCCCGTTCGGCGACTACAGCCAGGCCCCGGCTGACCTGCGGCCCGATCCGTCACACGTTATCGTCCCTGATGGCGAAGCCTAGTAAGCCGGACTAAAAGGTGACCAAGGCTCCCCGCGGGCTTTCCGAAGTGCTACCGTTATCTTCATGTCTCGGCTGAGTTCGTGGGCGCGCGCAGGCGCCGTTTTCCTTGCAATGGGTATGGCCGCTGTGACCTTCCCGACGACCGCATCCGCGGACTCCACGGAGGACTTCCCAATCCCCCGCCGGATGATCAACACCACTTGCGACGCCGAGCAGATACTCGCGGCCACCCGGGACACCAGCCCGGTGTACTACCAGCGGTACATGATCGACTTCAACAACCACCCGAACGTCCAGCAGGCGACGATCGACAAGGCGCACTGGTTCTTCTCGCTGTCGCCGCAGGACCGCCGCGGCTATTCGGAGAACTTCTACGCTCCAGTCTCGGACCCGCTGTGGGTGGCCTGGCCCAACCACATGAAGGTTTTCTTCAACAACAAGGGTGTTGTCGCCAAGGCGACCGACGCCTGCGCGCAGTACCCGGCCGGCGACATGTCGGTGTGGAACTGGGCGTAGTTTTCCGCACTCATCAATTGACCCCGGGCCCGGCCCGGGGTCAATTGCGTTTCGTCCCCCGTTGGGAGGACAACCGATTCATCCGTTGTCAGGCCACTCGGTGGGCGTTTGGTGGGCGGTGATGAGAGTCGTCAGCGTTGAACCAATCCGTCACCCCGGTCGTCTCGAATAACACGTATGAACACCATTGCGCTCATCGGCTTGCTTGGCGGCCTGATCACCGGCATCTCGCCGTGCATCCTGCCGGTGCTCCCGGTGATTTTTCTGTCCAGCATGGACGGCGGGACCAAGGCAAGCAGCCGTGGCTTGAACCCGGCGATGCGCCCGTACTTGGTGATCGCGGGGTTGGTGTGCAGCTTCAGCCTGGCCACCCTGATCGGGTCGGCGCTGCTCTCGGCTCTGCATCTGCCGCAGGACGCCATCCGCTGGACCGCCCTGGTGGTGCTGACCCTGATCGGTCTGGGATTGATCTTCCCGCCGCTGCAACACCTGATCGAGCGGCCGTTCGCCGCTCTCCCGCAACGCCAAAAAGGCAGCAGCACAGACGGTTTCGGTTTGGGTCTGACATTGGGCGCATTGTACGTACCGTGCGCGGGGCCGGTACTGGCCGCGATCGTGGTCGCGGGAGGCACGACGTCGCTGGGGCCCGCGACCTTCGTGTTGACCGCGACGTTCGCGCTCGGCAACGCGATACCCCTGTTGGCTTTCGCGCTGGCCGGACGCCAGGTCTCGCAACGCGTTACGGCGTTCCGTCGCCGACAGCGCCTCATTCAGATCGTCGGCGGGGTCATGATGATCGTGCTCGCGGTGGCGCTGGTCTTCAACCTGCCGGCGATGCTGCAGCGCGCCGTGCCCGATTACACGACGGCGATGCAGAATCGGCTCGGCGCCAACGATATTCAACGTTCGCTGATCACGAGCCGCCCAGCGGGCCCGACCACCGGTAGCGTGCTGGAGCTGAATCAGGGTAACTCGAGCAGCAGCGGGCTACCGACCAACTGCACCGACGGCGCCACCGAACTGCAGGAGTGCGGGCAGGCACCCGCCATCACCGGCATCACCGAATGGCTCAACACCCCGGACGGCAAACCGCTCGACCCCGCCGCGCTGCGCGGCAAGGTGGTGCTGATCGACTTCTGGGCCTACTCCTGCATCAACTGCCAACGCGCCATCCCACATGTCGTCGATTGGTACAACCGATATCGCGACAGCGGCTTGGTGGTCGTCGGGGTGCACACCCCCGAGTACGCCTTCGAGCGGGTCGCCGGCAACGTGGCCAGCGGTGCTGCCGGGCTGCACATCGACTACCCCATCGCGCTGGACAACGACTACGCGACCTGGAACGCGTTCAATAACATGTACTGGCCGGCCGAGTACCTGATCGACGCCAAAGGAACGCTGCGGCACACCAAGTTCGGCGAAGGCGACTACAACGACACCGAGAAACTGATCCGCCAACTGCTGGTCGACGCCAATCCGAACGCCGCGCTGGCGGCGCCGGTCAACGGGGCCGACACCACCCCGAAGACCAACCTCACCCCCGAGACCTACCTGGCGCCCGACAAGGCCACCACCTACGGGGGAGACGGCAGCTACCAGGCGGGCAGCACCGGGTTCAACTTCCCGGCGCAGCTGGCAAACGACAAATTCGCCCTGCGTGGCCGGTGGACCCTGGACGACCAGGGCATCACTGCCGAGAGCGACGACGACGCGATCCGGCTGAACTACACGGCCAAGAACGTCTTCGTCGTCGTCGGCGGCACCGGAACCATCACGACGACCCGCGACGGCAAGACCACCACCACACCGATCGGCGGCGTTCCCACGCTGCACGAAATCGTGTCCGATGGCGGCGCGCACCGCGATCAGCTCGACCTGCAAGTGAGCAAGGGCCTGCAGGTGTTCTCGTTCACTTTCGGTTAGAGATCTGTAAGCGCGCAGCACCCCATCCGCCAGCTCCGTGGCTACGAATAAGGACCGTGGACTCGTCACACACACGGTCGGTTGCCGTCATTGGCAGCGGCGTGGCCGGCCTCACCGCCGCCTACGTCCTGTCCGGCCGCGACCGCGTCACCCTGTACGAAGCCGACGCGCGGCTCGGCGGTCACGCGCACACCCATTTCGTGGACGACGGCGGCCGGGTGATTGGCGTCGACTCGGCGTTCCTGGTGCACAACGACCGGACGTATCCGACGCTGTGCCGCCTGTTCAGCGAACTCGGGGTGACCACTCAGGAGTCCGAGATGTCGATGTCGGTGCGCGCCGACGAGATCGGGCTCGAATACGCCGGCGCGCTGGGCGCCAGTGGGTTGTTCGCGTGTAAACAGTCGCTGCGCCCACGCTACTTGCGGATGCTTGCCGAGATCACCCGCTTCCACCGCGCCGCGGCGCGGCTACTGCGCGAGGAGAGCTCCGAGCCGGAAGACGCCGAGACGCTGGACTCCTTCCTGCGCCGGCACCGCTTCTCGCCGTATTTCATCGACTATTTCATCACCCCGCTGGTGGCAGCCGTATGGTCGTGTGCCGGCGACGACGCCCTGCGCTACCCGGCTCGCTACCTGTTCGTCTTCCTCGACCACCACGGCATGCTGTCGGTGTTCGGCTCCCCCACCTGGCGCACCGTGACCGGGGGCTCGGCGCACTACGTTCAGGCCGTTGCGGCCCGGCTCGCCGAGGTGTCGACCGGAACGCCGGTGAACTCGCTACGGCGGGTACGCGACGGCGTGTGGGTGCAGGCGGGCAGCAACGCGCCGCGGCTGTTCGACGCGGCGGTCGTCGCCGTGCATCCCGACCAGGCGCTGCTGCTGCTCGACGATCCGAATCCGTGGGAGCGCGCGGTGCTGGGCGCGATCCCGTACTCGACCAACCAGGCGCAGCTGCACACCGACGAATCGGTGCTCCCCCGGCGTCGCCGGGCGCGCGCATCGTGGAATTACCTGGTTACCCCCGGGAAGGACCATGTCGTAGTCAGCTATGACGTCAGCAGACTCATGCGGCTGGATGGGAACCGCCGGTACCTGGTGACCCTGGGCGGCCACGACATCGTCGATCCGGCCTCGGTGATCGCCGAAATGACTTACGACCATCCGCTATACACGCCCGAATCCGTTGCGGCACAGGCATTATTGCCGACCCTCGACAGCGACCGGGTGGCCTTCGCGGGCGCCTATCACGGCTGGGGTTTCCACGAAGACGGCGCCGCCTCCGGCCTGGCCGCGGCACGGCACCTCGGTGCGGATTGGCCGACGGCGACCCGCTGCGAGGCGGTGGCGCGATGCTGACGGCGACGAAGACGCCCGCGATCTACCGCACCACGATCAGTCATTCACGGCAGGCCCCGGTGCGACACGCGTTCGAATACCGAAGCTACAGCTGGTATGTCGACGTCGACGAGCTGCCGCGGCTGCCCTGGTGGCTACGACCGTTCGCCCGGTTCCGCGCCTCGGATCACTTCGACAATCAGCAGCAGGGCTCGCTGCGGGACCGGCTGGGCGCGTTCTTCGCCGATCGGGGTCTGCCTGCCCCCGAGGGCCGCATCACCGCGCTGCTGCAAGCACGGGTGTTCGGCTACGTCTTCAACCCGCTCAGCGTCTTTTGGTGCCACGACCGCGAGGGCCGGCTGCGTCACGTGATCGCCGAGGTGCACAACACCTACGGCGGGCGTCACGCCTACCTGTTACCCCCGGCCGACCTGCCGGTGGTCACCGAGAAGAAGTTCTACGTCTCGCCGTTCAACGCGGTCGACGGCTACTACCTGGTGCGAGCACCACGGCCGGACAACGAAGTCGACATCACCATCGAGCTGCGCCGCGACCGCCAGCCCGCGTTCGTGGCCAACATGCGCGGACAGCGGCGACCGGCGACCGCCGGGCAAGTCGCGATCATGCAAATCGTTTCGCCACTGGCACCGCTGGTGGTGGCCGTACGCATCCGAATTCAGGGGATCAAACTGTGGCTACGTCGAGTTCCGTTGGTACCGAGATGACTGTATCGACCATCCGAAATCTTTCGGCGGCAATCGATTTCAATCGCTGGCCGGCGATCGCGGAGGTCCCGTCCGGGCCCGTGAGTGCGGTCGCGGCCGTCGCCGCCGATCGGCTGCTGCGGCGCGCGGCCGCACGCCTGCCGATGCGGGTGGCCTACCCCGACGGCACCGTCGTCGGTGCGGCCGACCGGACGGCACCGACCCTGGTTGTCCACCAGCCCGAGGCGATGGCACGCCGCATCGGGCGCCACGGCCTGATCGGGTTCGGCGAGTCCTACATGGCCGGCGAGTGGTCCTCGGATGACCTGCCCGCGGTGTTGACGGTATTCGCCAGCTCGGTGGGCGATCTGGTGCCGCGCCCGTTGCAATGGCTGCGCCCGGCCGCACCGGCCTTCCGCCCGCGATGGTGGGGCGCTAGCCGAGATCGGGCCCGGCGCAACATCTCCGAGCATTACGACCTGTCCAACGACATGTTCGCCGAATTCCTCGACGAGACGATGACATACTCCTGCGCGCTGTTCGACCGGCTGCCCGCCTCGGCGGCGGATCTGGCCACCGCGCAGGAACGCAAGATCGACCGGCTGCTCGACATCGCCGGCGTCCACCAGGGCAGCCGGGTGCTCGAAATCGGCACCGGGTGGGGAGAGCTGTGCATCCGCGCGGCCACGCGCGGAGCAGAGGTCCGCTCGGTCACCCTGTCGGTCGAGCAGCAACAGCTCGCGCAGCTTCGGGTTGCCGCGGCAGGGCTATCCGACAAGGTGGTGATCGACCTCTGCGACTACCGCGACGTCGACGGCGTCTACGATGCGGTGGTGTCGGTCGAGATGATCGAGGCGGTGGGATTCCATGCGTGGCAACGGTATTTCGCCACGCTCGAACGGCTGGTGCGACCGGGCGGGCGAGTGGCGATCCAGGCGATCACGATGCCGCACACCCGAATGATGGCCAGCCGCAACACGCACACCTGGATTCAGAAGTACATCTTCCCGGGTGGCCTGCTGCCGTCCACCCGGGCCATCTCCGCGATCACCGAGCGCCGCACCGGCTTACGCACGGTCGACATGACCTCGCTGCGCCCGCACTACGCCGAGACGCTGCGGATCTGGCGTGAACAGTTCCTCAAGCAGCGAGACCGGTTGGCGCAGTTGGGCTTCGACGAGGTGTTCCAGCGGATGTGGGAGCTGTACCTGGCGTATTCGGAGGCGGGCTTCCGGTCGGGGTACTTGAATGTCTACCAGTGGACGTTTGCGCGCGAGGGGTACCGATGAGCAACGTGAGCTGGGTGCAGAATCTGGCCGAGGTGTCCGGCGCCTCGGTTTTGGTTCTAGCCGTGGTGCATTCGGTCGCGTTCACCATCGGCAGGCGCATCGGCCGCTACAACGTCGTCGACGTGGCGTGGGGCATCGGCTTCGTCGCGATCGCCGCCGTCGCCGCGGCACTCGGCCAAGGCGCGGAGATCCGGCGCTGGCTGCTGCTGGCGCTGGTGACGATCTGGGGCGCGCGGCTGAGCTGGCACATCCACCGCAAGACGGCCGGCAAGGGCGAGGATCCGCGCTATGCCGCGATGTTGCGCCACGCCACGACCGCAACGGTGGTGCGCAAAGTCTTTGTGCTGCAGGCGTTGATCACCTGGTTCGTCTCCTTCCCCCTGCAACTCTCGGCGGTGACCGGACCCACCCCGACACCCCTCACCGCGGCGCTGGGTGTCACGGTGTGGTTGGTGGGGATCACCTTCGAAGCGGTGGGCGACCGGCAGCTGGCGGTGTTCAAGTCCGACCCGGCCAATCGGGGCGTGGTGATGGACCGTGGCCTGTGGGCGTGGACGCGTCACCCCAACTACTTCGGCGACGCCACCGTGTGGTGGGGGCTGTGGCTGATCACCCTCAACAGTTGGTGGTCGTTGGCGACCGTAGGCTCGCCCCTGCTGATGACGTACTTCCTGGTTTACGTGACCGGTGCCCGGCTGACCGAGAAATTGATGGCCGGCCGGCCCGGCTTCGCGGAATATCAGCAAAGAACCGCGTGTTTTGTCCCACGACCACCGCGGCCGGCACGGCGGTAACCGCCGACCGATGCGGCCAGGTCGGGAGGAATAGGCTACTCGACAATGACCGGATTGCCGCAGCTGAGCAGCGACCTGGATCAGTTGCTGCGCGAGGTCGCGCGTGGCGACACCCAGGCTTTCGCCGCCGTCTACGACCTGACCAAGAGCCGGGTGTTCGGGCTGGTGATCCGGGTGCTGCGCGACGCCGGCTACAGCGAGGAAACCACCCAGGAGATCTATCTCGAGGTGTGGCGCTCGGCGTCCGAATACGACTCGGCTCGAGGCTCGGCCCTGTCCTGGCTGCTGACCATGGCGCATCGGCGCGCCATCGACCGGGTGCGCTCCGAGGAAGCCGGCAGCCGCCGCGAGTCGCGCTACGGTGCGGCCAATGTGGACACCGACCACGATGTGGTCGCCGACTCGGCGATCGCCGGTGACGAGCAGCGCCGGGTGGCCGACTGTCTGGGATCGCTGACCGACGCCCAGCGGCAGTGCATCGAGCTCGCCTACTACGGCGGACTGACCTATACCGAGGTGTCGCAGCGGCTGGCCGCCAACCTGTCGACGATCAAATCCCGCATTCGCGACGCGCTGCGCGGGCTGCGTAACTGCCTGGACGTGCCATGACCGAACCCACCGACTTCGAGCTGCTCGAGCTGGCCACGCCGTATGCCCTGCACGCGGTGTCCGACGAGGAGCGCGCCGACATCGACCGGCGGATCGCGACCGCGCCGGCGTCGATCGGGACGGCCTTCGCCGAGGAAGTCCGCGCCGTGCGCGAAACGATGGCCGTCGTCTCGGCCTCGACCATCACCGAACCGCCGGCGCATCTGCGGGCCACCGTGCTGGCCCTGGCCACTCCGCGTCGTCAGAAGAGCCAAAATCGTTGGCGCACAACAGCATTGATATCCGTCGCGGCGGCGATCGTGGCGGGGCTGACGGCGTTCGGCGTGCAGACGCTGTTGCGCCCGGCGCCGACGCAGTCGGTGGCCGCGCGGGTGATGGCGGCCCCGGACGTGCGGACGGTGTCGCGCCCGCTGGCCAACGGGACGGCCACGGTGGTGTTCTCCCGCGACCGCGGCGCCGGAGTGCTGGTGATGAACAATGTGCCGCCACCGACTCCCGGCACCGTCTATCAGATGTGGTTGATCGACGCCAACGGCCCGACGTCCGCCGGCACGATGAACACCGCGGCCGTCTCGCCCTCGACGACGGCGACGCTGAGCAACCTCGGAAAGTCGACCGCCCTGGCGTTCACCGTCGAACCCGGCACGGGCTCCCCACAGCCGACCAGCCCGATCTTGGCGACCCTGCCGCTGAGCTAAGCCTTCTTCCTGAACAGGCTGCCCAGCACCGCGACGATCACGCCGAAGACCACCAGGCCCGCGCCGGCGGCCAAGGTCAGGATCAGCCAGTCCCGCATTCCGAGTTCGGCGGTGCGCACCATGGCGTCGGCGATCTGGCGGATGTCGCCCGTGGTGCGATTCAGCGCGTCGTTGACGTAGCGGGCACCGACCTGCAAGCCGGCCCAGCCGGCAGCCCCGACCAGCAGCGCCGAGACACCGAGGGCGGTCAGCGCCCTGCCGCGGCGCCGCGCGGCGAGCAGCGTCAGCAGCGCGCACGCCCCGCACGCCGCGACCGCACCGAGGCTCGCCCACCTGCCCCAGGCGGGAACCCGGCTGAGTTCTCCCTGCTGCAGCGAATGCGGCACCGACGCAGTCAGCGGAACGGTCAGGGTGGCGGGCGCCTGCACGTTGTGTTCGGCCAGGATCTGCTGAAACGCAGGGTCGTTGAGCATCGGGGCGATGTCGATCGCCCAGGAATCTCCGGATTCCGCATCGGCGAACAGCCAGCGGTGCGCGGCCCGGTTCGCCGTGGCGAACATCGGCGGGAAGGCCGGGCCGGCCGTGTATGCGGCGGCCGCGTCATGCACTTGCGCGCTGTCGACCGGATAGCGTCCGCCGCCGTGCTGGGCGATCAGCGTCATCGTCCGGGTGGTGAGCTCGCCGGCCATCGCGGACTGCAGGACGGGCTCGCCCGCCGCCTTCTGCGCCAACGCCGCGTAGCCGTTCTCGTCGACGAGGTTGAGCTGCACCCATGCCACGGGGGCCGCCACGGCTAGCGCGACCGTGGTGGCGAGCCACAGCGTCAGCGTCGCAAGGAATCGCACGCCGTCAATCTACGACGCGATGCCCCGAACGTAGGCGGCTTGGCCGAGGTGCTGGGCGCAGTCGTCGATGATGCTCACCAACCGCGCGCTGGCCGTCACCGGCGGCTCCCAATTGGTGTCGACGACGCGGGACAACTCGTCGGCGGTGACGCCGGCGATGTACTCACACGAAAGCTTGTGCACCGCGTGGTAGTAGCCGGACAGCAGGTCGGCGGGGGCGCGCACCTTCGCGACGTCCGCGGCGCTGTGGCCGTAGCCGGTGTCGCGGCGCGGCAGGTCCAGCGCGAAGCGGTCGACCCAGCCGTCTCGGGTCCAGACCTCCTCGACGCCGGCCACGTGGGCCAGCTGGATGTCCTGCACCCGGGCGCTGTGCCAGATCAGCCAGGCGATGGTGTTGGCGTCCGGCGCCGGTCGATAGTTGGACAGCTCGTCAGTCAGTCCCTCGGTGAGCTCGTCGACGTGTTCGATCAACCGGGTGAACGCATCACGGAGTAACTCGCGGGCGGCAGCATCGGTATCCGACATACCAACGACACTACGAGCCCGAAGAAGCGCCGTGGTAGACCGCTTCGACGTTGTTGCCGTCCGGATCGCGCACGAACGCACCGAAGTAGCCGGGGTGATATTCCGGCCACAACCTGGGCTCGTGGAGCGACTCGGCACCCAGTCCCAGCGCCGCCTCGTGGAACGCCCGCACGGCATTTTCGTCGGCGGCCGCAAAAGCGATGTGGTTCTCCCGATTGGATCCCATTTCGGCCCCCTGGGCGATCCAAAATGCCGGCTTGCCGTCACGGCCGTATCCGATGGCCTCACCGAAATCCAGCTGCCGGGAGTAACCCAGGACCGCCAGCACGGTGTCGTAGAAAGTCTGGGATTTCGGGTAGTCAGCGCAGTTGATACCGATGTGGTCGATCACGAATTGATCGTGGCACGACTTCCGGCACGGTCGTAGATTGAGTAGGTGATCTATGACCTTCTGCTTCGCAATGGCACGATCGTCGACGGGCTGGGGGGTGAGCCGTACGTCGGCGACGTCGGGGTAACCGGCGGGGTCATTACCGCGGTCGGTTCCGACGGCATTCTCAGCGGCGAGACCGCAGAGCGCGAGATCGACGCGACCGGCCTGCTGATCACGCCGGGCTTCGTCGACCTGCACACGCACTACGACGGCCAGTCCATCTGGTCGGAGCGCCTGACCCCCTCCTCGGCGCGCGGGGTGACCACCGTGGTGATGGGTAACTGCGGCGTCGGGTTCGCGCCATGCCGTCAGGAAGACCACGACGTGCTCGTCGACGTGATGGCTGGGGTCGAAGACATCCCGGGCGTCGTGATGACCGACGGCCTGCCGTGGAGCTGGGAGACCTTCCCCGAGTACCTCGACGCGCTGGAATCGGGCCGGCGTGACATCGACGTGGCCGCCTATCTTCCGCATTCGCCGCTGCGGGTCTACGTGATGGGCCAGCGCGGCGCCAACCGCGAAGCGGCCACCGCCGACGACCTGGCGAAGATGCGGGCGCTGGCCAAGGAGGCCATGGAGGTCGGGGCGCTGGGCTTCGCGTCGTCGCGGCTGACCATCCACAAGACCGAAAGCGGTTCGCCCATCCCGAGTTACGACGCCGCCCGCGAGGAGATCGATGAAATCGCCAAGGGCGTCGTCGACGGCGGCGGCGGGCTGCTGCAGTTCGTGCCCGACATTCCGGCCGGTGGCTACCAGCCGGTGCTGCAGACGGTGTTCGACGTTGCCGAGGAGGTCGGACTGCCGGTCACCTTCACTCTGGTCGTCGCCAACGCCGGCGACCCGACGTGGCCCGACGCGATCAACATGGTCGAGAAGGCCAACGCCGCCGGCGGCGACATCACTGCCCAGCTGCTGCCGCGCCCGATCGGGTTGATCATCGGGCTGCAGCTCACCGCCAACCCGTTCGTGCTGTACCCCAGCTACCAGGAGATCGCGCATCTGCCGCTGGCCGAGCGGGTCGCCGAGATGCGCAAGCCCGAGGTCCGCGCCCGCATCCTGGCCGACAAGCCCGGCGAGGGGCACCCGATCCTCTACGTCGCGCAGATGTGGGACTGGATCTTCCCGCTCGGCGAGAACCCCAACTACGAGCCGGACCCGGCGGACAGCATCGGCGCCCGGGCCAGGGCCCGCGGGGTGAACCCGATGGAGGAGGCCTACGACCGGCTACTCGACGACGACGGCCGCGCCATGCTCCTGGTCGCGACTAGCAACATGGAGCGCAACACGCTGAACACCGTCGGCGAGCTGCTGCACCGCGACCACGTAGTGCTCGGCCTCGGCGATGGCGGCGCCCACTACGGGATGATCTGCGACGCCAGCTACTCGACGTTCTTCCTGACGCACTGGGCGCGGGACCGGGCATCCGGGCGCTTCTCGGTTCCCGAGGCCGTCCGCGAGCTGACGTCGGTTCCGGCCCGGGTCGCCGGGCTGGCCGATCGCGGCCGAATCGCGGTCGGATACAAGGCCGATCTCAACGTGATCGACCACGCCGCGCTGCGCCTGCACAAGCCGGTGATCACCTACGACCTGCCCGCCGGTGGGCGCCGCCTGGACCAGACCGCGGACGGCTATGTCGCTACGATTGTGTCCGGTGAGGTGATCGCCGAAAACGGCAAACCCACCGATGCACGCCCCGGAAAGCTGGTCCGCGGACGCCAAACCGCGCCTGCACCCGCGCCATAACGCCACGAAGAAGGGCCCGTCCCGGTTAAGTTATTGCAGTGACGAGCCCGCATTTTGCGTGGTTGCCGCCAGAGATCAATTCGGCCCTCCTTTACGCCGGTCCTGGATCGGCGCCGCTGCATGCTGCTGCGGAAGCCTGGGATGGGCTAGCCGAGAACCTGACCTCGTCCGCATCTTCGTTCTTCTCCGTCGCATCGGATCTGGCCAACGGGTCATGGCAGGGCCCGTCAGCCACCGCGATGCTGGCCGTCGCGACCCAATACGTGAGCTGGCTCAAGGCGGCGGCGGCCCAGGCCGAAGCGACCTCCAGCCAGGCCTCGGCCATCGCGGGCGCGTTCGAGACGGCACTGTCGGCCACGGTGCAGCCGGCGGTGGTCAACGCCAATCGCGCCTTGGTGCGGGCATTGGCGTCGCAGAACCATCTGGGGCAGAACGCCCCCACGATCATGGACATCGAGTCCGCCTACGAGCAGATGTGGGCCACCGACGTGGCGGCGATGTCCGGGTATCACGCCGACGCGTCCGCGGCCGCCGAGCAGATGGCGCCGTGGCAGAACGTGATGCAAAACCTCGGCATGCAGTTCAACAACGGCGACCTGATCTTCGGGCCGCACTCGGGCACCGGGAACTTGGCGCACCACATCAACACGCTGGCCAACCTCGATCACACCGGCAGCCATGTCGGGTCCTGGCTGACCGACGCTCCGGGTACCGGATTCGCCCATGCCGTCACGAGCGGCCCGAGTTCGGCCGACCTCAGTGCGAGCCTGCTCAACTCGCCGACCGCGGGCACGGGTTTCAACCCGGGCACTGCGAACCTGGGCCTGCTCAACAACCTGGGCTCGGGCACCATCCCGACGGGTTTGACGGCGGACTGACGATTCGCCGGCGGCGCCTATCCTCGAGAGCATGCGCACGAAGAAGAGGGTGGACCTGGAGAAGCTGGCCGCCGCCCTGCCCGACTACCCGTTCGCGTACCTGATCACCGTCGACGACGGATACCGCGTGCATACCGTGACGGTCGAACCGCGGCTGCGCGACGGGTCCGTCCTCGACGTCGGTCCGATCGGCGGGCGCACCCGCGAAAACCTCACCCAGCGCGGCGATGTCACGCTGCTGTGGCCGCCGCGCGAGCCGGGCGGCTATTCGCTGATCGTCGACGGTCGTGCCGATGTCGACGAATCCGGCTCCGAGACGGTCCGGTTGGATGTGGTGCCTACCCGCGCCCTGCTGCACCGCGACGCCGACTCCGCCACCGCGGCCAAAGGCGAGCTGCACGACTGCGTGGTGTTCTCGCTGCCGGCCTGACCTCGTACGGTCGTTCGCGGTAGCCGCGTCGCGACCGTCTGCTGCGCAAGCTTGGTGAGAGCCGCGCGGATAACCTGCCGGTCCCGCCTAGCCGGACAGCGCGTTGAACAAGGCCGCCAATTGATCGGGCGACACCGAGTTGTTGCATTGGCTGCGCAGGTCGAGCAAGGGCTGCGCGATACCCTTCAGCTCCAACGCCTCGCCGGGATGACTGAGGAAGTAGCCACGCACGGACGACTTCGCGTCGGCGGGCGATTGGTTGACCGCTGCGGTCAGCACATTGTTGGCATCGGGATGGCCGTCGAGGTATCCGCTCGCCGCGTTGAGAACCCCGCTGGCGGTGGCGGCGACCCCGCTCGCCGAGCACGGATCGGGTGCGGCACCCGCGGTCGGCGCGATCATGAGGCACGCAACGCTACCGGGGATCACTCCAAGAACTGTGCGCCATAACAATTTGCTCACTGCGTGGTCCCTTCGTCCCGAACTGCTCGAATGTTCAGTACACCAATTACCCACATCGCTCGTCGCCGTATCCTCGCGTCATGAGCGTGAAAGTGGATCTCGATCAACTGGCCGGCGCGCTGGCCGACTTCACGTTCGCCTACCTGATCACCTTCGGCGACGGCCGTCACGCGCACGCCGTGGCGGTGGATCCGATGCTCATCGACGGCGTGTTCGAAGCCGGCTCCATCGGGAACAGCACGCGCAACAACATCGCCCGGCACGACGCGATCACGCTGGTCTGGCCGCCGCGCGAACCGGGCGGCTACTCGCTGATCGTCGACGGCACGGGTCTGATCGGTGACGACGCGCTGCGAGTGGTGCCGAGTCGCGCGGTCCTCCACCGCAAGGCGGGGCCGGGGGCGGTGACCAAACCCGGCTGCAAGGACGACTGCCTGCGCCTAGAGCAGTCCTGACACACGAAAAAGCCCGGACCACTGGGGTTTCCAGGGGCCGGGCTTCTTCAGTGAGTCGGGCGTTTCCGCTCTGGACTTAGAAGTCCATACCGCCCATGCCACCGGTCGGGTCGCCCACAGGAGCGGCGGCCTTCTCCGGCTTGTCGGCCACGACGGCCTCGGTGGTCAAGAACAGCCCCGCGATGGACGCCGCGTTCTGCAGCGCCGAACGGGTCACCTTGACCGGGTCGGCAACGCCCGCCTTCAGCAGGTCCTCGTACTCACCGGTGGCGGCGTTCAGGCCGGTGCCGGCCTTCGAGTTGCGCACCTTCTCGGCGACAACACCGGGCTCCAGCCCAGAGTTGAAGGCGATCTGCTTCAGCGGAGCCTCGAGCGCCACGCGGACGATGTTGGCACCAGTGGCCTCGTCACCCTTGAGCTTGAGCTCCTCGAGGGCCGGGGCCGCCTGCAGCAGGGCCACGCCACCACCGGCGACGATGCCCTCCTCGACGGCGGCCTTGGCGTTGCGGACCGCGTCCTCGATACGGTGCTTGCGCTCCTTGAGCTCCACCTCGGTGGCAGCTCCGGCCTTGATCACCGCAACACCGCCGGCCAGCTTGGCCAGGCGCTCCTGCAGCTTCTCGCGGTCGTAGTCGGAGTCGCTGTTCTCGATCTCGGCACGGATCTGGGCCACCCGGCCGGCGATGGCGTCCGGGTCACCGGCGCCCTCGACGATGGTGGTCTCGTCCTTGGTGATGACCACCTTGCGGGCCTTGCCGAGCAGCGAGATGTCGGCGGTCTCCAGGGAGAGGCCGACCTCTTCGCTGACGACCTGACCACCAGTGAGGATGGCCATGTCCTGCAGCATCGCCTTGCGGCGGTCGCCGAAGCCGGGGGCCTTGACCGCCACCGACTTGAAGGTGCCGCGGATCTTGTTCACGACCAGGGTGCTCAACGCCTCGCCCTCGACGTCCTCGGCGATGATCAGCAGCGGCTTGCCGCCCTGGATGACCTTCTCCAGCAGCGGCAGCAGGTCCTTGACGGTCGACACCTTGGAGCTGACCAGCAGGATGTAGGGGTCCTCCAGGACGGCTTCCTGACGCTCGGCGTCGGTGACGAAGTAGCCCGAGATGTAGCCCTTGTCGAACCGCATGCCCTCGGTGAGCTCGAGCTGCAGGCCGAAGGTGTTGGACTCCTCGACGGTGATGACGCCCTCGTTGCCGACCTTGTCCATCGCCTCGGCGATCAGGTCACCGATCGACTGGTCGCCCGCCGAGATGCCCGCGGTAGCAGCGATCTGCTCCTTGGTCTCGACGTCCTTGGCCGACTTCAGCAGGGTCTCGGTGATCTTCTCGACGGCCTTCTCGATGCCGCGCTTGAGGCCCAGCGGGTTGGCGCCGGCCGCGACGTTACGCAGACCCTCTTTGACGAGCGCCTGGGCGAGCACCGTGGCCGTCGTCGTGCCGTCACCGGCGACGTCGTCGGTCTTCTTGGCGACTTCCTTGACCAGCTCGGCGCCGATCTTCTCGTATGGGTCCTCCAGCTCGATCTCCTTGGCGATGGACACACCATCGTTGGTGATCGTGGGAGCGCCCCACTTCTTCTCCAGGACGACGTTGCGGCCCTTGGGGCCCAACGTCACCTTTACCGCGTCGGCGAGGCTGTTCAGACCCCGCTCGAGGCCGCGACGGGCCTCTTCGTCGTACGCAATTGTCTTGACCATTGCGAAGTGATTCCTCCGGATTGGGGATGACACGTTCTGGCCGGGCGCAGTGCCCGCGACGGACGACCACAGCTGTCTAAGGGCTTGGCCTCACCGTCCCGACCTAGCACTCGCGAGTCGCGAGTGCCAACGTCATTCTTAGCACTCGCCTATGCCGAGTGCAAGAAGACCCCGGCCGCTATCGCCCAGCGCGTAAACCGTCGACGACGACGTCGGTGACCCGTTCGGCCAACTCGGCGTTGTAGGCCTCCATCGCTTGGCAGCCGACCAGGATCGTCTTCAGCTCGCGCACGCCGATGTCGGGCCGCGCGGTGCCCGCCTGCTGCGCGGCGCGCAGCAGCTCGTCGAGCAGCACCAGGAAGGCGTCCTCGGCGTTGGGCGCGACCGCCGCGACGTCGATGCCGAAGCCGGCCAGGGCGTCGACCAAGCCGCGGTCCGCCGCGCCCCACTGCAGCACCAGCGAGCGCAGGTAGGCGAAGAGCGCATCGCCAGGACCGGCGGATTCCAGTAGGGCGTGTCCGTCGTCGACCAGGTGCTGCATGCGGTCCTCGATCACCGCCTGGAACAGCGCCTCCTTGGTCGGAAAGTGTCGATAGACGGTGCCTGCCCCGACGCCCGCGCGTCGGGCGATCTCGTCGATCGGCACCGACAGGCCCTCGGCGGCGAAGGTGTCATAGGCGACTTCCAGCACGCGCGCCCGGTTTCGCGCCGCGTCGGCACGCATCCGACGTTCGGGCTGCGCCATCTATGTCACCAGCCAATCCCAATTGACATTGCAAAACGGGGCGCACGTTCCGTATAGCGAAGTCAACCGGAGCGATCGCCCCGTTTATTTTACTAGTAAGGAGTTTGGCATGGTCAAGTGGACAGCAGCGGACATTCCCGACCAAAGGGGCCGCGTTGCCGTCATCACCGGAGCCAACACCGGTTTGGGCTACGAGACCGCGGCCGCGCTCGCCGAGCACGGCGCCCACGTGGTGCTGGCGGTGCGCAATCTCGACAAGGGCAAGCAAGCCGCCGCCCGCATCATCGACCGGAGTCCGCACGCCGACGTCGCGCTGCAGGAACTCGACCTGACGTCGCTGGCGTCGGTCCGGGCTGCCGCGGAGGAGCTGCGGTCCGCACACGACCGCATCGACATGCTGATCAACAACGCGGGCGTGATGTGGACGCCGAAGCGGACCACCAAAGACGGCTTCGAGCTGCAGTTCGGCACCAACCACCTCGGCCACTTCGCCTTCACCGGCCTGCTGCTGGACCGGCTGCTGCCGGTCGCCGGGTCGCGCGTTGTGACCGTCAGCAGCATGGGCCACCGTATCCTCGTCGACATTCACTTCGACGATCTGCAATGGGAGCGCGGCTACAACCGGGTCGCGGCCTACGGGCAGGCCAAGCTGGCCAATCTGCTCTTCACCTACGAGCTGCAGCGACACCTGGCGCCGCTGGGCACAACGATCGCCGTGGCGGCTCACCCCGGCGGTTCGCGCACCGAGCTCACCCGCAACCTGCCGCCACTGCTCGAGCGCGTCGCGACTCCGACGTTCGGCCTGATCTCGCAGGATGCGGCCGCCGGCGCGCTGCCACAACTGCGCGCCGCCACCGACCCGGGCGTGCTGGGCGGGCAGTACTACGGACCCGACGGCTTCGGTGAACTGCGGGGCGCCCCGAAAGTGGTTGCATCCAGCGACAAGTCGCATGATCTCGAGCGGCAGCGCCGGTTGTGGACGGTCTCCGAGGAGCGCACCGGCGTGGTGTATCCGTTCGACTGAGGCAGATGGTGCCAACCCGCTGCGCCCGGCACACGCGCCGCGCTTGCGATCGGCACTACGGCAGATGGTGCCAACCCGCTGCGCCCGGCACACGCGCCGCGCTTGCGATCGGCACTACGGCAGATCGAGCAGCTGCTCGTAGAAGCCGCCAAAACCGCGCGGGCGGTCGACAAGATGGATCTCCAGGATCCAGTGGCAAGGCCGCCCGCCGGCGTCTGGGCGCCGTAGGGGCTTGTGCGAGCCGGGCGTGATGTACCACTGGGCGCCGTCGCCGGAGATTTTCTTGTGCGGGAACTCGCCCACCAGATGGCCGGCGATCGCGCTGCCCCACCCGAAACCCTCGGCGCCGGCGACGCCGACGACGTAGTCGAACAACTCGGCGCCGCTGACCTCGGGGTTATTGTCGAAGTAGTCACGCCCGGCCTGCCACACCCGCGGAAGCGCTTCGCGGACAGCACTTTTGGCCGGGTCGTCGCCGAGCACAAAGGTGCGCCCGAAGTCGGCCTCCCACTCCTCGAAGATGGGCCCCAGATCCAGGAACGCGATGTCGTCCGCGGCGATCACCCGGTCCGGCGGGTGTTCCTTGAAGGGCAGCAAGGTGTTCTCGCCGGCTCGCACTATCCGCCGGTGCCAATGCCGCGTCACGCCGAACATCTCGGCGGCCAAGTCGCGGATCTCGTCGGATAACGTCTTCTCTCCCTCGCCGGGGCGAATCATCGCACGTCGTTCGATCTCGTCGAACAGCTGAGCGGCCTTCGCTTGGGCGTCGAGGAGGCGCTCGACGCGCTCCTCTTCTCGCAACTCTTCGGGGGCCTCCACCCTCGCGATGCTAACTGGCAGTCTGGAAAGCATGTCCCTTGTCGTTCCGCCGTATCCGCCACCCCGCTACACCGCCGACGAGCCACAGGTCAGCGCCTGGCTCAAACGGGCCGACTCCCCGCCGGACTACGAGAACGCCGGCGTCAAATATCACTACCTCGCCAACCAGCGGGCCACCGCCGGCGACTACGGCCTGTACCGGGTCGACATCGCCCCGGCCGGCGGCGGTCCCCCGGCCCACTTCCACCGGGCCATGTCGGAGGCTTTCTTCGTGCTGTCGGGGACGATGAAGCTCTACGACGGCACCGACTGGACCGACGGCGGTCCGGGTGACTTCCTCTACGTCCCGCCCGGCGGAATCCACGGCTTCCACAACGAGGCCGACGAACCCGCGTCGATCCTGATGCTGTTCGCACCCGGCGCGCCGCGCGAGGCCTACTTCGAGGGCTTCGCCGCGCTGGCCGACATGACCGACGACGAACGCAGCGAGTGGTACATCCGGCACGACAACTACTGGATCTGACGCGGCGGGTCCGCGAGCAGACGCAGAATCGCGCTCACACCAACAAAATTGCGCGACTCTGCGTCTGCTCGCCGTTCAAGCGGTGAGGTCGCCGTCGACGTATCGCTGCAAGTTGGGCGCGAGCGCCGCGATCGCCTCGTCGTCCGTCATCGATGCGAGGGGCTCGATCTTCCACACGTAGCGCATCAGCGCGAAGCCCATCATCTGTGACGAGATCAGCCCGCTGCGAACGAGGCGGTCGCGTTCATCGCCGCCAAGCTCCGCGACGCCCATCAGGCTGCCCTCCACGACGCGGCGCAGCTTCTCGCGAGTGGCCGGTTCGTGCGCGGCGGCCTGCAGGATCGCACGCAGCGTCGGGCCGACCTCGTCGTCCGCCCAGCTGGCCAGCAGCAGCGTGACCAGCGCGGCGCCGAGCTGATCGATCGGCGTGGTCCACGCCTTGGCGACGTTTTCCAGCCACTTCTGCGGCGGGTTCGTCGCGGCATCCAGCAGGCCTTCCTTCGAGCCGAAGTAGTGGTAGACCAGCGCGGGGTCGACATCGGCCGCCCGCGCCACCGCCCGGATGGTGGTGCCGGCCCAGCCGTGGTCGGCGAACTCGTCCCGGGCAGCGGCCACGATCCGCGCGGCCAGCACCCCGCGTTCATCACGCGGGCCCGGAGTTACCGACTTCTTCGGCACGAATTTCATCATAGCGGGAATTTCCTCTTGCGTTGAAACTTATCTCAACGTAGCGTGAATTTCAACAGCCCGTGAAAGTCAGGAGCAGGTCATGAGCACCATTTCGAAACGCGTCGCCGGAATCGAACCCGGGCAGCGTCGGCTGAACGGACCGCAGACATCGGGCCGCGAGTACCGCAACCTAAGCGAACCGCAGTACCGCACGCGTCGGCACCTCAACGTCAAAATTCCGATGCGTGACGGAACCGAGTTGATGGCCGACATCTATCGTCCGGACGCCGACGGACCGTTTCCGGCACTGGTGGCCGCATCGCCCTATGCCCGGCAGATACAAGACCTCGGCGCGCCGGCCGGCTTCATCGAGGCGGGTGCAACCGACTTCTGGGTGCCCCGGGGCTATGTCCACGTCATCGTGAACCTGCGTGGAACCGGCGGATCCGGTGGGACTTTCGCTTTCTTCGACGCTCAAGAGCGCCGGGATATGCACGATCTGATCGAGTGGGCCGCCGCTCAACCATGGTGTGACGGCAATGTCGGTATGCTGGGCATCAGCTACTTCGCGATGACCCAACTCGAGGCCGCCGTCGAGCGACCTCCACACCTCAGGGCCATCTTTCCGTTCGCCGTCACCAGCGATCTCTACGATGCCGCGACGCACCATGGCCTGCCCAGTACGAAATTCGTCAGTTCGTTTCTGTCGATGCTCGGGCTGACCGCAACGAAGGGCGACCGCTTCTACCGCAGCACGCCTTTTGCCGTTGCCCGCCGGCTGCTGAACCTGTCCCCAATACACAAGAAGTTCGCCACGATGAACGGTGAATCGGCCAACGGCATGCTCAACCTGATGATGAGACTGCCCCACCCTCCGCGACCGTGGGACGAGCTCTGGCAGAACGCCGTTGTCAAACACCCGATACGCGACGAATGGTGGGATAAACGCGACTTGACCACGCTACTCGAAAACATCGATATACCAGTCTATTTGGGCTGCGATTGGGAGAACGTGCCGCTTCACCTGCCGTCAACCTTTTCCACGCTGCGCAACCTGACCAGGAGTCCCTGCGTCCGGGTCGCGATGCTCGGCAAATACGGCCTGACCTGGCCATGGGAGAGCATGCACATCGAAGCCCTTGCGTGGTACGACCATTGGCTCAAAGGACACGACACCGGGATCCTCGAGGCTCCCGCGTTCCGCTATTTCCTGCCCGAAGCCGACGAATGGAAGGCGGAGGATTCGTGGCCTCCGCTCGACAGCTCACATGTGGAGTTCGCCCTGCGCGCCGACGCAACCCTCGCCAGCGACGAGGGCGAACCCGGCAGCCGTGAATACTGGTCCCTGGGAGCAGGACTCAACCGTGCCAGGGCCAGCGAGATCGATCCGCCGTCGGTGTTGACCTGGACCACCGCGCCGCTGGACGACGAGCTCGATGTGGCCGGGGACATCGAACTGCGATTGGTCGCGTCGGCGACCGCGTTGGACACCGGCTGGATCGTTCTCGTGTCCGAGATTGCCGAAGACGGCACGCTGGTCGAGCATCTCACCAGTGGTTGGCTTCGGGCCAGCCTGCGCGAGGTCGACGAAGACGCCAGCCGCCCCGGCGCCCCGGCGCTACCGTGCCGAACAGCGGTCGGCGTCCCGATCGGTGAAGACGTCGAGTACCGAATCCCCTTGCTGCCCAACGCCCGTCGGTTCCGCCGCGGGCACCGCATCCGGTTGACACTCACCAGCGACGACCAGAATCCGGACGTTCCGGCCATCATGGACTTCCGTCATGCGCCGGTCGGCACCAGCACGATCAACACCGTCCGATCGTCGTCGCGACTGTTGCTGCCGGTGCTTGGCTAGCTCACGGACGCAGCTCGTAGTCGTCGTCGACCAGCGTGCGGGTGCGCTCGAAGAATGTCCGCCCGCTGTAAGGCAATTGGGTGACGACCTTGCCGCTGGGATGGCGAAAGTAGTTGGTGCAGGCCAGCCACACCTTGCCTTCCATCGCGGTCTGGATCTCGTCGTTGTAGCGCCGCTGCGCGTCCCCGGTGACCTCGATCGTGCGGACCCCGCGAGTCCCCATCACGTCGAGCAGGTGGCGGACGAAGGTCGTCTGCGCCTCGTGGATATAGATGATCGAGTTGACGCCATTGGTGTTGGGACCGTAAAGCGTAAAGAAGTTCGGATACCCGGCGATCAGCGTGCCCAGATAGGCTTCGGCGCCGTCGGCCCAGTCGTCGCGCAGCTGCCGGCCGCCGCTTCCGTACACGTCGATGCTGGCCAGGTAGTCGGCGGCTTTGAAGCCGGTGCCGTAGATGATGGTGTCGACGCGATGTTCGACGCCGTCGGCGGTGCGCACGCCGCGCTCGATGATCTCGGTGATCGCGTTGGTTTCCAGGCTGACGTTCGGCAACCCGAACGTCGGGTACCACTCGCGCGACATCAGCGGCCGTTTGCAGCCGGCCGGGTAGTCCGGTGTCAGCTTGGCGCGCAGTGCGGGGTCGGCGATCTTGCGGTGCAGGTAGCTTCGGGCGAGCTCGGTCGCCTCGCGGATCTGGTCGGCGCCGACGTCGAAACTCGATGCCTCGTAGGCGTCGAAGGCCTCGTCGCGCAACTTTTGTGCGCCTGCCGGATCGCGTTCGAACTCGGCGTGCTGTTCCGGGGTGAACGGAAAATCGAATCGGGGCGCGATCCAGATCGGGGTGCGCTGAAACACGGTGAGATGGGCGGTTTTTGGGGCGATCGCCGGGACGTACTGGATCGCGCTGGCGCCGGTGCCGATCGACGCAACCCGCTCACCCGCCGTCGACTTGCCGTGGTCCCACCGCGCGGAATGGAATCGCCGCCCCCGAAACCGTCGCGCACCAGGGATATCCGGGGCGTGAGGCACATCGAGCATCCCGACGGCGCTGACCACGACGTCGAACTCGTGATCCTCGCCGTCGCCGGTGACCAGTGTCCATCGTCGCTCGCGATCAGACCAGCGCACCGTTGCGATGGACGTGTGGGGGCGCAGGTACGCGCCCAGCCCGTGCCCGGCCGCGACTCGTTCGAGGTAGGCCAGGATCTCGGGTTGGTTGGCGTAGGTCTTGCTCCATCGCGGGTTCAGCGCGAACGAATACGAGTACAAATGCGACGGCACATCGCAGGCCGCGCCGGGAAAAGTGTTGTGCCGCCAGGTGCCTCCGAATCCGTCGACGCGGTCGAAGATGGTGAAGTCGTAGCCACCCTCGGCGAGCTGGATTCCCATCGCGATGCCGCCGGCGCCGGCGCCGATGATCCCGACCCGCGGCTTCACTCCCATTGCGCGAAGTAGGGTCGCTCGGGCCGGCTCTTCTCGACCAGGATGAACACCACGCCCCACGGATCGACGAACCAGGTGGTGCGCACGCGCGCGACCTTGGCGATGCCGCTGACGAGGAAGCGGACGCCCTTGCTCTCGAGTTCGGCGCGGGTGGCGTCGAGGTCCTCGCAGACCAGCCCGACGTGGGAGAGCCCGTGATCGGTCAGGGCCGCGGCGGCTCGCTGCTCGCGGCCGTCGACGTTGAGGTACTCGATCACCTCCAGGACGCGATCGCTGCCGTCCCCGAAGCCGACGATGGCGGCTTTCATCGTCGGATCGACCACCAGCTCGCCCATGTCGTCGCGAATGGTGTTACCCGCCATCACATACGGCGGCGACAGCACACGCAGGCCCAACACGTCTCGGTAGAAGGCCACCGCGGCCTCACAATCCGGGACGCACACCCCTGTGTGGGCCAACCCGGTAATCACGTTCTCGACTGTACGTCGGGCACGGCAACACCGGCATCGGCTTCGGAATCTGGCAGGAAGATAATGGCCGGGTGCGGTCAGTCGAGGAACACCAGCGCGTCGTCGCTGCCATGATCAGCGCCCGCCCCGCCGCGGCGGCGCCACTGGACCAGTCGCAAGGCCTGGTCCTGGCCGAGGACGTGGTGGCCGAGCTGGCGCTGCCGGTCTTCGACAACTCCGCGATGGACGGCTACGCGGTGCGCGCCGAGGACACCGATGGCGCCACACCCGAACGGCCGGTGATCTTGCCGGTCGCCGAGGACATCCCCGCCGGGCGCACCGACCAGTTGACGCTGCAACCCGGAACCGCGCACCGCATCATGACCGGCGCGCCGATGCCGACGGGTGCGACGGGCGTTGTGCCGGTGGAGAACACCGACGGCGGCGTGGACAACGTCGCGATCTACGCACGCTCGGAGCCGGGCAAGCACATCCGCCGCGCCGGCGAAGACGTCGCGCCGGGCACCACCGTGCTGCGCAGGGGCCAGGTCGTCACGCCGGCGGTGCTGGGCCTGGCCGCGGCGCTGGGATTGCCAGGGCTGCCGGTGATTCCGCGGCAGCGGGTGCTGGTGATCTCGACCGGAACCGAGCTGGTGACGCCGGGCACCCCGCTGCAGCCCGGACAGATCTACGAGTCCAACTCGATCATGCTGGCCGGGGCCGTGCGGGAGGCGGGCGCGGACGTGATCGCCGTCGCGACGGCCGAAGACGATGTCGCGCAGTTCAGCTCGATCCTGGACAAGCACGCGACCCCCGAAAACGAGGTCGACCTGATCATCACCAGCGGCGGAGTCAGCGCGGGCGCCTACGAGGTCGTCAAGGACGCCTTTGGCCGCGACGGAGACCAGGGCGTCGAGTTCGTCAAGGTGGCCATGCAACCGGGGATGCCGCAGGGCATCGGCCGCGTCGCCGGCACGACGATCGTCACGCTGCCCGGCAACCCGGTCAGCGCGCTGGTGTCCTTCGAGGTGTTCATCCGTCCCGCGCTGCGCGCGGCGATGGGCCTGCCGGATCCGCACCGCCCGCACCGGCCCGCGGTGCTCGCCGAGGCACTGACCTCGCCGCGCGGCAAGCGCCAGTTCCGGCGCGCGATCCTCGACACAGACGCCGGCAGCGTGCTCAGCTACGGCCCGCCGGCCTCACACCACCTGCGGTGGCTGGCCTC
This sequence comes from Mycobacterium stomatepiae, assembly GCF_010731715.1. Taxonomy (NCBI): domain Bacteria; kingdom Bacillati; phylum Actinomycetota; class Actinomycetes; order Mycobacteriales; family Mycobacteriaceae; genus Mycobacterium; species Mycobacterium stomatepiae. The sequence continues at coordinate 3,262,876 of NZ_AP022587.1, forward strand.
CGCCAACGCACTGCTGGACATCCCCGAAGGCGTCGTGGAGGTGTCGGCTGGAACCGAACTGCAGGTCTGGGATCTGACCTAGGAGTACGACACTCCCAGTTGCTGGCCCGGACGAAGCAGCACGCCACCGAGGCTCCGTAAGATGACGCGGGTGGCACGACGCCCCCGCCATTCCGCTGACGAAGGCCTGACCTCTCAGGGCCCGACAGTCAGCCCACGGCACATGCTCGAGTTGGTGCGCGAGACCGTTCCGCCGGTGCATCCCGCGGGGCTACCGTTCATTTCCGCCGGCTTGGCCCTGGCCCTGGTCGGACGCAAGCACCGCTGGTCGCGCCGGACCGGACTGCTGGCCGCCGGCGCCTGCGCGGCGTTTTTCCGGCACCCGCCGCGGGTGCCGCCCACCCGCCCCGGCGTTGCCGTCGCCCCCGCCGACGGCGTGGTCTGTCTCGTCGACTCCGCGGCCCCACCAGCGGAACTGAGCATGGGTGACGCACCCCTGCCGCGGGTCAGCATCTTCCTGTCGATCCTGGACGCGCACGTGCAGCGCGCCCCGGTCGGTGGCGAGGTGATCGCCGTGCAGCATCGGCCCGGCCGCTTCGGGTCGGCCGACCTGCCCTCGGCGAGCGACGAGAACGAGCGCACCAGCGTCCGAATCCGGACCGAACTCGGCGCGGAGGTGGTCGCGGTGCAGATCGCCGGGCTGGTCGCGCGCCGCATCGTCTGCAACGCGCATGTCGGGGACAACCTGTCGATCGGTGACACCTACGGCCTGATCCGGTTCGGCTCCCGGCTGGACACCTACTTGCCGCCCGGCATCCAACCGATCGTGGCGGTCGGGCAGCGCGCGGTGGCAGGCGAGACGGTATTGGCCGAGTTGCGATGACCAACAGGATTCGGGGCCGGGCGGTCAATCTGCAGATCCTGCCCAGTGCGATGACGGTGCTGTCCATCTGTGCGGGACTGACCTCGATCAAGTTCGCCCTCGAGCACCAACCCAAGGCGGCGATGGCGCTGATCGCGGCGGCGGCGATTCTCGACGGGCTCGACGGCCGGGTGGCCCGCATCCTGGACGCGCAGTCGCGGATGGGTGAGGAGATCGACTCGCTGGCCGATGCGGTGAACTTCGGCGTGACCCCGGCCATCGTGCTCTACGTGACGCTGCTCTCGACGTCGCCGGCCGGCTGGATCGCGGTGCTGCTGTACGCGGTCTGCGTCGTGCTGCGGCTCGCGCGGTTCAACGCGCTGCAGGACGACGGATCCCGGCCCGCCTACGCGCACGAGTTCTTCGTCGGCATGCCCGCGCCGGCGGGCGCGATCTCGATGATCGGCCTGGTCGGGCTCAAGCTGCAGTTCGGGGACGGCTGGTGGTCGTCGACGGTGTTCCTGTGCCTCTGGATCGCCGGGACATCGATATTGATGATTAGCAAGATCCCGATGCGCAAGATGCACGCGGCGGCGGTGCCCCCGAACTGGGCGGCGCCGCTGCTTGCCATCCTCGCGATCTGCGCTGCGGCGGCGGTGTTGGCCCCCTACGTCTTAATCTGGGTCATCATCGTCGCTTACCTCTGCCACGTCCCCTTCGCGGTGCGGAACCAGCGCTGGCTGGCCGCACACCCTGAGGTGTGGGACGAAAATCGCGAGCAACGGCGCGCGGTGCGGCGTGCCAACCGTCGCGCCCAGCCCCACCGCCGGCCGATTGTCCGGCTGGGGCGCACCGGCGGACGCTCGGTGGCACGGCTGGGGCTGCGTAAGCCGGGTGGGCGATTGCCATGACGGATCCCGGCGCGGGGTCCGGACAGCTGACACTGACCGCCCGGCTGAATACCTCAGCCGTCGACTCGCGCCGCGGCGTCATCAGGATGCACCCCAATGCCGTTGCCGCCCTTGGCATCCGGGAGTGGGACGCCGTCTCGCTGACGGGATCGCGAACCACCGCGGCGGTGGCGGGACTCGCGGAGTCAACCATCCCGGTGACCACGGTGCTGCTCGACGACGTCACGCTGTCCAACGCCGGGCTGCGCGAGGGCACCGCGGTGATCGTCAGCGCGGTCACGGTGTACGGCGCACGGTCGGTGACACTGAACGGCTCTTCGCTGGCGATCCAATCGATTACCTCGGCCACCCTGCGTCAGGCCCTGCTCGGCAAGGTGATGACCGTGGGCGACGCGGTGTCGCTGCTGCCCCGCGACCTCGGTCCGGGCACCTCGACGTCGGCGGCCAGCCGGGCGTTGGCGTCGGCGGTCGGGATCAGCTGGACCTCGGAGCTGCTCACGGTCACGGGCGTGGATCCCGACGGACCGGTCAGCGTGCAGCCGAACTCGTTGGTCTCCTGGGGCGACGGGATTCCGATGAGCACGAGAGCGCCCCGCCCGGAGCCGGTCGCCGTCGCGGATCCCGCCATCGGAGTCGATGATCTCAAGGGTTCCCAGGTGCAGGCCGGCAAGCTCAGCGAATGGCTGAAGCTGGCCCTCGACGAACCGCACCTACTGAAAACCCTGGGTGCCACCACGAATTTGGGTGTGCTGGTCTCGGGTCCGGCCGGTGTCGGCAAGACGACGATGGTGCGCGCGGTGTGTGCGGGCCGCCGGCTGGTTCAACTCGACGGCCCCGAGGTCGGCGCTCTGGCGGCCGAAGACCGGCTCAAGACGGTGGCCGCCGCGGTCAGCGCAATCCGCGACGGCGGTGGCGTGCTGCTGATCACCGACGCCGACGCGCTGTTGCCGGCGACCGCGGAGCCGGTGGCCGCCCTGATCCTCGCCGAGCTGCGCACCGCGGTGGCCACCGACGGCGTGGCGCTGGTAGCCACGTCCGCGCTACCGGACCAGCTCGACCTGCGGCTGCGCTCCCCCGAACTCTGCGACCGCGAGCTCGGCGTGCCGCTGCCCGACGGCGCGACCCGCAAGGCGCTGCTGGAGACGCTATTGAAGTCCGTACCCGCCGGCGAGCTGAACCTCGATGAAATCGCCAGTCGTACACCGGGTTTCGTCGCCGCCGACCTGGCCGCACTGGTACGCGAGGCGGCACTGCGCGCGGCGTCGCGAGCCAGCACCGACGGCCAGCCACCGACGCTGAACCAGGACGATCTGGTCGGCGCCCTCTCCGTGATCCGGCCGCTGTCCCGCTCGGCCAGCGAGGAGCTGACGGTCGGCAACGTCACGCTCGACGACGTCGGCGACATGGTCGAAGCCAAGCAGGGGCTCACCGAAGCGGTGCTGTGGCCGCTGCAGCATCCCGACACCTTCGCGCGTCTCGGCGTCGATCCGCCGCGCGGCGTGCTGCTGTACGGGCCGCCCGGCTGCGGCAAGACCTTCGTGGTCCGGGCGCTGGCCAGCACCGGGCAGCTGAGTGTGCACGCGGTCAAGGGCTCTGAGCTGATGGACAAATGGGTGGGCGCGCTGGCGCCGCGGCGGGGCCAGAGCTTCGACTCGGGGGTGACCGATCGGGTGGTGGCGTCGTTGCTGACCGAGCTCGACGGCATCGACCCGCTGCGCGACGTCGTGGTGCTGGGCGCCACCAACCGGCCGGATCTCATCGACCCCGCGCTGCTGCGCCCGGGCCGGCTGGAACGGCTGGTGTTCGTCGAACCGCCGGATGCGGCCGCGCGCCGCGAAATCCTGCGGACCGCAGCGAAATCCATTCCGCTGAGCCCGGACCTCAATCTCGACGACATCGCCGCCGAACTCGACGGGTTCAGCGCCGCCGACTGCGTGGCCCTACTGCGCGAGGCCGCGCTCACCGCCATGCGGCGGTCGATCGACGCCGCCGACGTGACCGCCGCCGACCTCGAGGCGGCCCGCACAACCATACGACCCTCACTGGACCCCGTTCAGGTGGAGTCGCTACGCGCGTTCGCCAAAGCCGTCTAGCACCGCGCGCACCGACACCGCGACGTCGGCCTCCAGCCAGGACGGCATCGGCTCGTCACGGGCATGGCGCCGCACGACGGCGTAGGGCAGGTCGACGATCGCGCGAGCAACGGCATCGACGGACCGGGAATCCCTGCGGCCATACAGTTTTCGAGCCAACACGCCGACCCGCTCGGTCAGCGGCGCGTTCATCGCGACCACGGTCTCCTGAAATTTCGCGTCAGGCTCCTCGTCGAGCAGGTCTGTCGGCCGGATGGTCAACAGCAACCGGGCATCTTCGGGAAGTTCGCGCGCGAAGCTGATCGCGGCGACGGCCATCGCGACCGCGGTATCGGCAGGGGTATCCAAGTCGGCGGCCATCGCCCGGGACTGGAAGCGCTCCAGCGCGCGCAGCCAGGCGGCCGCCAAGATGCCGTCGCGGTTGCCGAAGCGGTGATAGAGCGTGCCGGCCGGCGCACCGCTGGATTTCGCGATCGCCGCGACACTGGCCGCGCGCGGCCCACCCTCGAGCACCAGCGCCCGGGCTGCGTCGAGGATCACATCGGTCTCATGCTTTCGCGGAGGTGCCATGATCTAGTACATTCCTTCTATATGGAACGATTGCCCTATATTGATGAGCATGCCATAACCATCGACGCGAATCGCGCAGAAACGTGGTCGGCGCTGCTGCGGGTGATGTGTCGCGACCCGCACGACCCGTCCACCGTGCCAATCGGTTTCGTGCTCGACGAAGCGCGAGAGCCCGAATGGTTCGCGCTGAAGGGCCGCCACCTGTTCGCGATCTACCGGTGGGTGTTCGCGCTCGACGCCGACACCGCTGGCCGCACCCGGGTACGCGCGACCACCTGGGCGGCCTTCCCGGGTGTGCACGGGACGATCTATCGCGCCCTGGTCGTCGGCAGCGGCGGACACCGGGTGGTCACCCGCGCGACGCTGAAACGCATCGCGGCCGCGGCACGGTCCGAGCAGACCGAGACCGGCCAGACCGCGTCCGACTACACCGACGTCTTCGAAGTCCCGCTCCCGCCCGGCGACGCCCGCACTGCCGAGCAGACGTTTCGCGACTCGCTCGGCGGTTACCGGGGCGGGGGCGCGGTCCTGTGGATCCACCGCCACATACTGAGATTTCACCTCGGGCCGCATTCCTCGCCCGATCACCTGATCGGTTGGAAGATCATGCATTCGTGCTCAGCGGAACCGACGCCGCGGGCCTGGCCGACGCGAACCGGCTCGGCGAGTTGATCTACCACGAACTCATCTCGTTGCCCGAGATCGTCAGCACCGCACCCCGCTATCCCAACCGCGAGCTACTCGACCATCTCGAGGCATCCCGCATGACCGACGACTTCTATCGCGTGATCGGCGGCGAGCGGCACGAGGGCGCGATCGTCGTCTCCCAGTTCGACGAGCCGGTCGACTATTCCCCGATGTTGTCGGGGCGCGTGGCCAACATCGTGCCGGTCGATAGCATCGACCGGGTGACCGCCGCAGTCAACGCCTACACTCAGACCATCGGCATCTATCCTGAGTCGCTCAAGCGGCAGCTGCGAAACACGCTGCCGCTGTTCGGCGCCCAGCGGCTGACCAGCCTTGGCTACGCGTGCAGTGTCGCGGTCGCGATGCCCCAGGATGCCATCGAGCCGATCCGGCGGATGTGCAAGTGGATCGTCGACGAAGAATGCGATCCCGCGACGGTCGTCCCGCTCTGGGAGCTGGCCCGCCCATGAGCGAACGTCGGACCGCGTTGGAGATCGTCGAGGGAATCGTCCTGTCCGGCAAGGTGTGTGTGATCACCGGCGCGTCGGCCGGTCTGGGCCGCGAGTCGGCGCGCGCACTGGCCGCCGCGGGCGCCCACGTGGTCCTGGCCGCCCGTAATCGGGAGGCGCTGGACGAGGCCGCACGGTGGGTGCGCGACGAGGTGCCGGGCGCTCAGACGTCGACGGTCGAACTCGACCTGACCGCGCTGTCCAGCGTTCGCGCGGCGGCGGCGACGATCCGCGAGATCACGCCCGCGGTACATGTGTTGATGAACAATGCCGGGGTGATGTTCACCCCGTTCGGCCGGACCCGGGATGGCTTCGAATTACAAATCGGGACAAATCATTTCGGGCGCTTCGAGCTGACCCGGCTACTGATCCCGCAGCTGGCCGCGGCCGGGGGCGCCCGGGTGGTGATCCTGTCCTCGGCGGGCCACGTGATGGGCGATGTGGACTTCGACGATCCGAACTGGGAGCGTCGCGACTACGACAAGTTCGCGGCATACGGCGCCGCCAAAACGGCGAACATCCTGCACGCGATAGAAGCCGATCGCCGGTTGCGCGAGTTGGGAATTCGCGCCTACGCCGTTCATCCCGGCACCGTTGCCACCTCACTGGCCCGGTACATGTCGCGCGAAGACTTCTCCGACCTTCGCAAACTCGTCGTGGACAACAGCACCCTGCGCGGCGAAACGACCAACGGCCGGCTCGACTTTTCCACTCCCGAACAAGGTGCGGCCACGCAAGTGTGGGCCGCGGTAAGCCCCGAGCTGGCCGACCGGGGCGCGCTCTACCTGGAAGACTGCGGGGTCAGTGAAACGGGCGCACCCTACGCGCGTGACGAGCATCGGGCCGCCGAGTGGTGGGCGCTGTCCGAAAAGCTCTGTGCCAGCGCATGAGCAGGCTGGAGCGTCGCAAACAGGAGATGCGGGAGAGGATCCTCGTCGCAGCGTTCGACCTGTTTCTGGCGCAGGGAGTCGCGGCCACCACGATCGAGGAGATCTGCGAACGCGCCGACGTGGCGAACCGGACGTTCTTCAACCACTTCCCCACCCGTCAGGACATGATCCGCGCGTTGGCGCAGCGACGGCTGGTCAACCTGCACGAAGTGGTCTTCGCGCGCGCCACCGAACCGATCCCCGCGCGGCTGATCGGCGAGATGCTTGCCACCTCCGGCTATGGCATTCAGCGCGGGTTCAACCTGCACGCCACGTTCGGCGAACTCATCAAGGAAGGCGTCTCCCGCGGCGAGGTCAGCACCCGTCACGACGCAGACACCTTGGCCGACATCATCGTTGGCGCACTCTCGGGTGGCATCGTCAACTGGACGCTCGATCGCACCTACTCGCTGGAAACCAACCTGCACAACCTCGGTGTCGCGCTGGCCGACCTGCTCAAAGCCTGATTATTTCGTCGAGCCTGTAAATCCGCAGACAAAGTGCGAGTGAGGGCCTGCAAATTTACAGGCTCGACGAAGCTGGCCGACCTGCTCAAGAAGTAGGGGCGTAGTCACGGCTCCGGCGGCGAGTTGACCGCGCGAAATCTACTCAGGCCAGCTGCAATTCAGGATGTTGTCGACGTAGTCGTCACACACGAACGACGGGTCGTAGTGCTTGAGCACGTCAGCATTGACGGTCCCGAAGGTCGTCGTCGGGCGGTGTTTGGTCCCCTCTGCGAAGGCGAGCAAGATGCGGCGTTTGTAGTCGGGCCGAGGGTGGGCCGCCGTCACCGCGGCCAGCGCGTCCGGGGAGAGTTTGTCGCGCCCGATGGCCAGATTGTCGGTCTCCACACCGGCGGTGATCAGCGCGACTTCCGGATCGAGGTATGCGGGAATCGCCGGAGTGGTGTGCAAAGCGACACCCAGCCAGACCTTGCGGGCATCGCTTTCACTCAATCCGTGCTGCCGCAAGAAATCGCTTGCGGCATTGGCGCTGTCGATCTCGAAACGAATCCTCGAGCTCCGGTACAGTTCGGTCAGGCCGAGGTCGTGGAACATCGCTCCGACGTAGAGTAACTCCAGATCGGGTGTCAGCCCGAGGCGACGGCCATGCAACGCACCAAAGAAAAACACCCGCCGGGAATGGTCGAATAGCAGATCGTTTTCGGTGTCGCGGATGTACTCAGTGGCATCGCTCACCAGCGCCGTGTCGGGGACGGTGACGCCCGCAATCGTGGTGTTGGACGGAATGGTCACGTGGTCGATCTCCTCGGTAATGATGCTGGGTGGATGCTCGGCTCGAGACGGGTGTCATCGCAACCGGCTGGTACCAGCCTGGATTACCGGCGGCTCTCCGCGAATCACTATTCGGCCGTCTAGTCCACAGATACAGACATCACGGCTTCGGCAGGGACTCCCAATCGCGGGACACCCGCGAACCGAACCGCGGCGCACGTCGCTCGACGAACGCGGCCACGCCTTCACGAGCATCGTCGGTACCCATCACGCGGTGGTGCAGCTGCGTTTCCAGCGAGGCGACCTGCCGTGGCGTGTAGCCGTGAATCGCGGTGTCCCACAACAGCCTTTTACTCAATGCCGCCGACATCGGAGCCACGTTGACCGCGATGTCGCGGCCCATCTTCAGCGCGGCGTCGAGCACCTGCGCTGCCGGCAGGGCCCGATTGGCGATGCCGAACGCCACCGCCTCGGGCCCGTCGAACGTGCGCCTGGTCAACAGCACCTCGGCGGCCACTCCGAGATTGGTCAGATGCGCCAGCGTCCAGTGCACCATGCAATCGGGTATCACTCCCCGGCGCACCTGCACCACACCATATTTAGCGTCCTCGGCGAGGATGCGAATATCGGCCTGCAGCGCGATGGTCAGCCCGATTCCGATGGCGTGCCCGTTGACGGCGGCGATCACCGGTTTGCGCAATTCGAACGCCGCCGGGTCGATCGGCGACGCGGAGAAGGCCGCATCATCTTGCGGGCTGTCGAACGGTGTTGCGCCACCGGAGAAGTCGGCGCCCGCGCAAAAGGCCCGGCCCGCCCCGGTAACCACGATGGCCCGAACGTCGTCGTCCTCGTCGCACTCCCGGTACGCCCGGCTCAACAACGCGCCCATCTCCGCCGTATAGACGTTGAGGTGCTCGGGCCGATTGAGCGTGAGCACCGCCACGCCCGCGTCGACGTCGACCACCAGATCGGTGCTCATCGTCGGGCGGGGCTCCGGTGCAGGGCGTCGATCAATGCGGCGAGATCGGTACTCGGCGGCGTGTAGCCCGGGAAATAGCAACACACTTCGTCGGCGCGATCGCCGAATCGCTCCGCGATCTGCCGGGCACACTGCTCGGGAGTTCCGACGATCCCGATCCGGGCCACCATGTCCTCGGTGATCGAGGCCCGCATCTCGGCGAAGCGGCCTTGCTTGGACAGCGCGTTGAGTTCCGGCTGCATCTCCGCCCAGCCCTCGACCTCGAGCACCGGGAGATACGCCGGCGTCGAGCCGTAGAACGAGATCAACGAGGCGACACCGTTGACGGCGGCGCCCAGGTCTTCCTCGTTGCTGCCGACCGCGACCATCGCCTGCGCGATCACCGGAAAATCGTTGGCCTTTCGATCCGAGCGGCGCAGGCCCTCGTCGATCGCGGGGATGGTGCGGTCGGCGAAGTGGCGCGTGCTGTTGAACGGCATCACCAGCAGGCCGTCGGCGACTTCGGCCGCGGTCCGCGTCATGATCGGCCCCAGCGCACCCATCAACACCGGCGGCGGTCCGAACGGGTTGGGGCCCGGGCTGAAGTTGGGCGTCATCAGGGTGTGAGTGAAGAACTCGCCGCGAAAATTGAGGGGAGACTGGCCTTCCCACGCCGCGAATATCGCCTTGATCGCCGCGATGGTTTCGGCCATCCGCGCCGCCGGCCGATCCCACGTGCTGCTGTAGCGCTTTTCGGTGTGGACCTTGATCTGCGAGCCCAGGCCGAGCCGGAATCTGCCGCCACTGAAGACCTGCAGATCGTAGGCGGCGTGCGCCATATGCAACGGGCTACGCGGCGCGGCGATCGCGACGTTGGTCATCACCTCCAGGCCCGTCTCCTTGGCCGCGATGACCAGCGGGAAGAACACGTCGTGCGGGCCCTCGAAGGTGAACAGGCCGTCCGCGCCGGCCTCGGCGATCGCGGCCGCACTCGCCGACGCCATGGTCGGAGATCCGTTAACTTGCAGATGTACTTTCACTCAACCATCCAGTCGCACAATCATTTTCCCTATAGGAAAGCACACCGCTATTGCGACAGTTGGAACTCCACCATCTCGGCGATCGCGTCGACCGCCTCGCCCAGTGCCACGAGCCGGTCGACCGCCGAGGGAGCCGACAGCACGGCGTAGCGGTCGGCCGCGCCGATCGGGATACGCGTGGCCAAGGTGTACAGCCGCTCGCCCGCGTCGGCTTCGGCCGGGCCCAGCAGCACCTCACGTTCCGGCAGGTCGGTGCCGCGCGCTTCCGCGATCCGCTCGAACAGGGCCATCATCCGGTCCTCGACGTCGACCAGCTACGCCTGGGTGACCGGCTGCCCCGCCTCGTCGGGCCACGGCGACACCGAGGCTCGCGGGTAGGGATCGTCTGGTAGCCATTCGCGCACCCGTATCCGCTCGCCGGTCCGGCAGCGCAGCGAGTAGCGGTCCGCGCCCTGTTCGACGCAGTCGTCGATCCTGCACAGCACACCGACGTCGCAGCGCGAGTCGCCGCCACCGACCTCACGCCCCCGCGCGATCAGTACCACGCCGAAGGGTTCACCGGTGTCGACGCAATGCCGCACCAGTGCGACGTAGCGAGGCTCGAAGATGCGCAGCGGCAGATCCTGATTCGGCAGAAATGCCGACTCCAGCGGAAACATCGCCAGCTCCATCAGATCTCCAGTTCGCCCACCAACGCGTCGACGACCGCGCGCAGATCGCCGTCGTGCTCCTCGGCCACCCGCCGCTGCCGCTGATAGGAAGCGCCGTGGCGCCAGATCTCCTCCACCGCCGCGAGTTCGTCGGCGCAGTGCAGCAACTTGGCGACCGGCTCCAGCCGGGTGAGCACATCGACGAGATCGTCGGTGACCAGGCGCTCGTTGCTGTCGGCGTCCTGGATGATCACTGCGTCCAGACCGTAACGCGCCGCGCGCCACTTGTTCTCCTGGTTATGCCATGGCGGCATGGTGGGCAACGACTCGTCGGCTTCCAGCCTGCGATCCAGATCGACCACCAGGCAATGCGTCAGCGCCACCAGCGCGCTCAGCTCGCGCAGGTTGGACACGCCGTCGCAGACCCGCACCTCGATGGTGCCCAGATGCGGCGAGGGCCTGATATCCCAACGGACTTCGTCGACATGGTCGATGATGCCGGTCTTCTTCTGGTCGTAGACGAACCCTTCGAATTCCGGCCAGGTCTGGAACTGGAACGGCAACCCGGCAGTGGGCAACTGCTGGAACATCATGGCCCGGTTACTGGCGTATCCGGTGTCCACGCCGCTCCACCACGGCGACGACGCCGACAGCGCCAGCAGGTGCGGGTAGTACCGCAGCAGCGAGGTCATGATCGGCATCACCTTGTGCGCCGAGGAGATCCCGACGTGCACGTGCACACCCCAGATCAGCATCTGCCGTCCCCACCACTGGGTGCGCTTGATCAGCTCGGCGTAACGCGGTGCGTCCGTAAGCTTCTGGCTGCTCCACTGCGCGAACGGGTGCGCGCCGGCACAGAACAGCTCCATGCCGCGGTCCCGGACGATCCGCCGGGCGGGACCCAGGGTTTCGCGCAGATCCTCGATCGCCTGCCCGGTGCAGTCACAGATGCCGCTGACCACCTCGACGGTGTTGCGCAGCAATTCCTTGTGGACGCGCGGGTTTTCGCCGATCTCGGCGATGACGGAGGTGGCCTCGTTGCTCAGGTCGCGAGTCTGCGCGTCAACGAGCGCGAACTCCCACTCCACGCCGAGCGTCGGTCGTGGCGACCGGGCGAAATCGATGTGCGAGAGGGGCCTGCTAGCCGGCACCAATGACACCGCACGCCACTCGCTTGCCGGCGTCACCAGTGCTCATCGTCATCGCATCCGGGCCCGGCGCTCCGTTGGTCTGGCTGTAGCGCTCCGGCGGGATGTTGCCGAAGTTGTCGGCTCCGGCATGGATCATGATCGCCGTCTTCTCACCGGTCAACAGGTCTTCCATGGTGAAGGCATCGGTGGTGGTCACCAACATCCCGGCGCCGTCTTTGCGAACCTCCAGCGAGGTGAGATCCCCGCTAGCGGGCTCGTTCGAGTGGCCAGGCGCCTGGTAGTGGCCGCAGGCGGAGTTGAAGTCACCGGGTGCGCCGCCGGTAGGAGCAACCGAATTGGCCTCGCACTTGCCGACTTTGTGGATGTGCACGCCATGGAAGCCGGGCGTGATGCCGCCGACGCCGGTCGTCGCGATCGTGATGGTGGCATAGCCGTTGCTGAATTCGAACGTCGCGGTCGCGACCTGGGTGCCGTCGGGCGCCCGCAGATGGGTGATGATGCTTTGCTTGCCCTCACCCGCCGCCTTTCCGGAGGAGGGCGCGGGCGATCCCGTCCAGACGGCCGGCGTGGTACCCGGGACGGACGACGCGTGCTGGGGCGAGGAGCAGCCACTCAGCAAAGCGACACTGGTGGCGGCGGACAGTGCGGACAAGATGGCAACGGCATTGCGGTGACCGGCAAGCGTAGGCATAGCGAGAGCCTAACCCGGCTCAGGACTCTGAGTCAGCCCGCAACCAAGACGATTACGCCGGGCGGTTCTCCGCTGAGCGCGGGGGTGCGGGGCTCGACCGGCGCTCCCAGGTTTTTGCCGACCGCGTCCGCGGTGGCGTGCTCGCCGTCGGCGTCGGTGAAGTACACGGTCGTGACGGTCACTTCGGGTAACGACAGGTTCCCGACGTCGACGACCTTGAAGCCGCCGGCCTTGAGTTGGTCCGCGGCCTTTCCGGCGACGCCTTCTTTGCCGGAGATGTTGTACACGTGGATGTCGGCGTCGGTGGCCGCGGGCTTCGGGCTGGTAGAGGTCGACGCCGGACTGCTGGAGCTGGTCGCACTCGACGCCGCCGAGGCCGAGTCGTCGTCGGACTTGCCGGACGAGCTCAGTGCCTGCCACCCGAGCAGCAAAAAGATGACGCCGAGAAATAACAGCACCATCACCATGGCCCGCAGTGGGAGCCCCGTGGAGTCGGGAACACGCTCTTTCATCGAGCCCTACTGTAGCTAGTCAGGTCACCTCGAAGCCGAGGCGCCGCGCGGCACGCGCCTTTTGACGGCTGGCCCGCAACCGCCGCAACCGCTTCACCAGCATCGGATCGGCGGCCAGCGCCTCGGGCCGATCCACGAGCGCGTTGAGCACTTGGTAGTACCGCGTGGCTGACATTGAGAACAGCTCTTTGATCGCGTCTTCTTTGACACCGGCGAATTTCCACCACTGGCGCTCGAAGGCCAGGATGTCGTGTTCGCGTCGGGTCAGCCCATCGGCGATTTCAGCATCGTCCCCCGATCGATTTGCCCGCGCCATGGCGCTGTCCATATCGCTTCCCCTGGACCCTTCCGCCGAATTCCCTGTAGCTCTAATGACTTGACTTACACCGCGGCATGTTTCGGCGAATATTGAATCACGCCGCGAACCCTCAAGCCCTCATCCAGACCCGCGAGTCGGCGGATTGCCTACATTGCTTACTTCGCGGCCCCTGGTTCGATTGCCCGCCTCCTCCGCCCGCCGCTTTACGCCGCGCATCGTCACCGGGCTTGGTTGAATTGCCCGCCTCCTCCGCCCGCCGCTTTACGCCGCGCATCGTCACCGGGCTTGGTTGAATTGCCCGCCTCCTCCGCCCGCCGCTTTACGCCGCGCATCGTCACCGGGCTTAAGCTAGCCGACCATGGCAGTCGTACCCATCCGCATCGTGGGCGATCCCGTGTTGCACACCCCGACCGAACCGGTGCCCGTCGACGCCGACGGTTCGCTACCGGCAGACCTCGCGGGACTGATCTCCGACATGTACGACACCATGGACGCCGCCCACGGCGTCGGGCTGGCCGCCAATCAGATCGGACGCGGACTGCGGCTGTTCGTCTACGACTGCGCCGACGACCGCGGCATGACCGAGCGCCGCCGCGGGGTGATCATCAATCCGATCCTGGAAACCTCCGAGATACCCGAGACCATGCCCGACCCGAGTGACGACGACGAGGGTTGCCTCTCGGTTCCCGGCGAATCGTTTCCCACCGGGCGCGCGAAATGGGCGCGGGTCACCGGGCTGGACTCCGACGGCAAACCGGTCACGATCGAGGGCAGCGGACTGTTCGCCCGGATGCTGCAACACGAGACCGGGCACCTGGACGGATTCCTCTACCTGGACCGCCTGATCGGCCGGCACGCCCGCGCCGCCAAACGGACCGTCAAATCGAACGGCTGGGGCGTACCCGGGCTGTCCTGGATGCCCGGCGAGGGACCGGATCCGTTCGGTCACTGATGGTCTCGTGGCCGGACCTCGGAACGCGGGTGACGGTTCGCTACCGGCGCCCGCCCGGATCGGCCCCGCCGCTCACGGACGCGGTCGGACGCCTGTTGGCGGTGGAGCCGTTGGTACGGGTGCGGACGAAGACGGGCGCCGTAGTCGAATTCGCGGCTGTCGACGTGGTGGCGGTGCGCGTGCTGACCGACGCACCGGTGCGCACGTCGGCGATCCGCGCGCTCGAGTACGCCGCCGCGGCGGCCCGGCCTGCCACCGAACAGGCGTGGCTGGACGGCTGGCTGCTGCGGGCGGGGAATGAACCCGGCCTTGCCGCCAATTCGGCAGTGCCGCTAGACTTTTCCGCCCGGCTCAGCTCGGTGCCCGAGATCGTCGCCTGGTACGACCACCGGGGCCTGACGCCGGTACTGGCCGTCCCGGACCGCCTGCTGACCCCGCCGCGCGCCGCAGTGGCCGAGCACACCGAGCGGGTGCTGGTGCGCGACGTTCCGAGCGTCACGCCAGAGCAGCGGCCGGCCGATCCGAAAGCACTTGCGGTGGTGACCGATGCACCCGACGGCACTCGGTGGGTGGGACTTTCGGCGCCACGTGAAGCCCTCTTGGCCTGGGGTGCGCACCGCGGCGCCACCCGCGCATACATCGCGATCGCGGAGCACGATGCCGGCCTCGCCGAGAGTCTGGGCTTCCGGCTGCACCACCGCCGTCGCTACTTCGATGCCCGCTCGAGCGCCTGGGATACCGTCTAGCCATGCCCGACCCGACCGTGCGACTGGCGACCTGGAACGTCAACTCCATCCGCACTCGCCTGGACCGCGTCGTCGACTGGCTCGCCCGCGCCGAGGTCGACGTGCTGGCCATGCAGGAGACCAAGTGCACCGACAGCCAGTTCCCGGCCCTGCCGTTCGTGGAACTCGGCTACGAGGTCGCCCACGTCGGCTTCAATCAATGGAACGGCGTGGCGATCGCCTCTCGCGTGGGCCTGGACAACGTGCAGATCGGATTCGACGGCCAGCCCACCTGGAGCAGCAAGCCGGAGGTGGCCGCGGCCACCGAAGCCCGCGCCCTAGGCGCCACCTGCGGCGGCGTCCGGGTGTGGAGCCTGTATGTGCCCAACGGCCGCACCCTGGCCGACCCGCATTACACCTACAAGCTGGAATGGCTTGCGGCCCTGCGTGATACGGCCGCCGGCTGGTTGCACGACGATCCTGCCGCGCAGATCGCGATGGTCGGCGATTGGAACATCGCACCGACCGACGACGACGTGTGGAACATGGAATTCTTTGCCGGCGCCACGCACGTTTCCGAGCCGGAGCGCCAAGCGTTCAACGCCATCGTCGACGCGCAATTCGCGGACGTCGTAAGGCCTTTCACGCCGGGTCCCGGCGTTTATACCTATTGGGATTACACCCAGCTGCGGTTTCCGAAGAAGCAAGGCATGCGCATCGACTTCATCCTCGCCTCACCGGCGCTGGCCGGCCGGGTGGCCGATGCGCAGATCGTCCGGGAGGAACGCAAGGGCAAGGCGCCCAGCGATCACGCACCGGTTTTGATCGACCTGAATCCTGAATAGCCGGGGAAATTCCGGCCCATTACGCGTTGTCTGCGCGTTTGCGACGTGGCAGCATTCCCCACTGTTAGATGCGTGAACAATTTTCGTGGGAGCTGTTAACCGCCTGTTCGGCGGGTATACATGTTGCTACGCGGTTTGCAACGAGAGCGACCGGGGCAGGAACCAGGGAGTCATCATGGGTGTCGTCGGAGGGGCAGTCCGTAACGCGGGGAAAACGGTTAATCGCGCGGCAGATGCGACCACCGCCGCCGCGGGTGCTGTCGGGGGCGCAGCCATCAACGGAATCGTCGGTGGTGTCACCGGCGCGGCGGAGGGCATCAAGCGCGGCATCAGCTCGGGCAGTCATTCGACTCCGGCGGCCGCACTGGCCATCGGCGCGCTGGGCGTGGCCGGGCTGGTCGAGTGGCCGATACTGCTGGCCGTCGGCGGTGGCGCACTCGTGTTGCACCGGCTGAGCCGCACAAACGGTGCGCCTGCGAAAGCGCAACTCAAGCCGGTGCCCAGCGAGTCGGCGCCACCGAAAGCCGCCCCGCGTAAGTCGGCAGCCAAGGCACCCGCCAAGAAGTCGGCGGGGCGTCGGGCCGGCGCCGCCGAGTTGCGCAGCACCAACTGATTCCGGAGCCGACTTACGCCGACGCGCGCCGGGCCCGGCCGTGTGGCCGGCCGGCAGCGTGCGCGGACGGGTCCGGGCAGATCGTCGCCCTAGGCCTCGAAACGATGCGCGACGAAAACCGCGGCGGCCTGCGGTACGTCAGATCGGGCTGAACGATCTCCACAATCCCGACGCGCCAGAGAAGCGCATAAAGTTCGAGCAACGGCACGCGCAGCACCGAAGCAACAGATGAAAATATCGGATCGGCCAGGGAGTCGGTCGTCGACATAGGTCTGACGGTGACCAAGTCACCCGGCGAGTTGGGAAACCCTTCGTTACTGAAAGGCAAATGATGGCGGAAAAGAAAACTCGCCGGTCAACATCTCAGCGCGAAGCAGTGGAGAAAATTCGCGAAGGCGAAACCTTCGTCGTGAAGTTACCCCTGGTCGGTCGCACCGAGATCCCACGGCCCGAACAGCTGGCCTATTACGGCGGTTTGGCCGCCCTGGCCGCCTTCGAACTGATCGACTGGCCGGTCGCGTTGGTTATCGCCGCCGGGCACATCCTGGCCAGCAATCACCACAACCGGCTGCTGGAGGAAATCGGCGAGGCGATGGAAGAGGTCTAGCTGTGATGTCCAGGGCCGTCTTCCGGGGGAATCTGCTCGTGAATCGTCAGCAACAGATGATCGAACTGGCTCTGCACGGCCGCTGACGTCGCCGGCAGATTGCCGACCTCGCGGATCAGTTGCTTGGCCAGCGTGCGCAACTTGATGTTGGTCTCTTGCGAACGCCACTGCAACACCCGAAAGGCCTGGTCAGGGCTGACCCGATAGACCGCCATCATCACGCCCTTGGCCTGTTCGATGGCCGCGCGGTTCTCGAACAGATCGGGCAGCGCCTCGTCGAGCACTTCCTGACGGCTTTCGTGACGGGCTTGGTCGAACGTGCCGGTCAGGTCGATGTAAAAGCCCGACGTCCCCCGCACCGCACCCGACTCGGCGTCCACGATGCGGTCGGCCACCACGATCGCCTCGTGCACACCGCCGGAGGTGTCGACAAAGCGGTGACGACTGGAGAACGACTCGCCCGAGTGCAATGCGTGGTGGAGGAGATCCCGGACGCGCTCCCGGTCGTCGGGATGCTTATGCGACAACATCAGTTTCGTCGTCGGGGCCACCGTCCCGGGTTCGTAGCCGTGCATCCGGGCGACCTCGTCAGACCATTCCCACCGCTCACCGTCGAACCAGAACCGGAAGCTGCCGACGTTCAGATAGGTATGCGCGGCGCCCCCGGTCCCGCTCGCAGGCTGACTCCGCGTCGCGGTGAATGTGGCGCCCGGCTGCTTGGGCTGCTGCACCTGGTCATCATCGCACTACGGGGAATTCACCGTCGAGCAATCCGCGCAATCTGAGCACTTCGTCGTGCCCGTGCGGCGCGGATGGTCCGCAGTGAGGGTAACGTCGCGTGCGGGCGTTCTAGCCACCGAAAAGTAAACAACCGCGGGAGCGCACGCCAGTGCGCTGAGAGGACGGCTCGGGGCCGTCGACCGTACGAACCTGACCGGATAATGCCGGCGTAGGGAGATGAAAAAAATGACCGCAATCGTCGAACCATCCGTGACCACCGGGCCGATCTGGGGCAGCACCAAGGCTTACCGCGAGCTCGCCGAGGTTGCCGGGGCCCGCGTGCCGTTGCGCCGGGTGAATCTGTCCAACGGGGAGCACTTCGACCTGTACGACACCTCCGGGCCGTACACCGACCCGGACGCCGTGATCGACCTGACCGCCGGGCTGCCGCCGCGCCCCGGCGTGATCCGCGACCGCGGCACTCAGTTGCAGCGGGCCCGCGCCGGCGAGATCACCGCCGAGATGGCGTTCATCGCCGTCCGCGAGGGCATGCCCGCGGAGCTGGTGCGCGACGAGGTCGCCCGCGGCCGCGCGGTAATCCCGGCCAACCACAACCATCCCGAGATCGAGCCGATGATCATCGGCAAGACCTTCGCGACCAAGGTCAACGCGAACATCGGCAACTCGGCGGTAACCTCGTCGATCGCCGAGGAGGTCGACAAGATGGTGTGGGCGACGCGCTGGGGCGCGGACACCATCATGGACCTGTCCACCGGCAAGAACATCCACGAGACCCGCGAGTGGATCCTGCGCAACTCGCCGGTCCCGGTCGGCACCGTGCCGATCTACCAGGCGCTGGAAAAGACCAACGGCGACCCCACCGAACTGACCTGGGAGCTCTACCGCGACACCGTGATCGAGCAGTGCGAGCAGGGCGTGGACTACATGACCGTGCACGCCGGAGTGCTACTGCGCTATGTGCCGCTGACGGCCAAGCGGGTCACCGGAATCGTGAGCCGCGGCGGGTCGATCATGGCGGCCTGGTGCCTGGCACATCACCGAGAGTCGTTCCTGTACACCAACTTCGAAGAGCTGTGCGACATCTTCGCCCAATACGACGTCACCTTCTCACTCGGTGACGGACTGCGGCCGGGATCGATCGCCGACGCCAACGACGCCGCGCAGTTCGCCGAGCTGCGCACCCTGGGCGAGCTGACCAAGATCGCGAAATCCCATGGCGTGCAGGTGATGATCGAGGGGCCCGGACACGTCCCGATGCACAAGATCGTCGAGAACGCGCGGCTGGAAGAGGAGCTGTGCGAGGAGGCTCCCTTCTACACCCTGGGGCCGCTGGCCACCGACATCGCGCCGGCCTACGACCACATCACCTCGGCGATCGGCGCGGCCATCATCGCCCAGGCCGGCACCGCGATGCTGTGCTACGTCACCCCGAAGGAGCACCTGGGGCTGCCGGACCGCAAGGACGTCAAGGACGGGGTGATCGCCTACAAGATCGCCGCCCACGCGGGCGATCTCGCCAAGGGTCATCCACACGCCCAGGATCGTGACAACGCACTGAGTCAGGCGCGTTTCGAGTTCCGGTGGAACGACCAGTTCGCGCTGTCGCTGGATCCCGACACCGCGCGGGAGTACCACGACGAGACGCTGCCCGCCGCTCCGGCCAAGGCCGCCCACTTCTGCTCGATGTGCGGGCCGAAGTTCTGCTCGATGCGCATCACGCAGGATGTTCGCGACTACGCCGCCAGACACGGCCTGGAGACCGAAGAGGACATCGAGGCCATGCTCGCCGCCGGCATGGACGAGAAGTCTCGCGAATTCGCCGAGCACGGCAACCGGGCGTATCTGCCGATCACGACCCAGTGACGATCCCGAGCGCGGCGGAGCCGGGCGAATGGGGGCACACCCCCACAAGTGGGAGCTACCCCCACCCGCTTGCGGGGGAGGGTCGTCGCTCATCCCACCCAGTGAGTTTCCTGCCGCTGCCACCGCCCGGGCAGACGCCGCTGCGGGTGTTGTCCATCGCCGGCTCGGACTCCGGCGGCGGCGCCGGTATTGAGGCCGATATGCGCACCATCGCGATGCTGGGTGCGCACGCGTGCATCGCGGTGACCGCGGTGACCGTGCAGAACTCCTTGGGAGTAAAGGGCTTTCATGAGGTCCCCGACGAGGTGGTCGCCGGCCAGATCGAAGCCGTGGTCACCGACATCGGCATCCAGGCCGCCAAGACCGGGATGTTGGCCTCGCCGCGCATCATCGACACCGTGGCCACCACCTGGCGCCGGCTCGGGTTGACGGTTCCGCTCGTCGTCGACCCGGTGGCGGCGTCCATGCACGGCGATGCGCTGATGGCGCCTGCGGCTCTGGATTCGCTTCGCACTCAACTATTTCCGTTGGCCACGCTGGTGACACCGAATCTCGACGAGGTACGACTGCTGGTCGGCATCGACGTGGTGGACGGCGAGTCGCAGCACGCGGCGGCCAAGGCCCTGCACGCGCTGGGCCCGCAGTGGGTGCTGGTCAAGGGCGGCCACCTGCGCTCCTCGCAGCGCAGCAACGACCTGCTCTACGGTGGCTCTTTCGGAGGCGCGCATTTCCACGAGTTCGATGCCGAGCGCATCGCCACCGGCAACGACCACGGAGGCGGTGACACGCTCGCCGCCGCGATCGCCTGCGCGCTCGCCCACGGGTTCACCGTCCCCGAGGCCGTCGAATTCGGTAAGCGCTGGGTTACCGAATGCCTGCGCGCCGCTTACCCACTCGGCCGCGGCCATGGCCCCGTCTCCCCGCTGTTCCGGCTGTCGTGAATCTCGACCAGATCGCCGGCATCGCGCACCAACCCAAGGGCACGGCGCGCGGTGTCGCAGTGCTCACTCATGGTGCCGGGGGGAACCGCGAATCTGAACTGCTGCAGAGGATTTGCGACGAGTGGGCGCGACGCGGCTGGCTGGCGATCCGGTACAACCTGCCCTACCGCCGGCGCCGGACCAAGGGGCCACCGTCCGGCTCCGCTGCCACCGATCGCGCCGGAATCCACGAGGCGATCGCGTTGTGCCGCAGCCTTGCCGACGGTCCGCTGATCGCGGGCGGACATTCCTACGGCGGCCGGCAGACGTCGATGGTGGTCGCCGAATCGAACCCGCCCCAGGTCGACATCCTGACGCTGTTTTCCTACCCGGTCCATCCACCGGGAAAGCCGGAAAAACCGCGCACCGAGCACCTGCCCGACATCCGAGTGCCCACCGTGTTCACGCACGGAACGTCGGACCCGTTCGGCACGCCGGCCGAGGTTCGCGATGCCGCGGCGTTGATCGCGGCACCGACCGAGGTCGTCGAAATCAGCGGCGCGCGACATGACTTGGGCTCCAAGACGCTCGATGTGCCCGCGCTCGCGGTCGACGCGGCGCTGCGACTCTTGCGCTGATCGCGGGCCATTGCGCGGCGGCTTCGCCGAGTCCGGCGAGGTCCGCACCGATCGGCGTCACCTTCGTCCATTCGGCCTGCAGGTCGCGAACGCGGTCGGGATGAATGACGGCCAAGCCGATCAGGAGCATGACCTGACGCGCACCATGATTTAGACAGCCCCAACTGGACAGTCCTAACTGTCTAGTTTATGGTGGGGATATGGATGCCATCGGCGAGTCCGCTGCGACGGCAGCTCGCGATATTCGAGTGGTATTCAGCCGCCTACGACGCCGGCTGAGGGATGTCGAGGTCCGCAACGACCTGACCCCGTCGCAGACAGCGGTACTCACCCGACTCTGGAAGGAAGGGGCGTCGTCGGCCAGCGCGTTGGCCGGCGCCGAGCGGGTTCGGCCCCAGTCGATGGCAACCATCCTGGCCGCCCTGCGCCAACGAGGATTCATCGAACGAGCGCCGGACCCCGAAGATGGCCGACGCCAAGTGGTCTCGTTGACCGAGGCGGGCCGTCAGCGCGCCGAGAGCGATCGCCAGGTGCGGGAAGAGTGGCTGGCACGGGAGTTGCAAGAGCGCTACTCCGAAGCCGAGCGCCGCACCATCGTCGACGCGCTGACACTGCTCGAACGCTTGACCGAATCATGAAAGGGCAATGTTCACAATGGAATTAGGTGTGCACTATATCGACTTTCTGCCCGGCGACACCGCGGCTCTGGGACCGACATTGGCCGACGCGGCCAAAGCCGCCGAGCAGGCGGGCGCAACGATGTTTACCCTGGCCGATCATTTCCTGCAGATGGAAAACACCGGACGACCCGCCGAAGATCCGTTCCTCGAGGGTTATACATCGCTGGGTTTCCTTGCCGGTCAGACGAATACGATCAACCTAACGTTGTTGGTCACCGGGGTCACCTACCGTTATCCGGGCGTGCTGGCCAAGACTGTCACCACGCTCGACGTGCTATCGCAGGGCCGCTCAATGCTGGGCCTGGGTGCGGCATGGTACGACCGCGAGCATGCGGCCCTGGGCATTCCGTATCCGCCGCTGGGCCGGCGATTCGAGATGCTCGAGGAGACACTGCAGATCTGCGCGCAGATGTGGAGCGACGACAACGGCCCGTACCACGGTGCGCATTATCAGCTGGCCGAGACGATCTGTGAGCCGCAACCGATTCGCCGCCCGCCGATCCGATCGGTGGTGACGGCGAGAAGAAGACGCTGCGACTGGTCGCGCAGTACGGCGACATCTGGAACAGCATGTCGCCCGATATCGACGAGCTCAGACACAAGATCGACGTGCTGAACCACCACTGCGACAACGTGGGTCGCGATCCCGGCGAAATCACCAAAACATCCGGAGGCCTTGCCCTGACCGACCCGTTCGAGGACATCGACGGGTACAGTGAAGGCCGTGGAGCGCTTCGCCGAACTGGGGATCGAGCTGATCAACGTCGGCCCCATGCCGGGAAACCCCGACCCGGTGGGCTACATCCGCCGAGTCGGTGACGAACTGGCTCCGCGACTCGCCGAGATCGGTTGAACGCCTGCGTATTTAGGCAGCGATGGCCGACGGCGCCACGTCGTCGACGACGAGTACCACGGCCGGGGCTCCCGAATACCTATCGTGATACCGTTCGCGCTCCACACTCCCGGTAATTGCGCTCAAGATCCCGACGACGATGCCGACCACGATCAGCACCGCACCGATGGCTATCCCGGCAATGGCCAATCCACGGCCACCTTCACCTGTCTGCTTGATTTTGCCCAGCGCGATGATGCCGAAGATGATGCCCAGGATGGGCCCGATGCCGCACAGCCAACCCAACAGCGAACAGACCAACGACGCGATGGCCATGCCATTGGTGCCGACGGCTTGCGGATACATCGGCCCCGGCGGCGCCGCATAACCCGGTCCCGGTGGGGGCGGGTAACTTCCTCCCGGCGGAGGCGGGTAACTGGAACCCGGCGGGGGCGGGTAACTGGGACCCGGCGGAGGCGAATAACCCTGCCCCGGCGGGGGATACCCGGAGTCGCCCGGCGGCGGCGGATAGCTAGGCGGTTCTTCCGTCACGGACGCCTCCTGAGGTCAAGTGGCCCACACTCTACGCCTAGCTCAGGCGGGATAGCGCGAATAGCACGCATCCATGTTGCCTGCCACGCCACCGCGGAACGCCGCTATGCGTGTGAAGCCGGCCGGCACGCTCGTCCCGTCCGCATCGCTGGCGACCATGTGGTTGGTGAGCAGGCCGGAGACGGCCTCGTCGAGATCACCCGCGGTCAGCACCAACTCCTTGTGCGACGGGGTGTCGATCGGTTCGGCCATCTTGCGGTGCACCACTCCGGTCAGGCACGCCGTCCGCAGCGCGGTCCACGGGCTGCGCATCGGGAGACCGCGTTCGTGCTGTACCGCAAGCGCATATCTCGACATCAGGATCGACAGCGCGGTGTCGTCACCTTGCGGCAGGGTGTGTTCCTTCTCGTCGGAGACCTTCGCCATCGCCGCCAGGCCGGCCAGGTCGACCATGATGGTGTTGGTGGCCGGGCAGTACGACGCTGGCGGACTGGGTTTCGCGTCCGGGCAGTCGGTCGTGTGGAAGGACAGCGTCGGCGCACTCTTCGGCGAGAAGATCTTTCCCAACAACTCCATCTGCGTCGACAGCGTGTCTTGGTTGATCGCGACCTCACCGGTCTCCTGGTCGCCGTTGGGATCGGTCTGCAGGGCCTTGGGCAGATCACCACGGCGCTGTGCGATTTCCTGGCGGTTGATTCCCGCGCAAGCCGAAGCGCCGGTGATGAAACCCATCTGGAAGGCGCTGACCCGGTCCAGCGCCGAGCCGTGCTCGTCGTCGTTCTCGGTCTCGGCATCCATCACCGGGTCGCGGGTGACGATGATCCCGGCCAGCACATGGTCGAGGCCGTCGGCGGTGCTCAGGGTGAAGCGCGGCGACTTCCCGGCGGCAACCCAATACAGGTAGACGCCGGCGAAGCAATCGGCCTGCTGCTCACGAACGATCGTAGGGTCTTTTTTCGTCACCAGGCTCGCCATCTGCTGCAAGGCGTGGCCGAACTCATGGGCGAGCACACCGGTGACGGACATGTCACCGAAGTACTTTTGCGCGACGGGCATGAAGACGCCACGGTCCCAGGCGATCAGGTTGCAGCGGGACGTAAAAAAGGCGTTGACAAGCTTGTACGTGCCGTTGTGGCAAACGATCGGACTGCTCGGATCGGTGGAGTCGTAGGAGACCAGTTTGTCGACGGGACGAAACATTCCCTTCAGCGCCTGGCTGTACGTCGATTTCCAGTAGTCCTCGATATCGTTGACCGACAGCAACGACAACTTGTCGATCGCCCCGTTGTCGGTGTTGATCACTGTGCCGGTCGGCGCGGGCCCACCGGAGCGGATCCCGCTGGGACCGTCGGTCGCGGGGAGGTCGCCCACCCGGAATGGGTCGTTGAGCATCGACAGGGCCCGCCCCTCGAGGACCGTCGAACACCCCGCCACCACGAACATCGTCGCTGCGCAGGCAATTGCCACTCTCAGCGAACCACTCCAGGCCCGCCGGCGACCACCGTGGGACCGACGTCGACTTTGCCCGCGGTTCATCATGCCCAACCTCATCCCGACCGGCTGCACGGCAGCATCAAAGGGTTCTCATTCTAGGTGCGCTGGTTGAACAGCGTAACGAAAATGAGGCACCCAGCAAACTTCGCTAAGGTAAACGGGTCCGATGCCGCTTGTCGTGGGACGGGACGCCGTTGACGCCCGAAATCGACATGGCGTAGCTGCCCACCGCGTATGCCACGCCAGAACCCATGACGGCCAACGCTTCCCGGTTGATGTTGTCGATCGTGTCACGGGGACCCTGGAAGTTGGGGTCGAACCCGACACCGGCCTTGCCGCCCCACAGCCGTGCTTGCACAGGGGTTTTCAACTGCGAAGCGCCGGTGCTCATGCCGCCGATCGGTATGCCCGTGACCATGAAGGGGTGGTAGTCGGTCCGGGTACCCAACGGCATGTCGGCGGGC
Organism: Mycobacterium stomatepiae; assembly: GCF_010731715.1. NCBI lineage: Bacteria > Bacillati > Actinomycetota > Actinomycetes > Mycobacteriales > Mycobacteriaceae > Mycobacterium > Mycobacterium stomatepiae. The sequence goes on from NZ_AP022587.1 coordinate 3,287,919, forward strand.
CGCTTCCCGGCCAGGTTGAGATAACCCGACAGCGTGCGCTCGATACCGGCCGACCCCTCGGGTACGTCAGCGGCCGAGATCCCCTGTCCGGGCGGACCGGACTGGTCGCCGTCATCGGTGAAGAAGCCGGCGTTGGGCGAACCGAGCAGGTTGAAGTTCAGGTACATCGCGATGTCGTTGAGCTGCTCGTCGTCCAGGCCGAACACGTAATCCATCACGCCGTTGAGCCCGTCCTCGTCGGCTCCCCAGAACACGAAGCGCACCGCGTTGTTCACCGGCGCCAACGGGCCCAGTTGCAGCGCGGTTTCCAGCACCGCGGCCACCCCGGATCCGTTGTCGTTGATGCCCGGACCGCTGCGCGGCCCGTCGAGATGGGCGCCGACCACGATCACGTCGTTGGTCGAGCCAGTTTTGGTCTGCGCCAGCACATTTCGGGAAGTGATCTTGACGTTCTCGGCGTCCAGCACCAGACGAACCGGTGCGGTGGCGTGGGCCAGCGCACTGCCACCGTAGCTAGTCACGACGGCGACCGGCATCGTCAGCTGCTTGTAGTAGCCCGGGCTGAACAACGTGGACGGAGCGCCCTGGCCGGCGGGCGCACTGACCACGATCAGCGCCGCGGCTCCCCTGGCCCGCGCGCTGTTCTGCTTGTCGACCACCGAGCAGCGCGCGTCGTCGACGACGGCGATCGCGCCCGCGGGCAGCCCGCCAGGGTAGTCGCCCGGAGCGCAGCCCGACGGCTGGGTAGGCGCGACCGGCTGGCCGCTCAGGCCACCGGGCGGCGTGCGCACCAGTAGCGAGGCCTGGTCGACCGAATAGGTGCTGCCGGCGATCGTCAGCGACGGCTTACCCGGGGACACCGCGTACAGGCGGTCGAACTGTGGCGTGACTACATCGAATCCCTTGCCGCGCAGCGCTTTGGCGACCTACTCGACGCTGCCTTCGTATCCCGGCGTCCCCGCGGCCCGGTTTCCCTTGTTGGCGTTGGCGAGATCCTGCAGCGCGCGCAGGTGAACGAACATTCCGTCGGCGGTGACCTTTCCGGCAAGCGCGCGGGCGAGGTCGGGCGCGGCACCCGGCGGAGCCGGCCGCGGCGACGAGCACCCCGCCACCAGCCCGATCAGCACCAACACCGAGCACAGGCGACGGATCATGGCCCCGATCATGGCTTTGCGAGCACGTGGCGGGTGCGGTCTTCCATGACGGGAACCCCGTTGTGTCCGGTGAGGTCTTGGGCGTACAGCGCGACCGCGAAGGCGACGCCGGCACCGTTGATGCCCAGCGAGGTGCGGTCGACGTGATCGAGGGTGTCGGTCTTTTTGTGATAGTTCGGATCGAACGGCTCGTCGGCCGTCCCGCCCCACAACTTGGCTTGGTCGGCGGACTTCTTCGCCTCCGCACCCGAGAACAGACCGCCCGCCGGGATACCGGCCAGGGTGAACCCGTCATAGTCCGACCGGCCGTCGAACTGCGTGTCCTGCGCGGTCTTGCCGGCCGACTTCAGGTAAGCCACCAGCGTGCGCTCGATGCCGGCCGAGCCCTCCGGGACCACGGGTTGGCCGCGGGTTTCCGTCGGCAGCGACTGGTCACCGTCATAGGTGAAGTAACCGGGGTTCGGCGACGCGAGCATGTCGAAATTCAGGTAGAGCGCAATGTTTTTGAGATCGCCGAAATTCAGCGACTCGACGTAGTTGCGCGATCCGATCAATCCGAGTTCCTCGGCACCCCAGAAGGCGAAACGCACCGCGTTGTGTACCGGCGGTGAATTCCCAAGCTGCACTGCGGTTTCCAGGATCGCTGCCACGCCAGAGCCGTTGTCGTTGATCCCCGGCCCCTCGGCCACGCTACCCGCCATCACCACGTCGGTGGGCGAGCCCGTCTTGGTCTGGGCGATGATGTTGCGCGCCTTGAAACTCTGACTGCTGGCGTCCAGCTTGATCGTGACCGGCCCCGGCTGGGCGCGCAGTTGCATTCCACTCGACTTGGTAATGCCGACCGCCGGAATCTTCACCGCGGTATTCGCCCCCAGCGTGCCGCCCATCTGCTCCTCGTCGACGTTGTCGGCGACGATCATCGCGGCGGCGTCCTCCTTCTGCGCGAACGGGCAGGTGCCGCGGTCGACCAGGACCACCGCGCCCTTCACCGGAAGGTTGTCGTAGTCCGAGGCCGCGCACGCTAGTCCGTTGCCCGCCGACACCACCAGCAGCGGGCCGCTCACCCCGTCGGGTCCGGTGCCGAGGCTGAACTCGAGCGCGTGCGCCTCGACCGCCTTACCGCCGACCGTCACCGAGGGCTTCTCGGCGTGAAAAACCCGCGCCGAAAACTCGGGTGTCTGCACATCGAAACCACTGTGGCGCAACGTGTTCACCACATAGTCGACGCTGGCGTCGTAGCCGGGCGTACCCACCGCCCGGGTGCCGTTATTGGCGTTGGCGATGTCTTGAAGCTTGGTCAGGTGCCCCATCATCGCGTCGGCGGTGACCTTGTTGTGGACCGTGGTGGCGAACTCCGCCGCGGCCGGATCGCTCGCCTGCTGGGAGTTCGCCGACCGGTGCGGGCACCCGGTCAACACCGCGGCGAGGGCGACCGCGGCGAGCATCACCGCCGGCGTTCGGGAGTTGTTCACCATCGCGCCCAAGGTTAGACGCCCGACGCTCGTCAGCGCACTCGGCTCACCGCGGCGTGAGGTCAGACATGCAGCCCCGTGAAGGGGGCAAACGGAATGTTGCGCACCACAAACCAAACCGAAACCAACGACAGCGCCACCACGGCCGACCAGCGTTGGTGTTGCCAGCTCCTGATCCGGCGGCCCGTCACCCGCCCGTAGGTCCAGACCAGGTACGCCCAGACCAACAGCACGACCGCCGCCAAGCCCAACGCATTGAACCTGGCGGCGGCCATCACGTTGCCGTGCAAGAGCGAATAGAGCATCCGCAGGCTGCCGCAGCCGGGACAGTCGATACCAAGCAGAGCCTTGGTGGGACAGACCGGCAGCGGGCCACCCGGGGTAGTCGGATCACCCATCCAGGTGGCCGCGCACACCAGCGTCGCCGACGCGGCCACCATCAGCGGGGCGCCGAGACGCAGCGGGAGCGACCGCTGGGGGATCACCGTAAGTGCAACTCCTTTAGAGCATTGCGGCCAGGGCCGCCGGGGCCGACGTGTCGGCGGTCATCGCGATGATCGCCAGCACGATGCCGTAGAGGACGGCGCCGACAACCGCGGCGATGACCGACCACTTCACCCATTTCTTCGCGGCATCGGCTGCGGCCTGTGCCTCGGCGTACTGACCCTGCGCCCACAGTCCACTCACCTGAGTGGATTTGACGATGGCCACGATGCCGAATGGCAGACAGCAGAACAGCGTCGCCAAGATGGACCACACCAAATAGTTGTCCGGCTGTTGCCCGGCAGGCTGCTGCGGCGGGTACCCCGGGGGTGGCGGTTGTGCAGTCATGAATTCTCCAGTCGCGAGAAGTTAGCTGGCGTGAAGCGGTGCCTACCATACCTGAGCTGAGTCGCGAGGGCACTAGGTACGCAAAAATCGGTTCTCCGGCACCCCCGACATCGACGCCGCTGCAGGGGCCCTCCCGATGCCCGGGTCAGCTCGAAAGCCGGCGGACTGACGAAATGCGTTGTGTGGGTCGCATTCCCGCCGACAACGAGAATTGCCCAGGCCAGCAGGGAATAATGCTCAGCAAGACATCGACGGAGCGGAATATATTGCACAGCCAAGACATACCCCACGATTCGGGTGGCCGCACCGCCGCCGCGACCGCCGAAAGGACTCGTTCAATGCCCCCCGGAACCAACCCGCTGCGCGTCGCGACAGCCGCGGTACTCGTGGGCGGTTTTGCGTTTGCGGGCACTGCGGCGGCGGCCGCCGACCCCAACACCGGCAACGCCGCGGATATCAACACACTAGCCAGCGTGCTGTCGAAGGGATACGGCCTGAACAACTGCACCGCCCAGGCGGTTCCCGGCGGCGCGCTGGCCTACCTGCAGTGCGGACAGAGCCCCGACCCCGCCGGGCCGATGCTCGGCAAGTATTTCCTGTTCGGCGATGGCGGCGCTCTGACGAGCTCGTTTCAGCGCCTCATCGCGGGTGATGCCCTGAGCAACTGCGGGGATGCGCCCTCGCCGACGCCGTGGCATCAAGGCAATTCCGGCATCACCGCGGGATCGGTGGCATGCGGGACATTTCAGAGCCATGCCGAGATCATCTGGACCAACGAGGCCAAGGCCATGCTGGGCGTGATCCGCGCCGCCGGCGGCGACGTCCCGGCGCTCTACAAGTGGTGGCGCGACAACGGCTGAGCCTTGCGGTTGGCCGCAACGGGCTCCGTGCACCAGCCACCGAGAATGTTGCCGGTGCAAATGGTATGCGACGGAATGGGTTGCATGACCGCGGTTTAGCCCTACGATCAGTCTGGCAACAATTTGCTGGGACCCCCGGGTTCCGGCGGTCCGACAAACCTCAGGAGTCGAGGATGCTTCACCCGACCAACTTGCTGCGCGCCGCGATGACCGCAGCTCTTACGGCTGCCTTGTGCTGCGTCGGTACTGCCACCGCGACCGCGGACACCACCGGCAGCTCGGCGGATGTCAACACGCTGGCCAAGGGCTACGGCCTCAACAATTGCCAGTCGTCTGCGTTGACGGGTGCCGAGGTGGCGGAACTGCAGTGCGGGCAGAACCCCGACTCCAGTGGGCCGGCTTCCGCGGTCTACCAGCTCTTCAAGAGCGCCAACGACCTCAGCGGCGCCTACGCATCCAGCCTCAAAGACGTGACCCTTTCCTCGTGTAGCGGCAGCGGCAGCAAAGAACCCGGACCCTGGCACCAAGCCAGTTCCGACCAGGCCGGTGGCCAGATGGCGTGCGGGACCTACAAGGGCGTCAGCCTGGTGCTGTGGACCGTCGACGGCAAAAACGTGCTGGGTTCCGTTTTTTCCAAAGCCGACGTCCCCTCGCTGTACAAGTGGTGGCAAGCCAACGCCTGATCGGGCTTGGGCCGCAACGGTTTCCACGCCCGTATCTGGGGGAATGATGACGGTGTAAACGGTATTCGCCGGAATGGGTTGCATAGCCGTGGTTTACCCCTACGATCATTCTGGCAAAGACAAATATCGTCGGCGCAGCCTTCCGGGCGGTTGCCAAATTTTCAGGAGTCGAGGATGTCTCACCCGACCAAGACGCTGCGAGCCGCGACGGCCGCAGCCTTTACAGCGACCTTCTTCTGCGTCGGCACTCCCGCCGCGATGGCCGACAACAACACCACGCTCGTTAGCGCCCTTTCGAAGGGTTACAGCAGCAGCAACTGCTCGTCTCAGGCGGTGTCTGAGGTCCAAGGCTCGTTTACCGCCACGGTGGTCGCGGTTTTGCAGTGCGGACAAAACACCGACTCCAGCGGCCCGATGGGCGGCAAGTACTTCCTGTTCGCCAACAGTGCCGACACGGCCAGCTCGTTCACCAAGCTGACTAGCAGCGACACCCTGGCCAACTGCGGGGACGCCAAGTCGCCGACCACCTGGCACCAGGGCAGCTCCGACTCGGCCGGTCAGGTGGCGTGCGGGACGGATTCGGGCCAGGCCGAGGTGCTCTGGACCGTCGACGCCAAGAACGTGTTGGCCTTCGTCCGCGCGTCCAACGGAGACACGGCGGCCCTGTACAAATGGTGGCAGTCCAACGGCTGAGTTCTAGAGTTGGGCGGCAACGAGTTCGGCCACCGCGCTCATCCCCGCGCCGTTGGGATGTAGCGGGGCCGGCCGACGCGGCAGCGCCACAACATATTTCGCCGGCCTAGTGGTCCACGGCTGCGCAGACCATGCGTGATGTTCGCGGCTGGCCGCGCCGGCGCCGACGACCTCGCAGCCGGTCGCCGCGGCCGCCTCGGCGGTGAGCCGTTCCAGGGTGGCGGCCACGTGGCGGCCCAGGTCGGCATCCGCGTCCGATATCGGCGGTGCGGATACGCCGGCGGGCGGCAGCATCGTCAGGTAGTCGACGAAGAAAACCCGTGCCCGTGGCGCCTGCGCGCACACCGCTTTGCCTACCGCACACAAGGAATCGAACACGTCCGTCAACGCCCGATCGCGCATGCCACGGTCCAGCAATTCGGCGATCCGGGTGCCCAGCAGCGGCAGCCGCCGGGCCGGCCGCGGCAGGGCGGCCGCCATCAGCAGCGGAACGTAACCGACGTCGTTGCCGCCGATCGTGATCGTGACCAGGTCCTCGGAGCCGTCCAGCGCGGCGATCTGGGGCGGCGCTTGGTGCTGACGGTCGGCGAGGATGTGCGCGGTGGTGGCACCGGAAAAGGTGACATCGACAAAGTCCCGGCCCTCCTCGAGGTTCAGCCGCTCGGCGAGCAGATGCGGATAGTTGAGCGCCGATCTGCCCGACCATCGGAGGGCACCCTGAGCGCGCGGCTGAATGCCCGGACCGGCGGCCATCGAACTGCCTAGCGCCACATAGCGTTTCGATGGACTCTTGGCTTCGCTCATCGTCCGGCGGTTTTCATCGCTCAGGCTCGGTGGCCCGCTCCTCGGCAGGCCGGTCCCCGGCCCGCGTCGTCGCCGGGCGTGGACTGGATGCCTGCGCCCAGAAGCGTTTGGGGATCCGCCCGGCGCGCCGCGCCAGATAGCCGGCGGTGACCGCCGCCGACATCGCGGCGGCCATCGCGGGCGGGTCGGTGGCCCGAGTCACCGCGGTGGCCAACAGTACCGCGTCGCAACCCAATTCCATCGCCAGCGCGGCGTCGCTCGCGGTACCGATGCCGGCGTCGAGGATCACCGGAACGCCGGCGCGGGCGACGATCATCTCGATGTTGTGCGGGTTGGTGATGCCCAGGCCGGTTCCGATCGGCGAACCCAGCGGCATCACCGCCGCGCATCCGGTGTCTTCCAGCCGGCGGGCCAGCGCCGGGTCGTCGTTCGTATAGGGCAGAACCACGAATCCGTCGTCAACCAATTGCTCTGCGGCCCGGACTAACTCGACCGCGTCGGGCAACAGTGTGCGCTCGTCGGCGATCACCTCGAGTTTGACCCAGTTGGTGTTCAGCGCCTCGCGGGCCAGCTGTGCGGTAAGCACCGCTTCGGCCGCGCCGCGACACCCCGCCGTGTTGGGCAGCGGCGTGATGCCGAGCCGGTTGAGCAGGTCCAGCAGTCCGGTGCCACCCTCGGCGTCGACCCGGCGCATCGCGACCGTCGTCAGCTCGGTACCCGAAGCCCTGAGCGCCTCCTCGAGCACCGAAAGGCTGGTCGCTCCCCCGGTTCCCATGATCAGCCGGGACGCGAAGCTGCGGTCCGCGATTGTGAGCTTGGAATCAACCACCCTGCACCGCCGTCACTACCTCGAGTCGAGCACCGTCGAAAAGCTTTGTGGTCCAACTGGACCGGGGCAGTACCGTATTGTCCATCGCCACCGCGATACCGCGCTCGGGAAAGCCCAGCGATTCCAACAACCCGGCGACGGTGGTCCGGCCGTCGACCTCCACCGAATTTTCGTTGACTACCACGATCATGAGTGGACCCCAACCGGAACTAGTTCGGACACAATCTGTTCGGCCGTCCACGGCGCCAGCAGAAAACCCGACCGACCGTGCCCGGTTGCGATCAGGGTGCGTTCGTCCAGGCGATGCACAAGGGGCAGGTTATCGGGTGTCATCGGGCGCAGCCCGGCGGCACACTCGGCCAGCTCGTATTCGCCGAGTGCCGGCAGCACCGCGCAGGCGTCGTCGAGCAGGTCGCGCACACCGGACACCGCCGGGGCGGTGTCGCGACCGTGCTCGTACTGCGTCGCGCCCACGACCACTCCGTCCGCGCGCGGCACCACGTACACCTGGCGTCCATGCACGCGCGCGCGAATCACCCTGCTCAGCAACGGCATACAGCCCTTCCGCCAGCGCAGGCGCAGCACCTCACCCTTCACCGGGCGCACCGGAAGGCCGGGCCACAGCGCCGGTGCGTCGATGCCGTTGGCGATCACCACCGCGTCGCCCTCGACCCGCGACAGGTCGTGCGCCGGCGCCGCCCACCCGACGCCGAGACGTTCGCAGTCCGCGGCCAGCGCCTCCACCACGGCCCGGTTGTCGACGGCGAGTTCGGTCGGCGCCCGAAATCCGTGCCGGACGCCTTGCGCCAGAAGGGGTTCGACGTCGCGGGCGGCCGGCTCCCAGAACACCGGATGTCCCTGTTCGGCCAGCCAGTCCGCGACGGTGCGCAGGTCTGCGACGTCGGCCCGATCCACGGCCACCACCAGCGACTCGCGCGCCGTGACCACCTCCGCCGGTAGCCCGTCCAGGTAGCCGCCGTCGCGCCACAGCCGCAGCGACTCCAGGCCCAGCCGCAGCAGGCGTTCCTCGCCCGGCCAGCCCTCGCTGTGTGGGGCCAGCATGCCGCCGGCGACCCAAGACGCGCCGTGGTCGCCCGTACGGTGCACCCGCACCGACCACCCAGCCTGCGCGGCCCGGCGCGCCACCGACAGCCCGATGACGCCGCCGCCGATGACGGCCAGTGTCCCGCTCGGTGCACCTAAAGGCATCTCCGCTCCCTTCGCCGGCATGATCCGGATCAGGTGTGACGGTAAGGACAGCTCCGGTTGCTCCGGCTGTGCCCACTCTCAGCCCCGCAGATCGCCCGGGACTCCCGTGTCTTGGTTGTTCGGGTTCTACGCTAGCGCGCTAGCGTCGCGGTGTGCACGATCGTGTTGCCCGTATTGCCGCTGCCCAGCTCTATTTGTGTACTGACGCACGTCGCGAGCGCGGCGATCTGGCCGAATTCGCCGACGCCGCCCTGGCCGGCGGGGTCGACATCATCCAGCTGCGCGATAAGGGATCGGTCGGTGAACAGCGGTTCGGCCCGCTGGAGGCGCGCGAGGAGCTGGCCGCCTGCGAGATCCTCGCGGACGCGGCGCGCCGGCACGGCGCGCTGTTCGCCGTCAACGACCGGGCCGACATCGCCCGCGCGGCCGGGGCCGACGTGCTGCACCTGGGCCAGGGCGACCTGCCACCGGCGCTGGCCCGCGAATTCGTCGGGCCGGAACCGCTGATCGGCCTGTCCACCCACGACGCCGGCCAGGTCGCCGACGCCGCCGAGTCCTTGGAAACAGGGGAAGTCGACTACTTCTGCGTCGGCCCGTGCTGGCCCACCCCCACCAAGCCCGACCGCGCCGCCCCCGGCCTGGGACTGGTCCGCACCGCCACCGCGCTGGGCACCGGCAAGCCGTGGTTCGCGATCGGCGGCATCGACGCGCGGCGGCTGCCCGAGGTGCTCGAAGCCGGGGCCCGGCGGATCGTGGTGGTGCGTGCGATCACCGCGGCCGACGACCCCGAGGCCGCTGCCCAGCGGCTCAGATCAGCGCTTCAAGCAGCGAGCTGATCCGGGGGCTCAGTTGCGACGGCGCCTGATCGGCATCACCCGGCATACACCAGACGAAGACTCCGGTGTCGATCTCCAGCGTCCGCGGCAGGTGCTGGCGCCGTTGGTCGCCATTCCCCAGCGGAACCAGCGCCTTCGCGGTGCGCAGTCGCTCCCAGCTGGCAGCGAAACCGGGATGCAGCGGCAGGTCGGCCACCTCGTTCTCGGGGACCCAGCGCATTTCGGCGCTTTCCCGGTTGGGCACCGTGTGCAGCAACTCGCCGGCGTCGGCGACGACGGTGGTGTAGGTCCAGTGCGTACCGGCGATGCCGGCCACCTCGGCCGTGACCAGCGTCGCCCGCACCGCCAGCCGCTCTGCGAGCAGACCGGCCTCCTCGTGAGCTTCGCGAACCGCCGTCTCTTCCGGGGTTTCGTGGCTGTCCCGGGCGCCGCCCGGCAACCCCCAGGTCCCGCCCTGATGGCTCCACACCGCTCGATGCTGCAGCAACACCGCGGGGGTTCCGTCAGGCTGGGGCGCCCGCAGCAGCAGACCCGCCGCGCCGAATCGACCCCAGTAGTGGGCGCCGCTGTCGGATATCACCCATCCGTCACCGTCGCCATGCACGCGTTCAGGATATGCAGGCGATCAACGAAATTGGGTCCGCCTCCCCCCCCATCCGCCCTGACATCCTCTTAGAATTCGCTTATACAGGTACGAGCGGCACATTCCGGAGACCGAAAGTCGAGGTCTGAAAACACGTGACGGTTGAGCTGGCGCACCCGTCGACCGAACCGCTGGGGTCGCGGTCGACGGGCGAACCGGCCCACCCCCGGTGGTGGTTCATCTCAACCACCCCGGGCCGCATCCTCACGATCGGCATCGTCCTGGCGGCGCTCGGCGTCTCCAGCGCCTTCGCCACTTCGACGACGATCAACCACCGCCAGCAGGTGCTGTCCACGGTGCTCAACCACACCGAGCCGCTGTCGTTCGCGGCCGGGCGGCTCTACACCACGTTGTCGGTGGCCGACGCCGCGGCGGCCACCGCGTTCATCGCCCAGGCCGAACCGTGGCCGGTGCGGATGCGTTACGAGCAGGCCATCACAGACGCGGCGGTCGCCGTGGCCCGGGCCTCGAGCGGTCTGACCGACGAACCGCTGGTGCAGCTGCTCGGCAAGATCAACGCCGAGCTGGCCGTCTACACCGGCCTGATCGAAATAGCGCGGACCAACAACCGGGAGGGCAACCCGGTCGGTTCGTCGTACCTGTCGGAAGCCTCGGGCCTGATGCAGTCGACGATCCTGCCCGACGCGGCACAGCTCTATCAGGCGACGTCGGAGCGGGTGGACGCGGAAACCACCGCGTCCACGCACTTTCCGGCTCCGGTGGTCCTCGTCATCGCCACCACCGTGGTGTTCGGCGTGTTCTCGCACCGCTGGCTGGCGCGGCGGACTCGGCGCCGGATCAACCCGGGGCTCGTCGTGGGCGCTCTCGGTATTCTCGTGATGGTGGTCTGGGTCGGAACCGCGCTAACAATTTCGACAACCGCCAGCCGTAGCGCCAAGGACACGGCGGCCGAGTCGCTCAAGACCGTGACCAGCGTGGCGATCACCGCGCAGCAGGCCCGGGCCGACGAGACACTGTCGTTGATCCGGCGCGGAGACGAGCAGGTCCGCAAACAGTCGTTCTATCAACGCATCGACTTCATGCATCAGCAGATCGACCAGTACATGGCCCGCAGCGATGCCGTCGACAAACCCGACCTGCAGGGCGCCAACCAGCTGTTGGTCCGCTGGCGGCAGGCCAACGACCGCATCAACTCCTATATCTCGGTCGGCAACTATCGGTCCGCCACCCAGATCGCGCTGGGCAGTGCCGAGGACGACTCGACCCCCGCGTTCGACAAGCTCGAAGATCAGTTGGGCAAGGCGATGACACAGTGCCGGGCGCACCTGCGCAACGACGTGATCAACGCGCGCAGCGGGCTGTCCGGCGCCCAAGTCGGCGGCGTGGTGCTCAGTCTGGGCGCCGCCATCGCGGTCGCCCTGGGCCTGTGGCCGCGGCTCAAAGAGTATCGATAATGAACCTTCTGCCCAGGATCCGCCGGGCGTCCGCCGTGCTGGCCACGGCGATCGTGCTGGCGGGTTGCGGGCACACGGAATCACTGACCGTGGCCACCGCGCCGACGTTGCCGCCGCCCACCCCGGTCGGCATGGAGCAGCTGTCCGCTGAGCCACCGCTGCCGCCCGACGAGACCGGCCAGGATTGCAACGCCACCGCCAGCCTGCGCCCGTTCGCCACCAAGCCCGAGGCCGACGCCGCGGTGGAGTCCATCCGGGCCCGCGGCCGGCTGATCGTCGGGCTCGACATCGGCAGCAACCTGTTCAGCTTCCGCGACCCGATCACCGGTGAGATCACCGGTTTCGACGTCGACATCGCCGGCGAGATCGCGCGCGACATCTTCGGCGCCCCGTCACATGTCGAGTACCGGATCCTGTCGTCCGACGAGCGCATCACCGCGTTGCAGCACTCCGAGGTCGACATCGTCGTCAAGACGATGACCATCACCTGCGAGCGCCGCAAGCAGGTGAACTTCTCCACCGTCTACCTCGACGCCAACCAGCGGATCCTGGCCTCACGCGACTCGCCGATCGCCAAAGTGGCCGACCTGTCCGGCAAGCGGGTCTGCGTGGCCCGCGGCACCACGTCGTTGCACCGCATCCGCCAGATCGATCCGCCCCCGGTGATCGTGTCGGTGGTGAACTGGGCGGATTGCCTGGTGGCCATGCAGCAGCGCGAGATCGACGCCGTCAGCACCGACGACTCGATCCTGGCCGGGCTGGTCGAAGAAGACCCTTATCTGCACATCGTCGGACCGAACATGGCCACCCAGCCGTACGGCATCGGCACCAACCTGGACAACACCGGGCTGGTCCGGTTCGTCAACGGCACGCTGGAGCGCATCCGCCGAGACGGCACCTGGAACACCTTGTACCGCAAGTGGTTAACGGTTCTCGGCCCGGCGCCCGCCCCACCCGTGCCTAGGTATGTGGACTGATGACCGAGGCCGATTACGACGCCGACGCCGAGGACCTGGACCCCGGCACCCAGCCACCGGACACCCAGACCGGGGCGACGACGGGTCGCGCGCATGCCACCCAGGCGCTCTTCCGTCCCGACTGGGACGACGATGACGACGACGACCTGCCGCACATCACCGTAGACACCGAGCCGCAAGAGCGAACGGTCGCGACCCGGGTGCTGACGCCGACCCGGGAGCTCGGTGGCGGACTGGTGAAAATCCCCCGCATCCGCGACATCGACCCGCTCGAAGCCCTGATGACCAACCCGATGGTGCCCGAGGGCAAGCGGTTCTGCTGGAACTGCGGCAAGCCGGTGGGCCGGTCCGGCCCCGAGGGCGAGGGCGCATCGGAGGGCAAGTGCCCGTCCTGTGGAAGCCCGTATTCGTTTCTGCCCCAGCTGAATCCGGGCGATATCGTCGCGAACCAGTACGAAGTCAAGGGCTGCATCGCGCACGGCGGGCTGGGCTGGGTGTACCTGGCCGTCGACCACAACGTCAACGACCGGCCGGTGGTACTCAAGGGCTTGGTCCATTCCGGTGACGCCGAGGCGCAGGCCATCGCGATGGCCGAACGGCAGTTCCTTGCCGAGGTGGTCCATCCGCAGATCGTGCAGATCTTCAACTTCGTCGAGCATGAGGACCGGCACGGGGACCCGGTCGGCTACATCGTCATGGAGTACATCGGCGGGCAGTCGCTCAAGCGGGGCAAGAATGACCCCAAGCTGCCGGTCGCCGAGGCCATCGCCTACATGCTGGAGATCCTGCCCGCGCTGAGCTATCTGCATTCGATCGGCTTGGTCTACAACGACCTCAAGCCAGAGAACATCATGCTCACCGAGGAGCAGCTGGAGTTGATCGACCTCGGCGCGGTGTCGCGGATCAACTCGTTCGGCTACCTCTACGGCACCCCCGGGTATCAGGCGCCGGAGATCGTGCGGACCGGCCCGACGGTCGCCACCGACATCTACACCGTGGGGCGCACGCTGGCGGCGCTGACGTTGAACCTGCGCACCCGCAATGGCCGCTATGTGGACGGGTTGCCCGAGGACGACCCGGTGCTGGCCACCTACGACTCGTTCGGCCGGCTGCTGCGCCGCGCCATCGATCCCGACCCGCGGCGCCGGTTCGGCTCCGCGGAGGAGATATCCGGTCAGTTGATGGGTGTGCTGCGCGAGGTCGTCGCCCAGGACTCCGGGGTGCCGCGGCCCGGGTTGTCGACGCTGTTCAGCCCGAGCCGGTCCACCTTCGGCGTGGACCTGTCGGTGGCGCACACCGACGTCTACCTCGACGGGCAGGTGCATTCGGAGAAGCTGACCGCCCGGGAGATCGTCACCGCGCTGTCGGTGCCGCTGGTCGATCCGACCGACGTCGCGGCGCCGGTGCTGCAGGCGACGGTACTCTCCCAGCCGGTGCAGACCCTGGACTCGTTGCGCGCGGCACGGCACGGCTCGCTGGCCGCCGAGGGTATCGACGTATCGGAGTCCGTCGAGCTGCCGCTGATGGAGGTCCGCGCGCTGCTGGATCTCGGGGATGTTGCCAAGGCGACCCGCAAGCTCGACGACCTGGCCGAGCGGGTGGGCTGGCGTTGGCGGTTGGTCTGGTTCCGGGCCGTCGCCGAGTTGCTCACCGGCGACTACGATTCGGCCATCAAGCATTTCACCGAGGTGCTGGATATCTTCCCCGGCGAGCTGGCGCCGAAATTGGCATTGGCCGCCACCGGCGAACTCGCCGGCCATGTTGACGTGGACAAGTTCTACAAGACGGTGTGGCGCACCAACGACGGCGTGATCTCGGCGGCCTTTGGGTTAGCGAGATCCCTTTCGGCCGCGGGTGATCGAACCCGCGCGGTGCGCACACTCGACGAAGTGCCGCCAACCTCAAGGCATTTCACCACCGCACGGTTGACCAGTGCGGTGACCCTGCTGTCCGGCCGCTCGACGAGTGAGATCACCGAGGAGCAGATTCGCGACGCTGCCCGGCGAGTCGAGGCACTGCCGCCCACCGAGCCGCGGGTGTTGCAGATTCGCGCGCTGGTGCTCGGCGGTGCGATGGACTGGCTTGAATCAAATCAGGCCAGCACCAACCACATCCTCGGCTTCCCGTTCACCTCGCACGGGCTGCGGCTGGGCGTCGAGGCGTCCCTGCGTGCGCTCGCGCGGGTCGCTCCCACTCAGCGGCATCGCTACACGCTGGTCGACCTGGCCAACCGCGTGCGCCCCACCAGCACCTTCTAGCGCCCCACTCTTCGGGCCCCTGTCGTCGAGTGCGCGCCCAGGGCGGGATTTCGGTGGTGGATTCAAGGTTTGGTTGCAACAGTTGTGTCTGTCGGGGTGGACAGTAGCTTGTTGAGGCGGTTGGTGGGGTTGTCCCAGTTGAAGCGTTTTCGGGGTCGTCCGTTGAGTTCGTCGGCGACGTAGGCGAGGTGTTCGGCGTCGTGCACCGAAAGGTCGGTGCCCTTTGGAAAGTATTGCCGTAGTAGGCCGTTGGTGTTCTCATTGCTACCGCGCTGCCAGGGTGAGTGGGGATCGCAGAAGTAAACCTCGATGCCGGTGTCGATGCTGATGCGGGCGTGGTGGGCCATTTCGTGGCCTTGGTCCCAGGTCACGGTGCGGCGCAAGGTGGCGGGCAGGTCTTTGACCGCGGCGATCATGGCCTCGGCGACGGCCTCGGCGCTACGGGTATGGGGTAGGTGCAGCAGTCGGACATATCCGGTGGAACGTTCAACCAGCGTGCCGATTTGAGAGGCCTGGTCCTTGCCGATGATCAGGTCTCCTTCCCAATGGCCTGGCACGGCGCGGTCGTTAGCTTCGGCGGGCCGCTCACTGATGTTGACCATGCCTTGGATACGGCCGCGGCCGTCACCGGCGCGGGCCCGTCGGCGCGGTTTACGCAACGCGCGCCCGGTGCGCAGGCATGTCCTCAGTTCCCGGCGCAGTTCTCCGCGCCCTTGCACGTAAAGCGCCTGGTAGATGGTTTCGTGGGACACCTGCATCTCCGGGCGGTCAGGATAGGTCGCGGTCAATACCCCGGCGATCTGTTCGGGGCTGTACTTGTTGACCAACAACGCTTGCACCTCGGCCCGCAATTGCTCACAGCGGCCCAACTTGCCGGTCTTGGGTCGACGCGCCCGTTGCTCGCTGCGCCGCTGAGCGATGCGCGCCGAGTAGCCCGACTTCGCGTCCCAACCGGCCCGGCGGGCCCGAACCGATACCGGGCGCGATAACGGCCCACATGCCCTCGCATGACACCGTTGTGGGCAATCTCGCGCATGATCGTCGACGGCGCCCGGCCCAACCGGCGCGCCATCGAACGGATCGACTCACCGTGCGCGGTGCCGATCATGATCTGTTCACGCTCATCCGCCGACAGCCGCGGCCGTCGCTGTCCTTGAGGCTTTGACCATCGTGGATTCACACCACCAAACCTGCGAAACCACTTGCTACCGCACGTCGCCGACACGCCGACCGCCACCCCGGCATCCTCCGAGGACCATCCCGCAGCGATCAAATCCCAATACCGCCGCTGCACCACCAACAACTGAGGCTGACCCGTCATCAACACCCCTAACTACGAAGTGTTGCAACCACCCCTTGAACTCAAGGCCGAAATCCCGGCGTGGACGCGCACTGAAAACCGCGAACGCACACTCGACGTCGCGATCGCGGCACGGACCCGGCGCACCACAGCAGCGGGCCGGTCCTCCGCCACAACCCGGACGACGATCCAGCCCATTTCGGCCAGCATCTCGAGCCGCCGAATGTCTTTGATGTATTGCCGCCGATCGGTTCGATGGTGGTCGCCGTCATACTCCACCGCGACCATGCAGTCCTCCCAGCCCAGGTCGAGGTAGGCGACCGGTATCCCGTCCACGCCAAGCACCGGTATCTGCGTCTGCGGCCGCGGCAGACCCGCATCGATCAGCAGCAGCCGCAGGTAGCTCTCCCGCGGCGATTGCGCGCCCGCGTCGACCAGTTTCAGCGCGGCCTCCAGCCGCCGCAGCCCCGGCGTCCGCGGGTGGCACGCGGCAACCCGAAGCACGTCGTCGACCTTGAAACCTGTTGCGCGCGCGAGCGTATCGAGGCGGGCAACAGCGGAATGGACAGCGCCACGACGGCCGATGTCAAACGCGGTGCGCTCGGGCGTGGTGACCGCCCGGCCGTCGACGACCTGTGTCTCGCCGTCGACCAGTCCGTCGCGCCGGGTCAGCACGCCGTCGGGCACGCGCGTGTTGGCGTGGATCAGCTCGACCGGGACATTGTCGGGAATCCATTGGGCGCCGTGTACCGCCGCGGCCGCCGCGCCCGCGATCACCCCACGGCGATTGGACCAGAGCCAAGCCGCGACTATGCGTTGCTGCAGCGATGCCTCGACGTGGTTCGCCAGATAGACGTTGGGAAAGACCGCACGGTAATGCGATCGCAGCTGATGCCTGTTGAGCGCGCCTAGCGCCAACGCCTCGCTGCCGATGAATGGTTGACTCGCTTCCCACATGAGGCGAACCATTGCACGTCCGCGTCCCGGGCGATTTCGCCTATACACAGGGCCGTCGAGTGCGCGTCCTCGGCGGAACATCGGCGGAATTCTCGCCGTGAGCGCGCACTCAAAACCGTCAGCACACACTCGATTCCGAGAATTCGGGGGGCTTGTCACAGCTGATTCATAGCTCCATGTGCACACTCAAAGCATGGGCCAGCCCGCGCAGTGGATGACGGTGGCTCGCGTGCTGCGACGGGCCGGGTTCGGGGTGACCGGGCCAGAGGTCGACGCGGCCCTCGGCCGGGACTGGCCCGGCTACGTCGACGCCATGCTGGCCGGCGACCCCGCCACCGATCCCGGTGCCATCGCCACCCCGGTGCCGCGGCTGGAGCCGCTGCACGCGCCGGGCAAGGGTGCGACACCGGCGGCCCGTCAAGCGTTCAACCATCAAGTCTCCGAACAAGAAGGCGTTCTGTCGAGCTGGTGGCTGCGGCGCATGGTCACCGTCGGGCAGCCGGTGCACGAGAAGCTGACCCTCCTGTGGCACAACCACTTTGCGACCTCCGCGCAGAAGGTCCGGTCCGCCACGCACATGGCCGCACAAAACGAGAAGCTGCGCACCCTGTCGCTGAGTGATTTCCGCACGCTGGCCTATGCGATGCTGACCGACGCCGCGATGCTGCGCTGGCTCGACGGCCAGGCCAACACCGCCAAGGCGCCCAACGAGAATCTCGCCCGCGAATTCATGGAGCTGTTCGCGCTGGGCCATGGCAACGGCTACACCGAGGACGATGTCCGCGCCGGCGCCAGGGCATTGACGGGCTGGATGATCGGCCCCGACGGCCAAACCTCGCTGACCCCCAAACGGCATGATTCCGCCGACAAGACGCTGTTCGGGCTCACCCGCAACTTCGACGCCGCCGGATTCTGCGATACCGTGCTGGCACAACCGAAGTCGGCGGAATACATCGCCGGACGACTGTGGCAACAGTTGGCGTCCGACGAACCGGCCTCGCCTCAGCTGCTCGACCGGCTGGTCTCCGCCTACGGCCCCGAGCGCAATCTACGCGCACTGACAAGGGCGATCCTGACCGACGACGAGTTCACCGCCAACCGCGCCACGGTCGTCAACACCCCGATCGAATGGCTGGTCGGGGTGATGCGGGCACTGCGGGTCCCCGTCGAGAAGCCGGAGGTGCTGAAGATCGCCGACGCGACGTTGAAAGCCCTTGGGCAACGGCCGTTTTACCCGCCGAGCGTCGGCGGCTGGCCGCACGGCCAGGTATGGCTGTCGACCGCAAGCGCCGAGGCACGGCTACGCGCCGCCAGCCGGCTCGCACATCTCGGCGACTTGTCGGGGATCGAGAGTGTGGCCCCCGCCGACCGCATCGACGCGGTCGGTTATTGCCTCGGCATCGGCTCCTGGTCGGATCGATCGGCCGACGCGCTCGAGCCCCTGGTCCGCAAGCCGCCCCAGTTGGCCGTGGCCGCGGTGAACACGCCCGAATACTTGACGTCGTAACGAGATTGCCATGCCCGAGCTCAATCGCCGCAAATTCCTGATCGCCAGCGCCGGCGTGGGCGCGGCCGGCCTGCTCTCCGGGGCGGTCGCGGTCAGCTGGCCCGACCTGATGCGCGCGGCCGAGGATCGACCGCTGGCCGACGGTGCCGGCGTGCTGGTGATCGTCACGCTCTACGGCGGCAACGACGGCATCAACACGCTAATCCCCTACGCCGACAACGCTTACCATGACTCACGTCCTGAGCTCGCCTACGCGCCGGGCGACGTGTTACACCTCGATTCTCAGCTTGGGCTTAATCCCGCGATGAAGGGGATGGCCCAGTTGTGGAACCAACGCCAGCTCGCAATCGTGCGCGGTGTCAGCTATCCGCAGCCCGATCATAGCCACTTCCGGTCAATGGACATCTGGCAGACGGCGTCGCCCGCCGAGCCAGTCTCGACCGGGTGGATCGGCCGCTGGCTGGACGTCACCGGCTACGACCCATTGCGCGCGGTAAACGTCGGACCGGTGCTCCCGCCGCTCGCGGTCGGCGAAACGTACACGGCAGCAGCGCTTTCGACCACGCGGGTGCCGGAGCGACAGGCGGAGCGGTTCGACGCCATCATGAGCGCGCTGGGCGACGACGACCCCGCCGACACCCCGGCGATGGCGGCCGTACGCAAGGCCTACCGCGCCAGCCGCGCCACCGGCAAAGCCTTCGCGGCGATCAAACCTCCCGCCAAGGAAAACAATTCGCTGGCCACGCAACTGAGTATGGTTGCCGCCGCGGTACGCGCCGGCGTTCCGACCCGGGTCTACACCGTTCAGCTGGGCGGCTTCGACACCCACGCCAACGAGCGTGACACGCAACAGCGGCTGCTGCGGGCACTCGACGATGCCGTGACACCGTTCCTGCGGGACATGGCCGCAGATCGCCACGGGCGCAACGTCGTGCTCATGGCCTATTCGGAGTTCGGTCGCCGGGTGGCGGCCAACGCGTCACAGGGGACCGATCACGGCACCGCGGGCCCGGTCTTCGTCGCGGGCGTACCCGTCAAGGGAGACTTCTACGGCGACGAGCCCAGCCTCGCCAATCTCGACCACGGAGATCTCAAGTTCACCACCGACTTTCGCGACGTGTACCACGAGCTGCTCGCGCAAACCGTCGGGACGGACCCGACGCCATCGGTGGGATCTGGCCGCACCAGCCTCGGCTTCCTCTGACGCCCCGTCGCCTCCCGGGCTGAAATTCGGCGGAGACCCAGCCCGGAGTACACACTCGACGGCAAGGGGCTATCCCGCCAGCAGGGCCGCGCAGTCGCGGGCGATCGCCAGTTCCTCGTTGGTCGGGACTACTAGTACAGTGATCGGCGAATCGTCAGCCGAAATCCGCCGCACACCTTTGCTTCCGGACTCGTTTAGGCCGTCGTCGAGCACGATGCCCAGCTCCTCGAGCCCGGCCACCGCGTCACGGCGCACCGCCGCATCGTTCTCGCCGATCCCCGCGGTGAAGGTGATGACGTCGGTGTGCCCCAGCACGGCGAGGTAGGCACCGATGTATTTGCGCAGACGGTGAACGAACACGTCGTATGCCAATTTCGCTGAACTGTCCCCGGATTCGATCATCGCGTGCAGCTTGCGGAAGTCACGCTCACCGGCCAGACCCCAGACGCCGGACCGGTTGTTGAGCATCGACTCGATCGCCTCCACGTCCATGTTCGCGGTGCGCCACAGGTAGCTGACGACGCCGGGGTCGATGTCACCGCTGCGGGTGCCCATCACCAGGCCCTCCAGCGGGGTCAAGCCCATCGACGTGTCGAGGGGCCGGCCGCCGGCGATCGCCGAGGCCGAAGCACCGTTGCCCAGATGGAGCACGATCTGATTCAGCCCGTCCGGCGGCCGCTTCAGAAAAGCCGCGGCTTGCTCACTCACGTACCGGTGCGAGGTGCCGTGAAATCCGTAGCGGCGCACCCGGTATCGCTGTGCCAGCTCCCGGTCCATCGCGTACGTCGCGGCAGCGGCGGGCAGGTGATGAAAGAAGGCCGTGTCGAAGACCGCGATGTGCGCGGTGTCCGGAAGAAGCTTGCGCGCTACCTTGATGCCCTGCACCGCGGGCGGATTGTGCAGCGGCGCAAGCTCTGACAGCTTCTCGAGCTCGGCGACCACGCCGTCGTCGAGCAACGTCGGGCGATAGAAAGTCTGGCCCCCGTGCACAACGCGGTGCCCGACCGCCAACAGCCCGCTCGACTTGAGGTCCACGCCATCCTCGGCCAGCTGGTGAAACGCCAGGCGCAGCGCCTCCTCGTGATCGGCCGCCCGCCCCGACGGCTCGCCGATCTCTCCGACTACGCCACCACTGAGCGGCTCACCCGAATCAGGTTCCACTACTTGGAATTTCAGCGACGAGGAACCCGAGTTTATCACCAACACCGGTCGATCAGCCATGGCCGACGCCCTGCGCCTGGATCGCGGTGATCGCTATGGTGTTGACGATGTCTTCGACCAGCGCGCCGCGGGACAGGTCGTTCACCGGCTTCCGCAAGCCCTGCAGCACCGGGCCGATCGCGATGGCCCCGGCGCTACGCTGTACGGCCTTGTAGGTGTTGTTGCCGGTATTCAGGTCGGGGAATATCAGCACGGTGGCATGACCAGCCACTGGCGAATCGCGCAGCTTGGTCGCGGCCACCGAGGGCTCTATCGCGGCGTCATACTGGATTGGCCCCTCGACCAAGAGCTGCGGATCGCGGGCGCGAACCAATTCCGTTGCCTTCCAGACCTTGTCGACGTCAGCCCCGGTTCCGGAATCACCGGTGGAATAGGACAGCATCGCCACCTTCGGCTCGATGCCGAACTGCGTGGCAGTGCGCGCCGAGCTGATCGCGATGTCGGCGAGCTGTTCGGGCGTCGGGTCCGGGATGATCGCACAGTCACCGTAGGCCAGCACCCGATCGGGCAGGCACATCAGGAAAATGCTGGACACCGTCGAGACGTCCGGTACGGTCCTGATGATCTCGAGCGCCGGGCGGACCGTGTGTGCCGTGGTGTGGGCCGCGCCGGACACCATGCCGTCAACCATGCCGTTATGCACCAGCATGGTCCCGAAATACGAGACATCGTGCATGATCTCGTGCGCCTGCTCGACGGTGATTCCTTTCGACTTGCGCAATTCGGCGTACTGCTTTGCGAACTGGTCGCAGAGTTCCTCGTTGCGCGGGTCGATAATTGTCGCATCGTCCAGCTCGACACCCAGTTCTGCGGAACGCAAGCGGATTTGGGCCTCGTCGCCCAGAATCGTCAGGTCGGCGACACAGCGTTTCAGCACCCGGCCCGCGGCCTTGAGGATCCGGTCGTCGTTCCCTTCGGGCAAGACGATGTGCTTGCGATCCGCACGAGCCTGCTGGGTGAGCCGGTGGGTGAACATCTGGGGGGTGGTGACGGTCGGGATCGGAATAGCAAGCTGCGCAAGCAGATCCGAGATATCGACTCGCCGCTCCATCAGCCCGACCGCTGTGTCGATCTTACGCTGGGATGCTGCCGTGATTCGGCCCCGGGCCGAGGCCGCCGCGCTGGCCGTCTCGTAGGTCCCCAGATCGTTCCCAATGATCGGCAGCCGCAGCCGCAGCCCGGAAACCAGCGCCGCGATCGACGGATGCAGGTCGAAACCGCCGTTGAGCACGATGCAGGATAGTGACGGAAACCCCTCGGCCGCATGGGCACTCGCGGCGGCCAGCACCACATCGGAGCGGTCTCCGGGGGTGATGACCGCCATGCCGTCGCGCAGCCGCTCCAGTACATGGTCCGCGGTCATGCCGGCCACCAGCACTCCCATCACTTCGCGCTCGACCAGCTCGGCGTCACCGCTGACCAGGGTCCCGTGCACGGCGTGCTGTAGTTCGGCCACCGTCGGCGCCGAGAGCAGCGGCTCGTCGGGCAGCACGTAGCTGGGTACGGTGAACTTGCCGAGAGCTTCTGCGACCATGCCCATTTCGGCGGGATCACACCGGCTGGCCACCACCGCCGCGGTGTGCGCGCGCTGCGCGGCCAGCTCGGCCAGACACACCTCGACGACACTGGCAACCTGGTCGGCAGAACGGCTTTTCGCGCGCACCGCCAACAGCACGGGCGCGCCGAGGTTGACTGCAACCCGGGCGTTTACCGCCAGCTCGGCGGGCGTCGTGACATCGGTGTAGTCGCTGCCGACGATCACCACGGCATCGCATGCCTGCGCCATCGCGTGGTACCGGTCGACGATGCTGGCGATCGCCGCGTCGGTGTCGGCGTGGATATCCTGGTAGGTGACGCCCACGCACTGCTCGTAGGACAGGCCCGCGGTGGTACGCGTCAGCAGCAGCTCCAGGATGTAGTCACGATCCTCCCCGAGCCGGGTGATCGGCCGGAACACACCGACTTTGGCGACCGTCGCCGTCAGTCGGTTCAGCAGCCCCAGCGCGATCGTCGACTTGCCGGTCTCGGGCTCGGGCGCCGCGACATAAATCGCGGAGGTATCAGCCAAGTCGCCGCAGCCTGGGCGCCAGGTCCTTTTCGAACAGCTCCAGGAAGCGGCGCTGATCATGACCGGGCGCGTGAAACACCAAATGGTTCAGGCCCCACGTCACGTACTGACCGACCTTTTCGACGGCCTCGTCGGGATCTGACGCCACGATCCAGCGCTTGGTGATCTGCTCGATCGGCAGCGCGTCGGCGGCCTTCTCCATCTCGATCGGGTCGTCGATGCTATGCTTCTGCTCGGCGGTCAGCGACAGCGGCGCCCAGAACCGGGTGTTCTCCCGGGCCAATTCGGGGTCGGTGTCGTAGGAGATCTTGATCTCGATCATCCGGTCGATGTCGTCCGGGTTCTTACCCGCCGCCTCGGCGCCCTCCCGCATCGCGGGGATGAGCTTGTCCTGGTAGAGCTCCTCGCCCTTGCCGGACGTGCAGATGAACCCGTCGCCAGCGCGACCGGCGTACTTGGCCACCTGCGGGCCGCCCGCGGCGACGTAGATCGGGATGCCGCCCTCGGGCACGTCATAGATCGAGGCGCCCTTGGTCTTGTAGTACTCGCCGTTGAAGTCGACGCGGTCGCCGAGCCATAGTTCGCGCATCAGCTTCACCGACTCGCGCAGCCGCGCGTAGCGCTCCTTGAACTCCGGCCATTCGCCCTCGTATCCGGTGGCGATCTCGTTGAGGGCCTCGCCGGTGCCGACGCCGAGGAAGATGCGGTTCGGGTACAGGCAGCCCATCGTCGCGAAGGCCTGGGCGATGACCGCGGGGTTGCACCGGAAGGTCGGGGTGAGCACCGACGTGCCCAGGACGAGCCGCTCGGTGCGCTCGCCGACCGCGGTCATCCAGGCCAGCGAGAACGGGGCGTGTCCGCCCTTGTGCCGCCACGGTTGGAAGTGGTCACTGACGGTGGCGCTGTCCATACCGTGTGCTTCGGCGGCCACAGCCAGTTCGACGAGCTCGCGCGGTGCGAATTGTTCAGCAGACGCTTTGTATCCAAGTTTCAGCTCAGCCACTCGTTCTTTCTACTCCTACCCTCCTGGTCACGACCCGCTGCGTCCGGCTTCGCCGCCCTTGCGATCGCTCCTACAGTGTTGGGCATGGCATCAGCGCCAACACTTGTCCAAGTCACCGACACCGTGCACCTCGCCCAGGGTGAGGCCGTCAACTGGACGCTGGTCACCGACGACACCGGCGTGATGCTGATCGACGCCGGCTATCCGGGCGATCGCGCAGCCGTGCTGGCCTCGCTGAAAGCGCTCGGCTACGGCGCCGGCGACGTGCGCGCGATCCTGCTGACGCATGCTCACATCGACCATCTGGGCTCGGCGATCTGGTTCGCCGCCGAGCACGGTACTCCCGTCTACTGCCACGCCGACGAGGTCGGCCACGCCAAGCGCGAATACCTCGAACAGGTCTCGATCGTCGATCTCGCGCTGCGCATCTGGCGGCCCACCTGGGCGGTGTGGACCGCGCATGTGGTGCGCAGCGGCGGCCTGATTCGCGACGCGATTCCGACCACCCAGCCGCTGACGCCCGAAATTGCGGCGGGGCTGCCGGGCCACCCGCGGCCCGTTTTCAGCCCCGGGCATACAGGAGGTCACTGCTCGTATCTGGTCGACGGCGTGCTGGCCAGCGGCGACGCGCTGATCACCGGGCATCCACTGATCCGTCACGACGGTCCCCAACTGCTGCCGGCGATCTTCAGCTACAGCCAGCAGGACTGCATCCGAACCCTTTCGGCACTGGCCCTGCTGGAGACCGAGGTCCTGGCACCCGGTCACGGCCCGCTGTGGCGCGGCCCCATCCGCGAAGCGACCAATGCGGCACTGGAAAAAGCGGGCGCGCTGTGACGGTTGCCAAGTCGATCGCGCTGTTCGTGCTCGCGGCGCTGTTCGAAATCGGCGGCGCCTGGTTGGTGTGGCAGGGGGTTCGCGAACACCGCGGCTGGATGTGGGTGGGCTGGGGCGTGATCGCGCTGGGCGCCTACGGATTTGTCGCCACCCTGCAGCCCTCGCTTGGTTCCGGGGCCCACTTCGGTCGCATCCTGGCCGCGTATGGCGGCATCTTCGTGGCCGGTTCGCTGTTGTGGGGCATGGGTTTTGACGGCTTTCGCCCCGATCGGTGGGATGTAACCGGCGCGCTGATCTGCCTGCTGGGGGTGGCCATCATTATGCATGCGCCGCGAACTCGCTGAGCCCCAAATGATCTCGCAGCGTCTCGCCGGTGTATTCGGCGCGGAACGCCCCGCGCTCTTGTAAGAGTGGTACCACCCGATCGACGAATTCGTCGAGACCGTGCGGTGTCAGATGCGGCACCAGGATGAACCCGTCGCAGGCGTCGGCCTGGATGTATCTGTCGATCTCGTCCGCGATCCCGGCTGCGGTGCCGACGAACTGCTCCCGGGTGGTGACCGCGATGATCAGCTCACGGATCGACAATTTCTCGGCTTCGGAGCGTTCGCGCCATCTGCCCGCGA
This sequence comes from Mycobacterium stomatepiae, assembly GCF_010731715.1. Classification (NCBI taxonomy): domain Bacteria; kingdom Bacillati; phylum Actinomycetota; class Actinomycetes; order Mycobacteriales; family Mycobacteriaceae; genus Mycobacterium; species Mycobacterium stomatepiae. The sequence goes on from NZ_AP022587.1 coordinate 3,313,306, forward strand.
CCGCGACCGGGTCGACATGGCGGACCCGGCCCTGGGTGATGTCGCTGTCGACGACCGGATCGAATTCGGGCAGTGGCCCGTCCGGGTCGAATTCGGAGAGCTCACGGCCCCACACCTGTTCGAGCATCGCGATCGCCGTGGCGCCGCTGACCTGTTGGTAGCGGATGTGGCGCGCCTTGTCCTGCGCCTCGGCATCGGTGTCACCGAGAACAAAGGTCGCGGCGGGAAAAACCTTGAGCTGGTTGGGGTCTCGGCCAGACGACACGGCACGGCCCTTGACGTCGGCGTAGTAGCGCTGACCGTCCTCCAGGGAGCCGTGCAGCGTGAACAACGCGTCGGCGTAGCGGGCGCCGAACGCCCGTCCTTCGTCGGAGTCGCCGGCCTGCAGCAGGATCGGGTGGCCTTGCGGCCCCACCGGCAGCGTCGCGAACCCGCGTACGTCGAAGTCGGGGCCCCGGTGCTCGACGCTGCGGATCCGCGCAGGGTCGACGTAGGTGCCGCTTTCGACATCGGCCAGCACCGCGCCGTCTTCCCAGCTGTCCCAGAATTGGCGTGCGGTGACGAGGAACTCCTCGGCCCGCCGGTACCGGTCGGCATGCTTCAGGAAGCCGCCGCGCCGGAAGTTTTCGCCGGTGAAGGCGTCCGACGAGGTGACGATGTTCCAGCCGGCGCGGCCGCCGGACAGATGATCGAGTGTGGCGAATTGCCGGGCAACCTCGAATGGTTCGTTGAAGGTGGTGTTAATCGTCCCGGTCAGCCCGATCCGGTCGGTGACCCCCGCCAGTGCCGCCAGCACCGTGAAGGTGTCCGGCCCTCCGACGACGTCGAGATCGTAGATGCGGCCGCGATGCTCACGCAGCCGCAGCCCCTCGGCCAGGAAGAAGAAGTCGAACAGTCCACGTTCGGCGGTGCGGGCGAGATGCACGAACGAGTCGAATTCGATCTGGCTGCCCGCGGTGGGATCGGTCCACACCGTGGTGTTGTTGACGCCCGGGAAGTGGGCGGCCAGGTGAATCGGCTTGCGGTGCTTGCCGTTTCTGATGTTCATTCCGTCAGTCCCCAGCGCTTGGCGATCAGCTCATGCGACCGCAGCCGGTCGGAGTGCCGGTGTGTCACCGAGGTGATCACCAGTTCGTCGGCCTGGGTCACCCGCTGCAGCGCCTGCAACCGCTCGGCCACTTCGTCCGCATTGCCCACGAATTGCGTTGCCAATCGGTCTTTTACGAGCTCGTATTGCGCTTCGGTCAGCGGCGGGCAGCTTCCGGGTTCGGGGTAGGGCATGGCACCGACCCCGCTCCGGATCGAGTACACCCAATGGCCGTAGCCGCTGGCCAGGTGCCGGGCGGTGTCGGAGTCGTCGGCGACGACGATGTCGGCCGACACCACCACGTAAGGCTTCGCCAATGCCGACGAGGGCACGAACGCGTCGCGGTAGGCCTCGACGGCTTCCAGCGCGGTGGCCGGGGTGATGTGATAGCTGGCGACGAACGGCAGCCCCAGTGCGCCGGCCACCCGTGCGCTTTGCCCGCGGGTGCTGCCGAACACCCACGGCCGCAAGCCGCTTCGCTCGCCCGGCACGGCGTGCACGTCGTACTTGCCGACGTGGTAGGTGCCGTCGAGCAGGGCGAGGATGTCGTCGATCTGCTCGGCGAAGTCCGGCGACAACGCTTCGGGTTGCTGCAGGATCCCCATCGTGGCTTGGAGCTGGTCGAGATCGAGCAGCCCGCGCAGGTCGAACGGGGTTGGAACGACGACGCCGTCCACCTCGTGCCACACCCGCGGCGGCCGCGGTTCCTTGGGCTTCTTCGGATTGTGTTCCTCGGAGCGGCGCTGTCCGGACCGGCCGACACCGAGGTCAATGCGCCCGGGGTGGAAGGCTTCCAGCATGCCGAAGCTTTCGACAACCGCGACGGCTGTGGTGTAGCCCAGCTGCACGGCCGCGGCGCCCACCCGAATCCTGTTGGTAGCAGCAGCGATTTGTCCGATCAACACCGCCGGTGCGGCACTGGCGACCCCGACGAAGTGATGTTCGGCCACCCAGTAGCGGCGAAAACCCCAGTCTTCGGCGCGCTGGGCCAGCTCGATCGTGTTGCGCAGCGCCGTCGCGGGATCGCTCCCTGCGCTGATCGGCGCGAGGTCGAGGACGGAGAGTGGAACGTTCATTGCCGCACCGCCGCGTATCGATTAGGTGCGACCGGCAATCCGAGTCGGGCCCGCAACGTCTCGCCGTCCTGGTAGGCGGTGCGGAAACACCGCGCCCGCTGCAGCAGCGGAACCACCTCGTCGACGATCACCGGCAGATCGGTGGCGTTGACGGCCGGCCGCAACCGGGCACCGTCGATGCCGAGGCGTTGCCATTCCAGCAGCAGCTCCACCAATTCGGTTGCGGTGCCGGTGAAGTTGAGCGCATCAGAGCGAGGGTCGCCTGGGCCGCCGAACGAGACCACCACGTCGGCATAGACCTTCAGCCGGGTGCCGCCGGCTTGGGCCACCTCGGCGAGGATACGGCGCAGCGATGCCTCATCGGAAGGCGTGATGAACACGAGATCCGCACTGGCAGCGGCAAATTCGTAGACTGGAAGTTGGTGGGCCAGCACCGCGACGACCGGTTGGCCCTGCGGCGGGCGGGGCGTGATCGACGGTCCCTTGACCGAAAAATACTTTCCGCTGAAGTCGATGTAATGCAGTTTGTCGATGTCGACGTAGCGGCCGGTCGTCGCATCGCGAATGATCGCGTCGTCCTCCCAGCTGTCCCAGAGCCGGCGCACCACGTCGACGTAGTCGGCGGCCTCTGGAAAAAGATCCGACAAGCCGTCCGGGCCCGCGTCGCGGCGGCCGAACAACGCCGCCTCATGCGGGGTCGAGCTGACGCGTGGCTGCCAGCCCGCCCGGCCGTGCGAGACATAGTCAAGCGTGGCAATGGATTTGGAGATGTGAAACGGCTCGGTGTGCGTCACCGTCGCCACCGGGATCAGCCCGATGTGCCGCGTCGTGGGTGCGATGCGCGCCGCCACCAACGCCGCGTCGCCACGGCCGGCAAGGCGTCGCGGTGAAATCTGCTCACGGCGCCCGGGCTGCGCCATCAGGGTGTCGTCGATGGTGAGGAAGTCGAGCAGCCCGCGTTCGGCGGTGGCCGCGAGATCAGCCCAGTAGCGGCCGCTCAGCGGCGACAAAGTGTCCGGGTCGGCCGCCAAGGTGGCCCGCCAGGCCTGCGGGTCCCAGCCGTATCCGTCCAGCGCGACGGCGAGATGAAACGGGCCGCTCATGTGAGCCGCTTCTCGAATGCGATCGGGAAGACCGGGCCTTCGGACGGCAGCGGCTCGTCCAGCCGGCGGTATCCGGTGGCCTGATACAGCTCCTCGGCCTCGGGCTGACGATTGCCGGTCACCAGGTAGACCTTCCGGTAGCCGCGCGCCGCGATCTCGGCCTCCAGCTCAGCCAGCAGCGCCATCGCGTACCCGCGGCGGCGATGCGCGCTGTCCGTCCAGATTCTCTTGAGCTCGGCCGTCTCCGCGTCGAACCGGCGAAATCCGCCGCCGGTCACCGGGCGGCCATCCAATAGGCCGATCAACATGCCCCCGTCCGGTGGTGCGAACTCGTCGGAGGGGTTGTCCTTGAGCCACGCCAGCACCGTTGGTTCCGTGCTGTCGTAGCGCTGCGCGTACTCCACCGCCAGTTCGGCCAGCAACGGCTCTGCCAATGCGTCGTCCAACGCCGCAGGTACGAAGCGGAGCTGCGTCTTGGACATCACCTCACCTCTAACGTCTATCAAGCGGATGCATTCCGGCCGGGTGTCGCCGCGGGCCCGGCCGATCGCGTCGCTGTGACGTATCGGGGCGTAATCGCGTCATCGTCGGGGGTGCCTCGCCAGCGGGTCCTCATTCCAATCGCACTGAACAAATCGGCGACATTTCGTTCGACGGTCTGCCAGCCATGATCGGCCAGAAACCGCGGGACAGCATGATATTGGCCGGGATACGTCAGCCCCTCCAGATCCACGTCGAGACCGAATTGCCGCCAGGTGTTGACGAACGTCCGGGCGGCCACCAGCTGAAATGAGGACCAGCTGGGCAGGTGGTCGCCGGCGAAACGGCTGCCCGGCGCACTGACCGCCGAGAGGTCTTCGAGCAACCGGTTCTGGCCGTCGGGGGGCAGGAACCCGATCAGAAACGTCTCGGCGATCCACGCCGTGGGTTGGGCGGCGTCAAAACCGGCCCGCCGCATGGCCGTCAACCAATCGTGTCGCAGGTCGACGCCGACCGCACGGCGGTGCGCGGTGAGCTCGGCGCCCAGCCCGCGCAGCACCGCGGTCTTGAAGTCGATGACGTCGGGCTGATCGATTTCGTAGACCGTTGTCCCCGGCGGCCACCACAGCCGGTACGGCCGGGTGTCCAGGCCGGACCCCACGATCACGACCTGTCGGAGGCCCGCCCGTCCGGCGTCGGCGAGGAATTCATCCAGGAAACGGGTGTGTGCTCCGAGCAGGGTAATGAGCCCGGTCATGATCGGGTTGTTGCCGTCGTCTTCGGTGTACCGCTGGTCGTCGACCATCCGGGTGAAGTACTGCACCCCCGCGGCACGCACCAACTGTTCGGCAAACGGGTCGTTGACCAGCCCCTTGGTGGTTGCCAGCGCCCGCGCGACCGCGCCGAACGTCGCGGTCATTCCGACGCCGCCGTCGGGACCCCACGTGTCGTCGTCGGTCCGGGCCATCAGACCTTCGAGCGGCGCCGCAACGCTAGTCCGACCCCCGCCCGCCAGCCGAGCAGTAACAGCGCGGTGGCCGTGGCGGCGACCACGACGAAACTCGCGGCCACGCCCGCGGAACTTACTTTGCGCAACACCATGCCAACGGCCACGGTCGACAGCCAGACCACCACCCCGGTCGGCGCCACGGCGGTGGGCCGCTGCCAGCCCCGGGAGAGCAGCCACCCGATCAGCGTGCCGGTGAGAAACGGCCAGGCCGTCGTCGCGATGCCGGTGAGATTGAGGCCTTCGTCGTGGCTGCGGCGTCCCACGGCGCAGAACACCAAAACGCAGACCACATCCAGGCCCAGCCACCCCAGCCGCCGCATAGGGCGAGACTACCGGGCAGGCCCGGAGGCTGTTCTTCGCGATGGACGCGGTGGCAGACTGACTGCTATGAGCACACACAGGCCACCCGCGTTCAACCGAGAAGACCCCCTTGGCATCGACGCGTCGCTGTCCAGCGACGAGATCGCGGTTCGCGACACGGTCCGAAAATTCTGCGCCGAGCACGTCATCCCGTACATCGCGGAGTGGTTCGAGATCGGCGACCTGCCGGTGCGCCAGTTGGGTAAGCAGTTCGGCCAGCTTGGGTTGCTCGGCATGCATCTGGAGGGCTATGGCTGCGGTGGGTCCTCGTCGGTGCACTACGGGCTGGCATGTACCGAGCTGGAGGCGGCCGACTCCGGGATCCGGTCGATGGTCTCGGTGCAGGGTTCGCTGGCGATGTTCGCAATCTGGAACTTCGGGTCCGAGGAACAAAAGCAGCAATGGCTTCCCGGCATGGCCGCCGGCGAACTGCTCGGCTGCTTCGGGCTCACCGAACCCGATGCCGGATCCGACCCCGCGGCGATGAAAACCCATGCGCGACGCGATGGTTCGGACTGGGTGCTCAACGGCCGCAAGATGTGGATCACCAACGGTTCGGTCGCCGACGTGGCGGTGGTGTGGGCTGACACCGAAGACGGGATCCGCGGCTTCATCGTCGAAGCCCGTACCGCGGGCTTCACCGCCAACACGATTCACCACAAGCTGTCGCTGCGTGCCTCGATCACCAGCGAGCTGGTGCTCGACGACGTGCGGTTGCCCGCCGACGCGATGCTGCCCGACGCCACGGGGTTGCGCGGGCCGCTGTCCTGCTTGTCCGAAGCGCGCTACGGCATCGTCTGGGGATCGATGGGAGCGGCGCGCACGGCGTGGCAGGCGGCACTCGAATACGCGACGCAGCGAACCCAATTCGGCCGACCGATCGCCGGATTTCAGTTGACCCAGGCGAAACTCGTCGACATGGCGGTCGAATTGCACAAGGGCCAGCTACTGTCGCTGCATCTGGGCCGTCTCAAGGACACCGTCGGGCTGCGCCCCGAGCAGGTCAGCTTCGGCAAACTCAACAACACCCGCGAGGCCCTCAAGATCTGCCGGACCGCTCGAACCATATTGGGCGGCAACGGGATATCGCTCGAGTACCCGGTGATCCGGCACATGGTCAACCTGGAGTCGGTGCTGACCTACGAAGGCACTCCCGAGATGCATCAATTGGTGCTCGGCCAGGCCTTCACCGGTAGCGACGCCTTCCGCTGATGGGTACCCGCCGTCGCATCGCATCGCTGGTCCTCGCGGGCCTGCTCGCGGCGGCCTGCGGACCCACACCGACACCGGCGCCCCCGCAGACGGGATCCGCCGACAAGACCAAGGCCGATGCCGTGCTGCGGGTGGTGCACAACTTCATGACGCAGGCACATCTCAAGGCCGTGATCGTCCGCGTCACGGTAGACGGCAAGGAGGTGGTCACCCAGGCCGTCGGCGACTCGATGACCGGGGTGCCGGCCACCCCCGATATGCACTTCCGTAACGGCGCGGTCGCGATCTCCTACGTGTCGACGTTGCTGCTCAAGCTGGTCGACCAGAAAAAGCTTGAGCCTCGAGGACCGGCTGTCGAAATGGCTGCCCGACTTCCCCAACGCCGGGCGCGTCACGCTGGGACAACTGGCGCAGATGACGTCCGGTTACCCGGACTACATCCTCGGCAACGATCAGTTCGACAATGAGTCGTGCGCAAATCCCTTCCAGCAGTGGACAACTCACGACATGCTCGCGCAGATCTCGGGGCGCCCGCTGCTCTACGAGCCGGGAACCAACTGGAACTACGCGCACACCAATTACGTGCTGCTGGGGCTGGCGCTGGAGAAGGCCACCGGTCAGGACATGTCAACACTGCTGGGCAACGAGGTGCTGGGCCCGCTGGGGCTGAAACACACCGCGAACTCCGATACCGCCGAAATCCCCTGGCCCGTCCTGCACACGTTCACCTCCGAGCGGCGCCAGGCACTCAAAATCCCCGCGGGCACACCGTTTTATGAGGAGTCCACGTACTGGAACCCGTCCTGGACGATTACCCATGGCGCCATTCAGACCACCAACATCGACGATATGGAAGCCACCGCGGTGGGCATTGGCTCGGGCAAGCTGCTCTCGGATGACTCGTACAAGAAAATGGTGTCGACCGCGCTGCGCGGCAAGACACACGCGCAACCGGGCTGCCCGACCTGCTTTGACCAAAGCGAGGGCTACACCTACGGCCTGGGCATCATCATCTCCGGCGATTGGCTGATGCAGAACCCGTTGTTCTCCGGGTGCGCCGGTGTCGAGGCCTATCTGCCGGCCCAAAAGATCGCGATCGCGGTGGCGGTCACATACGCCCCGGAGGCATTCGATGACCAGGGCAACTACAGTAATCAGGCCGACATACTGTTCCGCAAGATCGGCGCGGTGATGGCTCCGAACGCAGCCCCACCGATGCCGCCGGGGAGATAAAGGAGTTCAGGTATGCGGATCCGCACTATCGCCGCGTGCACGCTGGCCCTGGGAGCGTTGGTGGTGCCCACCGCCGTCGCCGATCCCACCGGCACACTGCCCCCGATGACACCCACCAACGGCGGGCCGATCATCGGCGGCGGGGGTGCCGCGTCGACGATGTCGCAGCAACTCAAGGGCCTGGGCGATCCGAACGTGCAAGAGGTCGACGGCCCGGACGCGGCTCAATTCATCGCCGCCGCAGCCGGTATCAGCGATCGCGACCTCGCCCTGCCGTTCATGGCGCTGCAACGCGCGTTGGGATGCCAGAAGAACAACGCCGGGTTCGGAGCGCGCGCTTACCGCCGCAACGACGGAAAGTGGGGCGGCGCCATACTGGTCATCCCGAAGAGCGCCTATCCGGACGTCGCCGCGATGAAGGCATGCGAGATGTCCAATTGGCGCCGCCCGTCGATGGGCAGCCCCACTTCGATGTGTAACAGCGGATGGGCTTATCCCCCACCGACATTCAACGACAAGGGCGGCGACTACATCGTATTGCTCGCCGGCACGAACTCCGACTTCTGCACCGCGCTCAACGGGAACTACAAGGGCACCGCGGCCGCGTGGCCGTGAGGCGCGCGAGAAAGATCCGGCGAGCTACGGCGTCAGATCACCGTTGACGTAGTGCTGCAGGTTGGGGGCGACCGCGGCGACCACCTCGTCGTCGGTCATGGACGCGACCGGCTCGATCTTCCAGACGTAGCGCATCAGCGCGAAGCCCATCATCTGGGACGAAACCAGCCCGCTGCGGATCAGCCGGTCACGCTCGTCGACGCCTAAGTGCGATACGCCCATCAGGCTGCCCTCGACGATCCGTCGCAGCTTCTCGCGGGTCGCCGGTTCGTGCGCGGCGGTCTGCACGATGGCCCGCAGGGTGGGCGCCACCTCGTTGGCGGCCCAGGCGTCCAGCAGGACGGAAATCAGTGCGGCGCCAAGCTGGTCGACGGGTGTGGTCCACACCTTGGCGACGTTGTCCAGGAACTTCTGCGGCGGGTTCGTCGCCGCGTCCAGCAGACCTTCCTTGGACCCGAAGTAGTGATAGACCAGCGCGGGATCGACGTCGGCCTCGCGGGCGACCGCGCGGATCGTGGTGCCGGCCCAGCCGTGTTGGGCGAACTCGTTGCGAGCGGCCGCCGTGATGCGCGCCGCGAGCACCCCGCGTTCATCCCGGGGCCCCGGTGTCATCGATTTCTTCGGCATTTGTTTCATAGTAGCGTGAATTTCACATTACGTTGAAACTTGTTTCAACGTAATGTGAGATTAGTTTCAAGGTCACGTGATAAACGAGCAGACGGCTACGACAGCGTCCGGGCCGCTGCGGGCCGAGAGCGACGGTGGCGTGGCCAGGCGGAGGACCCCGGGCCCGCCCCGCGCGCATCGCCACCCTCGGACCGTCGGCATTGTGCAGCGACTACCGACGAATGGCTTGAGCGTGACGAGAAGAGCCTGGCCGCGGCGCTAGTCGTCGATGTGCGTCGGCGGGTCGGTGAAGGCCGCGCCCCACGGGTGTTGGTCGGGGCCCAACGTCTGGCAATTCGTGTTGGTGACGTAAATGGGCGTGCCGTCGCGCCCGCCGGTGGGCGGAAACACGACGCAACGTTGCCAGGTGCCGTCGGGCTGGATTTGTCCATCGCACTTGCTGATGACGATGCCGCCCAATTGGCAGCCGGCACTGGCCGGGGGGGCCGCGACGATCAACGCACTGGCGGACAGCACGGTGGCAAGCCCCGCGACGACGAATTGCCTCATGCTGTAAGGACTCTACTCAGTGCGAAGGCCGGAGGCCCGTCAGTACACGCTCGGTCGGCGCGGGCGAGTCTGTATCGAATGTGTTTCCGATTCCGTGCGCACCCGCCGACAATTGAACGTTCACCTCGCCGAAGTCGTACGGTGGACTTGCGCTGCGGAGACTGTAGAGGCCAGACGGACAGCAGACCTGAAGGAGAATCATGTCGCGCCATCGCGTCGTCATCATCGGAAGCGGGTTCGGCGGGTTGAATGCGGCCAAGGCGCTCAAGCGCGCCGACGTCGATGTCACCCTCATCTCGAAGACGACCACTCACCTGTTCCAGCCGCTGCTGTACCAGGTGGCGACCGGCATCCTGTCCGAGGGCGAGATCGCGCCGGCCACCCGACTGATTCTGCAAAGACAGAAAAACGTGCGGGTGCTGCTGGGCGAGGTCTACGACATCGACCTGACTGCGGGCACGGTGACGTCGAAGCTGATGGGCATGGAGACGGTGACACCGTTCGACAGCCTGATCGTGGCGGCCGGTGCTCAGCAGTCCTACTTCGGCAACGACCAGTTCGCGACGTACGCGCCCGGCATGAAGACCATCGACGATGCCTTGGAGCTGCGCGGCCGGATCCTCGGCGCGTTCGAGGCCGCCGAGGTCACCGACGATCCAGCCGAACGGCAACGCCGGCTGACCTTCGTCGTGGTCGGAGCCGGACCCACCGGTGTCGAGGTGGCGGGGCAGATCAAAGAACTCGCCCACCGCACCCTCAAGGACGCGTTCCGGACCATCGAGCCCCGCGATTGCCACGTCATCCTGCTCGACGCGGCGCCCGCGGTGCTGCCGCCGATGGGCGAGAAGCTGGGCCTCAAGGCCCAACAGCGGCTGGAAAAGATGGGCGTCGAGGTCCAGCTGAACGCGATGGTCGACGACGTCGACTACATGGGTCTCACGATCAAGGAGAAGGACGGCACCAAACGCCGCATCGAATGCGCGTGCAAGGTGTGGGCGGCCGGCGTGCAGGCCAGCTCGCTGGGCAAGATCATCGCCGACCAGTCCGACGGCACCGAGGTCGACCGCGCCGGACGGGTGATCGTCGAGCCCGACCTGACCGTCAAGGGCCACCCGAATGTCTTCGTCGTCGGTGACCTGATGTCGGTACCCGATGTGCCCGGGATGGCCCAGGGCGCGATTCAGGGCGCACGCTATGCCACCGCCCGAATCAAAGACATGATCAAAGGCACCGACGACCCGGCGAATCGCAAGCCCTTCGCCTACTTTGACAAGGGCAGCATGGCGACGATTTCCCGATTCAGCGCCGTCGCCCAGGTCGGCAAGGTGGAGTTCGGCGGCTTCATCGCCTGGCTGGCGTGGCTGGGGCTGCACCTGCTGTACCTCGTCGGCTTCAAGAACCGGTTCACCACCGTGATCGCCTGGTTCATCACCTTCCTGGGCGACGGGCGGAGCCAGATGGCGATCACCACGCAGATGATCTACGCCAGGGTGGTGACGCAGAACTGGATGGAGGCGCAAAACCAGGCGGCGGCAGCCGGCGAGAGAGCCGAGCAGAGGGCCGGTTAGCTCAGGGCCTGGTCGATATCGGCGATCAGATCGTCGGTGTTCTCCAGGCCGACCGAAATCCGGACCACGCCGTCACCGAGCCCGATCGCGGCGCGACCTTCGGGCCCCATCGCCCGGTGTGTCGTCGTAGCCGGGTGTGTGACAAGCGATTTCGCGTCACCGAGATTGTTCGAGATGTCGATCAGCCGCAGCTTGTCCAGCACCTCGAAGGCACGCTCCTTGGCGGCGTCGGCCTCCAGCTCGAAGGTGAGCACCGTGCCGCCGCCGGACATCTGGCGCTTGGCCAGGTCGTACTGCGGGTGTGACGCCAGGAACGGGTAGCGCACCCAGCGCACCGCCGGGTGGCCTTCCAGGAACTCCGCGATCCGATGTGCCGAGGAGTTGCTGTAGTCGACTCGAACGGCCAGTGTCTCAAGGCCTTTCAGCAACACCCAGGCGTTGAATGCGCTCATCGCCGGGCCGGTGTGGCGCATCAGCTTCTGCACCGGGCCATCGATGTACTCCTGGTCGCCGAGGATGGCACCGCCCAGCACCCGGCCCTGACCGTCGATGTGCTTGGTGCCGGAATACACCACCACGTCGACCCCGAGCGGAAGGCCTTGCTGCAGAAGAGGAGTGGCAAAGACGTTGTCCAGCACTACTTTTGCGCCCGCGGCGTGCGCCATTTCGCTCACCGCGGCGATGTCCACCAGCGACTGGATCGGGTTGGACGGAGTCTCGAAGAACACCGCCTGCGTCGGCACCGACAGCGCCTGCTCCCATTGGGCGAGGTCGTCGCCGTCGACAAAGACGGTCTCCACGCCCCAGCGCGGCAGGATCTCGTTGCACACCACGAAACACGACCCGAACAGGCTGCGCGCGGCCACCAATCGATCGCCGGCGCCTAGCAGCGCACCCAGCGAGGTGAACACCGCGGCCATGCCGCTGGCCGTGGCGAGCGCCGCCGGTGCTCCCTCGATCAGCCGCAACCGTTCCTCGAACATCGAGACGGTGGGGTTGCCGTAGCGCGAGTACACATAGCGGTCCAGCTCGCCGGTGAACGCCTGCTCGGCGCTGGCCGCCGACGGGTAGACGTAGCCGGAGGTCAAGAACATGCCCTCGGCGGTCTCTTCGAATCCGGACCGCAACAACCCCCCGCGCACGCCGATGGTGGCTGGGCCGACGCCGTCGGGCAATGCCTTCGGAGTGCGGACCGACGGACTGTCGGTCATTGCTGTTTCCAGGGCAATCCGACTGCCCGCCAACCGGTTTCACCACGGTGTCCGTGCTCGTCCAGATTGCCCTCGAAACCGTCCAGGATGTTGTAGGACGGCGCTATGCCGGCCTCGGTGGCGGTCTCCGCGGCCCCGATCGAGCGGTTGCCCGAGCGACACAGGAAGACGACCGGGCCAGGCTCCGCCGGGAGCCGATCCTTCAGTTCGGTGAGGAAGTTCGCGTTGTGCCCGGTCGAGGTGTTCCATTCGATGAACACCGCGTCGCGGCCCAGACTCGACAGATCGGGTATGCCGACGAACCGCCATTCCGCGTCGGTGCGCACGTCGACCAGGACCGCCTGGGGGTTGTCGCTGAGCAACTTCCATGCCTCAAGCGGCGTGATATCTCCTGCGTAGCTCATTCGCGTGAGTCTAGTTAACGGCCCGGGGACACCGCGGTGGCCACGCCCCGAGCCCGGTCTCGCGCGGCCGCCACATCCGGCGCCGTGGCCAGCGCGACACCCCGGCGCGGCCCCGGTCCGCCGTCGAATACCCGAAGGTCGCTTTCCGGCACCGCCAGCGCCGCGGTCAGCGCCTCGGCCGTGGTAGCCGGGCGGCTGGTGCGGGCGGCGGCCGGTGAAATCATCAGCGCATCCACCGGCAGGCCCAGTATCGCCCGGGCCTGCAGCTCGAACGCCGAAATGCGCTGGCTGCGCAAGGTCACCCAAGCACTTTGCGGCAGAACGGCACTCACGTCAGCGAAGTACACCTCGTCGCCGTTGATCATCAATTCGACGGCGAAGACGCCGCGGCCGCCGAGCGCCTTGACGATGCGCGCCGCGATCGACTTGGCGGCGTCCAGGGCGGCCGGGCTCATCTTCTGGGGTTGCCAGGATTCGAGCACGTCGGCTTCGGCGTGGCGGTGCCCGATCGGCGAGCAGAACTCGATCAGCGGCCCGTTCGGGCCCTCGCTGCGGATTGCGAGCAGCGTGACGCAAAATTCGACCTCGACCACCGTTTCGGCCAGCACACGTGGCTGCTCGGCCTGCCCCGCCACGCGCCGCCACGCCGGCTCGACGTCGTCGGGGCCGGAAAGCACCGCGCGCCCGGCAGTCGGACCCAGCGACTCGACCAGCAACGGATAGCCGCCGTGCGCGGCCACCGCCTTGAGTTCGTCGACCGATCCGACGAACCAGAACGGCGCGGTCGGCAGGCCCAGCTGGTCGGCGGCCAGCCGGCGCAGTCCCTCCCGGTCGTTGGTCAGCCGGACCGTGCGGGCGTTGGGGACCAGTTCAATCGTGTCGTCTTGCGCGCGGGCCGCCAGCGCCTCGACCGCGGCACGGGGGACCGCGCCGGTGGCGGTCACCACGAAGTGCGGTTGCAGCCGGTCGATCGCCGCCGACACGGCGTCGGTGTTCGGGTGTTCGTCGACCCGGGCGCCCAGGCGGCGCAGGGCGGTCGCCAGCTCGCGGCTGAGCTCGCCGGAACCCAGCAACATCACCCGGGGGCCGCCTGCGGTGTCGCGCTGTGCTTCGGTCACAGTTGAATGCTACGGCCGACCGGGTCAGGGCTGGCCCGGCAATAACCGCACCATCAGGCCGGTACCTTCGGCTAGCACGTCGTTGTCGCCGTCGACTAATTCGGCCGAGACGAACGCCTTGCGGCCCTGGGCGCTGGTGACCCGCCCCCGCACCAGCAACGGAACGTCGATCGGGGTGATCTTGCGATAGTCGACGTGCAGGAAGGCCGTTCGGCTGATCGGACGTCCCGCGGCGTGCGCGATCATCCCGAACGTGTGGTCAAACAGCAACGGCAGGATGCCGCCGTGCACGGCCATGTTGCCGCCGACGTGAAAGCGGCTGAAATGGCCGGTCATTTCGACACCGTCGGGGGCGTAGCGCGTCAACGTCCAGGGCGGTATCAGCAGGCTGCCCATCCCGGGCAGCTCCGGCGCGCGGCCCGCCGGCGCCACGCCTTCGGCGGCCTCGTACGGCTCCAGCAGCTCCGCCAATGCGGCGACCCGGTCGGCCGCGTCGTCCCAGACGTCGTCGGCGGGGTCGGCCGACACGGCGAGGTCCTGCAGCCGGCGCATGGTCGCCACGAATCGCCCGAATCCCGGTCCGGGGGTAACCGGCGCGTATTCGGGAAAGCCGCCGTGATGGTCGTAGTCGGGGTCGAGTGCCTTGGGATCAGGGTCGGCCACTAGCGCGCCGCCAGCACGTCGCGGCGCACGATGGTCTGATCACGGCCCGGCCCCACGCCGATGCACGAAACATGCGCTCCGGCAAGCTCTTCCAGACGCAGCACGTAGTCGCGGGCCTTGGCGGGCAGGTCGTCGAATTCGCGTGCGCCGGAGATGTCCTCCCACCAGCCGGGCAGCTCCTCATAGATCGGTTCGGCCTTGTGTAGATCGGTCTGCGTCATCGGCATCTCGTCGGTCCGTGTCCCGTCGACCTGGTAGCCGACGCACACCGGCACGGTTTCCAGGCTGGACAGCACGTCGAGCTTGGTCAGGAAGTAGTCGGTGATGCCGTTGACCCGGGTGGCGTAGCGGGCGATCACCGCGTCGAACCAACCGGTGCGCCGCCGCCGACCGGTCGTGACACCGAACTCGCCGCCGGTCTTGGACAGGTATTCGCCGCTCTCGTCGAACAATTCGGTCGGGAACGGACCCGAGCCCACCCGGGTGGTGTAGGCCTTGAGGATTCCCAGCACGGCGGTGATCCGGGTGGGGCCGATGCCGGACCCGACGGCCGCGCCGCCCGCCGTCGGATTCGACGACGTCACATACGGATACGTGCCGTGGTCGACGTCGAGCAGAGTGCCCTGGGAGCCCTCGAGCAGAACGGTCTCGCCGGCCTCCAGCGCGGTGTTGAGCAGTAGCCGGGTATCGGCGATCCGGTGCTTGAATCCCTCGGCCTGCTTCAGCAGGGCGTCGACCACCTGATGCGGATCCAGCGCCTTGCGGTTGTAGATCTTGACCAGGATCTGGTTCTTGAGTTCCAGGGCACCCTCGACCTTGTGAGTCAGCTCCACGGGGTCGAGCACGTCGGCGACCCGGATGCCCTGGCGGGCGATCTTGTCCTGGTAGCACGGTCCGATGCCGCGGCCGGTGGTGCCGATCTTCTTGTTGCCCATGTAGCGCTCGGTCACCTTGTCGATGGCCACGTGATAGGGGAGCAGCAGATGCGCGTCGGCGGAGATCAGCAGCCTCGAGGTGTCGACACCGCGATCTTCGAGCCCCTTGAGCTCGTCGAGCAGCACACCGGGATCGATCACCACGCCGTTGCCGATGACGTTGGTGACGCCGGGCGTGAGCACTCCCGAGGGGATCAGATGTAGCGCGAAATTCTCTCCGGTCGGCAAGACGACGGTGTGCCCGGCGTTGTTGCCGCCCTGGTAACGCACCACCCACTGCACACGCCCACCGAGCAGATCAGTGGCCTTACCTTTGCCCTCGTCGCCCCATTGGGCGCCGATGAGGACGATTGCCGGCATGACATGCTCCCGCCTGGTCTCGCCTGCTTATTGTGGTCCAGCCGGGGTCCCACCTTAGCCTGGCGACGATGCGGGCGGCTTGCGGCCCGCTGAGGAACCAGGCAATTCAACCCGAGCCCAGCAGGTCGCGAGGAGCGCATGAATATCGCCGCGGACACGGCCGACATCGCGGTGCTGCGCTTCGGCGACCGGCGACTGCCTGGTCCGCTTCACGGCCTGCCGCTCCATCGGGTCGAGAGCCCGGCCGACATCGATGCCGCGATCGGGCCGTACCGACGACTGGTGGTGCTTGGCGACGACGCCGAGCTGGCCGCGGTGCTGGGCCGGCTGATGCGGGCCGAGCGGCTCGACGTCGAGGTGGCCTACGTGCCGCGCCGCCGCACCCGCGCCACCCGTATCTACCGCTTGAAGGCGGGATGGCGGGCGGCCCGGCGGGCCCGGCGCGGCACCCCCGGGCGGGTCACGCTGGTGCGCGACGAAACCGGCGCGGTGATCGTGGGCCGGGCCGGCTGGCAGCCACCCAAGGACGGTCATCGCATTCACGGCGAGGCCGTCGTCGACGACACGCGACTGTTCGACGGCGACGTGACCGGCGCGTATGTCGAGCCGACGCTGGCCGTGCCGGGCCTGCGGGCCGCGGTGCACGGACGCTGGCGCCGGTGGGTCCCGGGGCGCGCCGTTCAGCTGGGCAGCACCGGCGTCGTGGTAGTCCGCGACGGTGTCGCCGCGCACCGCGCCGCCCGGCGGTCGACGTTCTACCGCCACGTCGAGGGTTGGTTGCTGGTCCGGTAGTTTCGACCGGTGGACTCACACGGGCACGCATCGGTGCGGCCGAGCCCAATCTTCTTGGCACTGGTCGGATTGACGGCCGTCGGCGGTGTGCTGGCCTGGCTGGCCGGGACGACCGTGCGGCCGATCTCCTACGCCGGGGTGTTCGTCTTCGTGATCGCCGGTTGGCTGGCTTCGTTGTGCCTACACGAATTCGGCCACGCCGCGACGGCGTGGCGATTCGGCGACCACGACGAGCAAGTGCGCGGCTACCTGACCCTGGATCCGCGGCGCTACGCCCATCCCGGGCTGTCGCTGCTGCTGCCGATGGTGTTCATCGCGCTCGGTGGTATCGGTCTGCCCGGCGCCGCGGTCTACGTCCGCACCTGGTTCATGTCGCCGACGCGCCGCACCCTGGTCAGCCTGGCCGGCCCGGCGGCCAACCTGCTGCTGGCGGTGCTGCTACTGACGCTGACCCGGCTGTTCTTCGACCCGGACCACTGGGTGCTGTGGGCCGGCGTGGCATTTCTGGGCTTCCTGGAGATCATGGCGGTCGTGCTGAACCTGCTGCCCATCCCCGGCCTGGACGGCTACGACGCCCTGGAACCGCACCTGAGTCAGGAGACGCAGCGCGCCGTGGCGCCGGCCAAGCAGTACGGCGTGTTCATCCTGTTGTTCCTGCTGCTGGCGCCGGCGGTCAACCAGTGGCTGTTCGCGGTCGTGGACTGGTTCTTCGACTTCTCCGGGGTCCCGCACCTGCTGGCCAGCGCCGGCAAATCGCTGACGCGCTTCTGGAGCCGCTGGTTCTAGGACTTGCAATATATGCGCTATCACGCATATATTGATCGGCATGGGCGCAGGGCACAGTCACACCCCCGCCGAGGCCGACGCGTCTCGGATGATCCCCCGCATGGTCATGGCTGCCGGGATTTTGGCGACGTTCTTCGTGATCGAGCTGACGACTTCGCTGTTGATCAATTCCCTTGCGCTGCTGGCCGATGCCGGGCACATGCTGACCGACGTGGTCGCGGTGTTCATGGGGCTGGCGGCGGTGATTCTGGCCAAGCGCGGCAGCACCTCGCCGAATCGCACCTACGGCTGGCACCGCGCCGAGGTCTTCACCGCGGTGGCCAATGCGGTGTTGCTGGTCGGGGTGGCGTCGTTCATCCTCTACGAGGCGATCGAGCGGCTCGATACCGGAGCCGACGTTCCCGGCCTGCCGATGATCGTGGTGGCACTGGCCGGGCTGGTCGCCAACTTCGCGGTGGCGATGCTGCTGCGGTCGCACTCCGAGGGCAGTCTGGCCGTCAAGGGCGCCTACATGGAGGTCATCGCCGACACGGTCGGCAGCCTGGGCGTGCTGATCGCCGGTGTCGTGACCGTCACGACGCACTGGCCCTACGCCGACGTCGTCGTCGCCGTGTTGGTGGCCCTCTGGGTGCTGCCCCGGGCGTTCTCGCTGGCGCGCGCGGCGCTGCGGATCCTGTCCGAGACGTCGCCGGCCCACATCGACGTCGAGGAGCTACGGGCGGCGCTGGGCACCGTCGACGGCATGAGCGAGGTGCACGATCTGCACGTGTGGACGCTGTCGCCGGGCAAGGACATGTGCACGGTGCACCTGATCAGCTCCAGCGACTCAGCCAGCGTGCTCACTGACGCGCGTGAGGTGTTGCACCAGCGCGGGCTCGAGCACGCCACCGTGCAGGTCGAGACCCGCGACAGCGACTGCTCGGAGAACTGCTAGAGACCGAGCTCTTTGCGGGCCGCCGGGTCGCAGTCGTCGAGCAGGTCCAGGCAGCGGTTCAGCTCGTCGGTCTCGCCGATCGTGTCGGCGGCCTTGGCGAGCGCCGCCACACAGCGCAGGAAGCCGCGGTTGGGCTCGTGCGCATAGGGCACCGGACCGAAGCCCTTCCAGCCGTTGCGGCGCAATTGGTCCAGGCCGCGGTGGTAGCCGGTCCGGGCGTACGCATAGGCGGTGATGGCCCGGTCTTCGTCCAACGCCTCCTCGGCCAGCGCCGCCCAGGCCACCGATGCCGACGGATGCGCGGCGGCGACAATGCCCGGATTCTCGTTGGCCAGCAGTTCGGCTTCGGCTTCGCTGTCGCCGGGCAGCAGTATTGGATCGGGTCCCAGGAGATCACCCATCGGTGTCATAAGTTCCATTCTGCCGTCTCGCCGCGGGTGACTAAGCTCCAACTCATGCCTAACCCACCGGAGCCCGATCGCGGCACCCCGCCGGGTGAGGACCCAACCGGCGAGCACGTCGACGAGGCAACCGAGGCCTACCCGCTGGTTCCTCCCGACCCCGAGACCGAGACCGTGGTGATCAACCCCGACACGGACAGCCAGCTCGAGGGTGACCCGGCAGGGCAGCAGCCCGAACGTCGCTTTACCGCGCCCGGCTTCGACGCGAAGGAAACGGCGATCATCCACACCGCCCCGGAGCCGGCGACGGAAGTCTTCTCGACACACCCGGCGCAGCCCGGTGCGCCGGGGCAGCCGCTGCCGCCCGGACCGCCGCCGCTGTCTCCGAAATCAGCTGCACCGCAAGCTATCCCGGGCCGCGACGGGAACAAGCCGAGGTCGACGTCCAGGAGTTTCAACTGGGGTTGGGTGCTCGCGATCACCGTGATCGTGCTGGCCCTGGCGGCAATCGCAATCCTGGGCACCGTGCTGCTGACCCGCGGAAAGCACCAACACGTCTCGCAGGAAGACATGGTCCGCCAATCCATCCACGCCTTCGACACCGCGGTGCAGCGCGGCGACCTGATCCAGTTGCGCAGCATCACCTGCGGCACCACGCGCGACGGCTACGTCGACTACGACGAGCGCTCGTGGAACGAGACCTACCAACGGGTTTCGGCGGCCAAGCAATATCCGGTGATCGCCAGCATCGACCAGATCGTCGTCAACGGCCAGCACGCCGAGGCCAACGTCACCACATTCATGGCCTATGACCCGCAGGTCCGCTCGACACGCAGCCTCGACCTGCAGTACCGCGACGACCAGTGGAAGATCTGCCAGTCCCCCAGCGGCTAGTCGCCCTTCGCGCCGAGTGTGCGGCCAGCCGCACGTTGGGCGTCGGGTGCGCGGCTGGCCGCACACCCGAGCCGGCTAGACCCCGAGCGACTTTCCGGCGCAGTGCAGGTCGTTGCAGGCCTCGATCACGCGCTCGGTCATGCCCGCCTCGGCCTTCTTGAGGTAGCTGCGCGGGTCGTAGACCTTCTTGTTGCCCACCTCGCCGTCGACCTTGAGCACGCCGTCGTAGTTGGTGAACATGTGCCCGGCGAGCGGGCGGGTGAACGCGTACTGCGTGTCGGTGTCGACGTTCATCTTCACCACGCCGTAGCGCAACGCCTCCTCGATCTCCGACTTCAGCGAGCCGGAGCCGCCGTGGAAGACGAAGTCGAACGGCTTCGACCCGTCGGGCAGACCCAGTTTGGCCGACGCCACCTTCTGGCCCTGGTCGAGGATGTCGGGCCGCAGTTTGACGTTGCCGGGCTTGTAGACGCCGTGCACATTGCCAAACGTTGCCGCCAGCAGGTACTGGCCCTGCTCGCCGGCGCCGAGCGCCGCAACCGTCTTCTCGAAGTCCTCGGGCGTGGTGTAGCGCTTCTCGTTGATTTCGGCCTCGACGCCGTCCTCCTCGCCGCCGACCACACCGATCTCGATCTCGAGGATGATCTTGGCGGCCGCCGCGGCCTTGAGCAGCTCCTGCGCGATCTCCAGGTTCTCGTCGATCGGCACGGCCGAGCCGTCCCACATGTGCGACTGGAACAGCGGGTTCTTGCCGGCGGCCACCCGCTTGGCCGAGATGTCCAGCAGTGGGCGCACGTAGGTGTCCAGCTTGTCCTTGGGGCAGTGGTCGGTGTGCAGCGCGACGCTGATCGGGTACTTGGAGGCGATTTGGTGGGTGAACTTCGCCAGGGCAACCGCGCCGGTGACCATGTCCTTGACGCCGAGACCGGAGGCGAACTCCGCACCTCCGGTGGAGAACTGGATGATGCCGTCGCTGCCGGCGTCGGCGAAGCCCTTGATGGCAGCATTGACGGATTCCGAGCCGACGCAGTTGATAGCCGGGAAGGCATACGAATTTTCCTTGGCGCGTCCCAGCATCTCGGCGTAGACCTCGGGCGTTGCGATGGGCATGAATTCCTCCCTAAGACTTCGGTTGCCTCAGTATCGCAACTCCACGTTGCTGACGGGCACCCGACTGGGGGCCGGTATCTTGAGTCATCATGAGCACCGCCGTGACGGCTGAGTGGGTTTAATGCGCGACATCGTCGATCCGATGTTCTGGATCGGACCCCAAGGCCTGTTTGCCTCCGCGGTTCTGCCGACCATCCTGGTCATCGTCTTCGTCGAGACCGGCCTGCTGTTTCCGCTGCTCCCTGGCGAGTCGCTGCTGTTCACCGGCGGGCTGCTGGCCGCCCACGGCACGCTGAACATCTGGGTGCTGGCGCCTTCCGTCGCGGTGGTCGCGGTGCTGGGCGATCAGACCGGGTATTTCATCGGCCGCCGGATCGGGCCGGCGCTGTTCAAGAAGGAAGATTCCCGGTTCTTCAAACAGCATTACGTGACCGACTCGCACGCCTTCTTCGAGAAGTACGGGCCCGCGGCCATTATCCTGGCCCGCTTCATGCCGTTCATCCGGACCTTCACGCCGGTCGTCGCCGGGGTGTCCTACATGCGCTATCCGGTGTATCTGGCGTTCGACATTGTCGGCGGCGTGCTGTGGGGCGGCGGCGTGACGGTGGCCGGCTACTTCCTGGGCAACATCCCGTTCGTGCACCAGAACCTGGAAAAGATCATCCTGGTCATCCTGTTCGTCTCGCTGTTGCCGGCGCTGATCGCCGCCACGCGCGGCTACCTGACCCGACGGCGCTCCGCTAAGGGCGGCAAGGGTTCAGGCGACGACGAAGTCGCATCCGGTCTTGGCACGGACGTCGTCGACCGTCACCCCGGGGTGTAGTTCGGTCAGGGTGAGTCCGCGTTCCGGGTCGACGTCGAAGACGCACAGGTCGGTGATGATCATGTCGACCACGCTTTTCCCGGTCAGCGGCAGCGTGCACTGCTTGAGGATTTTCGGGCTGCCGTCCTTAGCGGTGTGATCCATCACGACGATCACCCGCTTGACGCCGGACACCAGGTCCATCGCGCCACCCGGACCCTTGACCATTTTGCCCGGAACCATCCAGTTGGCCAGGTCACCGTTCTCGGCCACCTCCAGGGCGCCGAGGATGGCCAGGTCGATGTGCCCGCCGCGGATCATCGCGAACGAGTCGGCGCTGCTGAAAAAGCTGGAGCCGCCGATCGTGGTGATGGTCTGTTTTCCCGCGTTGATCAGGTCGGGATCCACCTGATCCTCGGCAGGATATGCCCCGATGCCGAGCAGGCCGTTCTCCGACTGCAGCGTCACGTTGATGTCGTCGGGGATGAAATTGGCCACCAGCGTCGGGATGCCGATGCCCAGGTTCACGTAGTAGCCGTCGTGCAATTCTTTCGCGGCGCGCTTGGCCATGGTCTCGCGGATCGGGGTGTCGTTCTTGCTGACGGCCGCGCCCCTGATGGTGCGGAATTCGATCCGCTTCTCGTAGCCGGTGCCCTGGATGATGCGGTCCACGTAGATGCCGGGGGTATGGATCTGATCGGGGTCCAGTTCGCCGACCTCGACGAGTTCCTCCACCTCCGCGACGGTCACTTTGCCGCAGGTGGCGATCATCGGGTTGAAGTTGCGCGCCGTCTTGCGATAGATGAGGTTGCCCGCGGTGTCGCCCTTCCACGCCTTGACGATCGCGACGTCGGCGCGAATCCCTTCCTCCAGCACATATTCAGTGCCGTCGAAGACGCGCATGTCCTTGCCTTCGGCGAGTTGGGTGCCGAAGGCGGTGCGGGTGTAGAAGCCGGGAATCCCTGCGCCGCCGGCGCGTAACTTCTCGGCCGGCGTGCCCTGCGGGGTGAGCGACAGGTCCAGCTCACCGGCCAGCACCTGGCGCTCGAATTCCTTGTTTTCTCCTACGTAGGAGGCAATAACTTTCTTGACCTGACGCCCCTTGAGCAACAGGCCCATGCCGAAATCGTCGACGCCGGCGTTGTTTCCGACGATCGTCAGCTCTTTGACGCCGCTGTCCACCAACGCCAGGATCAGATTCTCCGGGATACTGCACAACCCGAATCCGCCTGCGGCAATGGTGATTCCGTCCTTCAGCAGGTCTTGCAGTGCCGACTCGGCATCCGGGCGAACCTTGATGCTGGAAGGGGTCATTCGACAGCTCCTCTCAAAGACCACTCACGCGTGGCCTGGTGTCACGGCGGTGACGTTACAGGCGGCCTCCATCAGCATCCACCCCGATAGCTGCACCGACAGATCCCTTTCCGGAGTCTCGGACGCGTTCACCGCGCCCTCGACGAACTGCGCGCGCGTGCCGCCGGCCGTCGGCAACTCCGCGTCGCGGTCCCAGAACGCTCCGAACAGCGGCAGCCCGTCCACGGTTTGCCGGTAATCCCAGGCCGATTTCGCGCTCGACAGCACGATCGTGCGCGCGGTGTCCCGGGCCACGGCGTCGTCGGCGGAGTCGCCCGGCAGATCGGTGGCGACCAGCGCGAGGTAGCGCGCGGTGATGCCGGCGAACAGCCCGCCGTCGCCCCCGCCGGAACCCTTCAGCACCCCCGACGGCGCCATGTGCTCGTTGACGGCGGCGACCAGGCGGTGCACCCGCGCGGCGTGCCGGGCCCGCGCCCGAACGCCGGTGCGCGCGGCCAGCTCGGTCTCCAGCCCGAGCACCACACCCTGGCAGTAGGTGTACTGGGCGCGGACCAGCGAGCCGGCCTTGATGCCGTCGAACACCAGGTGGGTGTCCGGGTCGATCAGGGTCTGCTCGATCCAATCGCCCAGCTGCGCGGCGCGCTTGAGATGCTCCCCGTAGCGAGCCAAGAAGATTCCCGCCGGACCGTTGGCCGGGGCGTTGAAGAACTGGTCCTGCTTGCGCCACGGGATGCCACCGCCGTCCTCGGGCACCCACGCCTTCATGAACTGGTCGGCGAGTTTCGGCAGGGCGCGGCCGCGCTCGATGCCGACGATCCGGGCGGCACGTTCCAGCGCGATTGCCAGCCAGGCCATGTCGTCGTAGTAGTTGTTGGACCAGCGGAAGTTGTTGCGCAGCCGGTGCGAGCGGACCTGCCGGTCGATCTCGGTGTACCGGTGCGGCTGTGGGTCGCGCTGTTGCGCGTCGACCAGGCAATCCAGCAGATGCGCCTGCCACCAGTAGTGCCAGGTGCCGAACAGCCGGTCCCGCCGCGCTGACGGCCAGGCCACCACGCCCAGCTGGGTTCCCGGTAACCCCCACAGCCTTTTCAGGTGGCGTTGGGCGACAGCGGCTTCGGAGCTGGCAGCGCGGTTGGCCCATAGCTGGTCCATGTCTACCGATCCTGCCTCATGCTCTTCGGGGCCGTTGAGTGTGCGTTGGCGACGTCGAATGTGCGCCCTGTGCGCCGCGGATCGGCGTGTCGTCGGCTCGGGCCGTGCATTCAACCCCGCCGACGCACAGCAAGGTTGACCTGCTGCCGAACCGAGGGTGTCCTACTGTGAAATATGCGCTACCGGCACACCATTTCGGGGACCACGTACTCGTTCGCGGGGCTGGTCGACGTGATGGCGAAGGCGACGCCGTTGCGCTCGGGCGACCAGCTGGCCGGCTGCGCGGCCGAATCCGACGCGGAACGGGCCGCGGCGGCGTGGGTGCTGGCCGACATCCCGCTGGCGACGTTTCTCAACGACGTGGTCGTGCCGTACGAGACCGACGAGGTCACCCGGCTCATCATCGACAGCCACGATCGCGAGGCGTTCCGCCCGATCGCGCACCTGACCGTCGGAGGCTTGCGCGACTGGCTGCTGGATGCGGCGTCGCGCGACGACAGCGCCGCCCGCATCGCCGCCGTCTCCCCCGGGCTCATCCCGGAGATGGTCGCCGCGGCGTCGAAGATCATGCGCAACCAGGACCTGATCCTGGTGGCCGCCGCCGCGACGGCGACCGCGGCGTTTCGGACGACGATCGGATTGCCGGGCACGCTGGCCACCCGGCTGCAACCCAACCACCCCACCGACGACCCGCGCGGGATCGCCGCGGCGATGCTCGACGGCCTGCTGATGGGCTGCGGCGACGCGGTGATCGGCATCAACCCGGCGACCGACTCGCCGCACGCGGCGGCGGCGCTGCTGCACCTGCTCGACGACATCCGCCAGCGGTTCGCCATCCCCGTGCAGTCGTGCGTGCTGTGCCACGTCACGACCACGATGGAACTGATCGAGCAGGGCGCGCCCGTCGACCTGGTCTTCCAGTCGATCGCGGGCACCGAGGGCGCCAACGCCGGCTTCGGCACTTCGATCGCGATGTTGACCGAAGCCAACGAGGCCGCACGGTCGTTGCGCCGCGGCACGGTCGGCGACAACGTCATGTACCTGGAGACGGGGCAGGGTTCGGCGCTGTCGGCCGGGGCCCACCTCGGCGTCGGAAACCAGCCGGTCGACCAGCAGACGCTAGAGGCGCGCTCCTACGCGGTGGCCCGAGCGCTGGAACCGCTGTTGATCGACACGGTCGTCGGCTTCATCGGGCCGGAGTACCTCTACGACGGCAAGCAGATCATTCGCGCCGGGTTGGAAGACAACTTCTGCGGGAAATTGCTCGGCCTGCCGATGGGCGTAGACGTCTGCTACACCAACCACACCGAAGCCGACCAGGACGACATGGACACGCTGCTGACCCTGTTGGGCGCGGCGGGTACCGCGTTCGTGATCGCCGTTCCCGGCGCCGACGACATCATGCTCGGCTATCAGAGCCTGTCGTTTCACGATGTGTTGTACGTCCGAAAAGCGTTGGGGCTGCGGCCCGCGCCCGAATTCGAAGCCTGGTTGGCCGGCCTTGGCATGGCCGACGCCGACGGCCGCATTCTGCCCGTCGACCTCGCGACGTCGCCGCTGCGCGCATTGGCGGCCGGCTGATGACCGACCTGTGGGCACCGCTGCGGGCCACCACGCAGGCGCGCATCGGGCTCGGCCGTGCCGGCAACTCGCTGCCGACCCGGCGGGTGCTGGAGTTCCAGGCTGCACACGCCGCGGCGCGCGACGCCGTCCACGAACCGCTCGACGTCGACGACCTGATCAAACAGCTGCACGGCACCGGGCTCGGCGAACCGCTGCGAGTGCACAGCCACGCTCAGACGCGCAGCGAGTATCTGCGTCGACCCGATCTGGGCCGCAGCCCCGCGGATCTGTCGAGCCTGCCAAAGACCAACGCGGACATCGGCTTTGTGCTCGCCGATGGATTGTCCCCCAGGGCCCTGACCGACCACTCCGCGGGCACGCTCGACGCGCTGGTCCGCGCATTCGACGGCCGCTACCGCATCGCCCCGCCGGTCATCGCCACCCAGGCCCGCGTCGCACTGGGGGACCGCATCGGCCAAGCCCTCGGCGTCACAACGGTTCTGGTGCTGATCGGTGAACGCCCCGGGCTGTCGGTCGCCGACAGTCTGGGCATCTACCTGACGCATCGGCCGACGCCGGGGGTCACCGACGCCGACCGCAACTGCATCTCCAACATCCATCCACCCGACGGCCTCGACTATTCGACGGCCGCGGCGGTCGCCGCCATGCTGGTGGCCGGGGCCCGGCAGCTCGGCCGGTCGGGCATCACCCTGAAGGATCGGGGCGGCTCAGCTGAGATTGGTTGCGGCGGTGTGCAACTCACGTAGTTCCCGACACGCGAGTTCGCCCAGGTCGTGGTCGTCGCCGGGTTCGGTCCAGCGCGCGTAGGCCGTCTTGAACGCCAGGGCGCCGAGCTCGGCGGCCAATGCCGCGGTCGGTTCCGGCACACCCCGGGATTGCAGCGCTTCAACCATCGCCAGCGCCAGCCCAATCTGCTTGAGCGCGTTGCGTTCCTGAAGCTCGGAACTGGCGGCGATCGCGGCCTTGAGCCTGGGCGCGAGTTCTTTGTTGAACGACGTGAACGCCGCCGCGGCCGACTTCAAACCCGAACACACTGCCGTCAACGGTGTCGCATCGGCCGGCGCCGCGGCGATGCCGTCGCGCAGCAGCTGCGCCAGCGCGTCCTGACCGGCCGCCAGCACGTCGCGTTTGTCCGGGAAGTGGCGAAAGAACGTGCTCTTCGTCAGGCCCGCACGCTCGGCGATCTCCGCCACCGTCGTCTGGTCGTAGCCGCGCTCGTTGAACAACTCGAGCGCCGCGCCGACCAAGCGTGCACGCGCATCGGGTTCCCAACGAGCCATGGCCCCAGCTTAGTGATGCGACCGTTGTCCCATCACTGCTGTATGGTGATGGGACAACAGTCACATCACATGGAGGGAGCAGCGTGTGCGCGTATTCGTCACCGGCGCCAGCGGAGGAATCGGCTCGGCCGTCGTCTCAGAATTGACCGCCGCCGGTCATCAGGTCGTCGGCCTGGCCCGCTCCGATGCCGCGGCCGCGACCATCAGCGGACTCGGCGCCGAACCGCTGCGCGGGAACATCGCCGACCTCGACATCCTGCAGAAGGCGGCCGTCGACGCCCACGGCGTTGTCTACCTGGCGTTCTCGCACGACTTCAGCACCGTCGGCGACGCCGTCGGAGACGAAGCCCGCGCGGTCGGCGCGCTCGGCGACGCGCTGGTCGGCAGTGGTAAACCGCTGGTGCTCGCGAACGGCACGCCGGCGGTGGCCGGGCGCCCAAGCACCGAAGACGACCCGTTCACCGTCGAGGGCCCGGTGGCGGGACGGGGCCGCACCGGCCAGGCCGTCATCGACCTGGCCGCGCGCGGCGTCCGGTCCGCCGTGGTACGGCTGCCGCGATCGGTGCACGACGCCGGCGGACGCTACGGCTTCGCCAGCCTGCTGATCCAGGCCGCCCGCCGCGCCGGCGTGTCGGGCTACGTCGGCGACGGTATGCAACGGTGGCCGGCCGTGCACCGCGACGACGCGGCGTCGTTGTTCCGGCTCGCCCTCGAACAGGCCCCGCCCGGCTCGGTACTGCACGCGGTGGGTGACGAGGGGGACCCGATGCGGTCGATCGCCGACGTGATCGGCCGTCGGCTCGGTGTTCCCGTCGAGTCCGCTGCCGCCGAGAATTTCGGCCCGCTCGGCGTCGTCTTCGCCGCCGACCAACCGGCGTCCAGCGCACTGACCCAGCAACGATTCGGTTGGCGGCCAACACATCCGAGCTTGCTGGAGGATCTGGAAACTGGCAACTACCCCGACTAGCGCGTCAACCGGGCGCAGCCGCCAACGCCAGCAACAGATCACGCAGCCCCGTCAGCGAGTGGGCCGGCAGGAACAGGTCGCAGTAGGGCAAGGCGGCCGCCATCGACCCGGTCAGCGGCTCGAAATCACGCTGTGCCGCACGAGGATTGAGCCATATCAACAGCTCGGCGCGGCGGCGCAGCCTAGCCATCGCATGCTTCAGCTCCTCGGGCGGATCGCTGTCCCAGCCGTCGGAGGCGACGATAACCACCGCGCCGCGCAGCGCGTTGCCGTACGGCGGGGCGAGCAGCGCGGCCACACCGCGGCCGATGAAGGTGCCGCCGTAACGGTCGGCGACCTTGGCGTTGGCCCGCTGCAGCGCCACCTCGGCCGACCGGTGCGACAGCACCGAGGTGAGCCGGGTCAGCGACGTCGAGAACGCGAACACCTCGGGCCGAGTTCCGGCCTGGCGCAACACCGCCCGCATCAAATGCAGATACACCGCGGCGTAGGGCTGCATCGAGCGGCTGACGTCACAGAGCAGCACCACTCGCCGCGGACGGCGTCGCGGCCGGGTCCGGGCCAGCACCATCGATTCCCAGCCGGTCGACCGCGCGGCGTTCATGGTGGCCCGCAGGTCGATCCGCTTGCCGCCGGGGCTGCGCTCGAAGCGCAGGCTGCGCCGCCGCGGCCAGCGCGCGACGGTCGCTTCCAGCCAAATACCAAGCAGCCGAAGGTCTTCGGGGTCGAAAACGTCGAACGGCTCGTCGGCCAGCGCAGCGATCCGGCTGGGCAGCACGTCGGGCAGCAGCAGACTCGGACTTGCCGTGTCTTCGCCGTTGGCGACGGTCCGCGTCACCCAGGGAAGTTTTTGCGTGGACGTGGATCCGCCCCCGCCCGGACGCACCGTGCCGGCGGCCGGCGTCTTGCGAACCGGCAGCGGCAGGGGTGTATCGGGGAGCGCGGCGTCGCCCGGTTCGGCCGCACCGAACACCGCAGCGAAGACCGTGTCGAAGGCCCCCAGGTCCTCCATCCGGTTGACCAACGTCAGCCTGGCCGCCCAGTACAGCGCGGTTCGATTGTCGGGGGCCAAATTTCGCAGTGCCTGCACAAAGTTCGCCGGGCCACTGGCGGGCACCAACACCCCCACGCTGCGCAACCGGGCGACCAGCGCCGTCGCGAGCGCCGCCCGGTCGACGCCCCGCAACAGCAAGGGGGTGCCCACGGGTCGCTAACGCCGCCGCAGCAGCACCCAGATCAGCACCAGCGCGGCAAGCGCCGCCAGCGCCGGGGCGGCGTATTTCTTCTTGAACTGGTCGCCACCGGCGAGCTGTAACAGGTCGATGGGCTCAGGCTCGGAAGCGGGGGCTTGCCGAGTTCCCGGGACCGGGTTCACCGGCCAAGCCGGAATCGGCTCCTCTGACCCCGACTCGGGCACCCCGGTCTCCGCCGCCGCTTCGGGCGCCTCCGCGGCGCCGGTCTTCTCGGCGGCCAGCTTGGCTTCCAGCGACTCCACGAACTGTCCCAGCAGTTTCTCCGACACCTGTTGCAACATGCCACTGCCGAACTGGGCCAGCTTGCCGACGATCGTCAGGTCGGTGTCAACGGTGACGCTGGTGCGCTCGCCGTCCGCCTGCAGCTGCGCGGTGACCGTCGCCGCCGCGTTACCGGTGCCGCGTGCTTCCTTGCCCTTGCCGTCGATGACGGCACGGTGCTGGTCGCGGTCCTGCTCGATGAAGCGCACCTTTCCGCTGAATTCGCTTGTCACGGGGCCCACTTTGACTTTGACCTTGCCGAGGTAGTCCTCGCCCTCGTGGCCGACCAGCTGGGCGCCCGGCATCAGCGGGATCACCTGCTCTAGGTCGCACAGCACGTCCCAGGCCTGATCGATGGGCGCACCAACGGTGAACTGGTTGGCAATCTTCATGCTGTGGGTCCTCTCATATGCGGCTGTACTCGGAAAATGCGTCGCGAATCTGCGTGCGGTCGTCGGGCGTCTTAGCCAGCGCACCGAGGCTCATGGCGGCGGAATCGTCGACGAGGTCCGCGACGCCCAGCGACACCAGGGCGGCGACCCAGTCGATGGTCTCGGCCACGCCCGGCGGCTTGTCCAGGTCTAGATCGCGTGCACTGCCCACGAATTGGGTGGCCTGTTCGATCAACGGCGCGGCCGCGCCGGGCACCGTGCGCCGCACGATCGCGGCGGCCCGGTCCGGCTCGGGGTAGTCGATCCAGTGGTACAGGCAGCGCCGCCGCAGCGCGTCGTTCAGGTCGCGGCTGCGGTTGGAGGTCAGCACCGCGATCGGCGGGTGCTCGGCGACGAAGGTGCCCAGTTCGGGTACGGTCACCGCAGACTCGCCGAGGAACTCCAACAGCAGGGCCTCGAATTCATCATCGGCCCGGTCGATTTCGTCGATCAATAGCACGGGAGGTGTGGGCCCCTGGTAGCGCACACACTGCAGGATGGGTCGGTCCACTAGGTAGGTCGCGGTGTACAGATCGGCTTCCTCGATGCCGGTGCCACGAGCTTCGGCCAGCCTGATGGACAGCAGCTGGCGTTGATAGTTCCAGTCGTAGAGCGCCTCGTTCGCGGTCAGGCCCTCGTAGCATTGCAGCCGAACCATCGGCGTTTTCAGCACCTCTGCAAGGGTTTTCGCTGCGGTGGTCTTGCCGACGCCGGGCTCGCCCTCGAGCAGCAGCGGCCTGCCGAGAGTGGTGGCAAGGTAGATCGCCGCGGCGGTCCCGGTGTCGAGTAGATAGTCCTTTGCGTCGAACTGGCGCACCACGTCGTCGGGGCTGCTGAACGTCACTGGGCACCCTTGCCGGCGGCGAATGCCGAGCGGCATCCCGGGCAGCAGAACCAATAGTCGGTACCCGCCAGCTGCAGGTGTTCGGTCGCGGGCCCGGTCGGCACCGTCATGCCGCACACCGGATCGATCGCCTCGGCCGCGGCGCTGGCCGCCGGGACCGTCTGCCGGGTCAGGCTGCCGTCGCGCACGGCGGCGATCAACTCGGCCGCGATCGACACCGCGATCTCCGCGGGAGTCTTGGCGCCGATGCGGATTCCGACCGGGGTGTGGCTGCGGGCCCGCTCGGCCTCGGAGATTTCGAGGTCGTTCAGGATCGAGGCCCCGCGGACCTTGCTGGCCACCAGACCGATATAGCCGACACCGTTATCCAGTGCGGCACGGATGATTTCGGCTTCCGGCCCGCCGTGGCTGGCGATCACCACCGCGGCGGTGTCGGACAGGTCGGTGTCACGCCGTGCGTCGTAACCGAGCACCCCGCACACGTCGATCAGCGCGTCGGCGATCGGGGTGGCGCCGTAGATCCGGATCAGCGGGGCCGGCAGCTGCGGTGTCAGGAAGATCTCCAGCGACCCGCCGGACAGGCACGGATTGACCACCACGCTGGCACCGGCGGCCTCCGGAAAGTGCACGTCCCCGTCGGGCAGCACCCGCAGCAGCACACTCTCGCCCGCCTGCAGCACACCCAGCGCCGCCTTGCGCACGGAGTTCTGCGCGCACTGCCCACCGACGAACCCCTCAATTGTTCCATCCGACAACAGGATTGCCTCATCACCCGGAAAGGCCGACGTCGGCGGCTGAGCACGCACCACCGTGGCATGCACAAACGGTGTCCGCGCCGCCAACAGTTGCTGAGCCCGCTCGCTGATCGCCGTCATCGCGCGTCCCTGGATCGGCGGCCTGGCGCGGCCCTGCATGGCTTCCCAGACCCGCGACGGCGTCAACGGCATGTCGGCATGCCGAACCCCGTACGGTGCCAACGCGTCCACCACGGCGTTGACCACCGCGGGCGGCGATCCGACCGTCGCCGATTCCCCGATGCCCTTCGCGCCGATCGGATGATGCGGCGACGGCGTCACGGTGTGACCGGTTTCCAGATGCGGAACCTCGAGCGCGGTCGGGATCAGGTAGTCCATCAGCGACCCGCCCAGGCAGTTCCCTTCCTCGTCGAAAGCGATCATCTCCATCAGGGCCATCCCGATGCCGTCGACGATGCCGCCGTGCACCTGGCCCTCGATGATCATCGGATTGATCTGGGTCCCGCAGTCGTCGACGGCGAGGAAGCGCCGCACCTTGACCACCGCGGTGCCCGGATCGATATCCACCACGCAGAAATACGCGCCGTAGGGATAGGTCAGGTTCTCCGGGTTGTAGCAGATCTGGGCGTCCAGCCCACCCTCGACACCCTCCGGCAGATCACCCGCGCCGTGGGCACGCATCGCGATGTCCTGAATCGTGACCGACGCGGACGGGTCGCCCTTGACGTGGAATTTGCCTTTCTCCCAATCCAAGTCGGCGACCGAAACCTCGAGCATGCCGGACGCGATGATCTTCGCCTTGTCGCGGACCTTGCGGGCCACCAGCGCCGCGGCGGCCCCGGACACCGGCGTGGACCGGCTGCCGTAGGTGCCCAGCCCGAACGGCGTCTGGTCGGTGTCGCCGTGCACGACGTCGATGTCGTCGGGCGGAATACCCAGCTCCTCGGCGACGATCTGAGCGAACGTCGTCTCGTGGCCCTGACCCTGCGTCTGCACCGAAAGCCGTACCACCGCTTTGCCGGTGGGGTGCACCCGCAGCTCGCAGCCGTCGGCCATGCCGAGGCCGAGGATGTCCATGTCCTTACGCGGACCGGCCCCGACGGCCTCGGTGAAGAAGGACATACCGATGCCCATCAGCTCGCCACGTTCGCGTTTGGCGGCCTGCTCGGCCCGCAGCACGTCATAGCCGATCATGTCCATGGCCTTGCGCATCGTCGTCTCGTAGTCACCGGAGTCGTAGACCCAGCCCGTCTTGCTGCGGTACGGGAACTGGTCGGGCCGCAGCAGGTTTCGCAGCCGCAGCTCGGCAGGATCCATCTTCAGGTCGAACGCCAGGCAATCCACCAGCCGCTCAACGAAATACACGGCCTCGGTGATCCGGAACGAACACGCATACGCCACGCCGCCGGGCGCCTTGTTGGTGTACACGGCTGTCAGGTGGCAGTAGGCGGCTTCAATGTCGTAGCTTCCGGTGAACACCCCGAAAAAGCCCGCCGGGTACTTCACCGGCGCCGCGGTGCCGTTGAACGCGCCATGGTCGGCCAGCACGGTGGATCGGATCGCCAGAATCTTTCCCTCGTTGGTGGCGGCGATCTCGCCGACCATGATGTAGTCGCGCGCGAAGCCGGTGGACGTCAGGTTCTCGCTGCGGTCCTCCATCCACTTCACCGGCTTGCCCAGCAGCAGCGAGCCGACGATCGCGCACACGTAGCCGGGGTAGATCGGTACCTTGTTTCCGAATCCGCCGCCGATGTCGGGCGCGATCACCTGGATCTTGTGCTCGGGCAGGCCGGCGACCAACGCGTACAGGGTGCGGTGCGCGTGGGGCGCCTGGCTGGTGGACCACAGCGTCAGCTTGCCGGTGACCGGATCCAAATCGGCTACCGCACCGCAGGTTTCCATCGGCGCCGGGTGGAACCGGGGGTAGATCATTTCCTGCTTGATGACGACGTCGGCCTTGGCGAACACCGCATCGGTGGCGGCCGCGTCACCGGTCTCCCAGTCGAAGCAGTGGTTGTCGGTCTTGCCCGCCAAGTCGGTCCGGATCACCGGAGCCGACGGGTCCAGCGCGGTGCGGACATCGACAACCGGGTCCAGCGGGTCGTATTCGACGTCGATCAGCTCCAGCGCGTCGCGGGCCGAATACCGGTCCTCGGCAACGACAAACGCGACCTCCTGACCCTGGAACCGCACCTTGTCGGTGGCCAGCACCGCTTGCACGTCGTTGGACAGCGTCGGCATCCAAGCCAGGCCCTTCTCGGCCAGGTCTGCGCCGGTCACCACCGCCTTGACCTTCGGATGTGCCTGCGCGGCAGTCACGTCGATGCCGACGATGGTGGCGTGCGCGTACGGCGAACGCAGGATCGCCAGGTGCAGCATGCCGGGCAGGGCGATGTCGTCGACGTAGCGACCCCGGCCGCGGATGAAGCGGGGATCCTCCTTGCGCATCATCCGGCCGTAGCCGCAGGGCTTTTGGTCGTTGTCGGCCAGGTCTTCCGTTGACGGCGGGCGGGACTCGATGGTCGTCATGAGCCGGCCTCCGCTGGTGCGCCATGCGTCGCGGCCCATTGAATGGACCGCACGATCGTGGTGTATCCGGTGCAGCGACAAATCTGCCCGGAAATCGCTTCCCGGATGGCCTCCTCGTCGGGGTTCGGGTCGCGGTCCAGCAGGGCACGGGCGGTGATCATCATTCCCGGTGTGCAGAAACCGCATTGCAGCCCGTGGCAGCGCATGAAGCCTTCCTGCACCGGGTCCAGCTCGCCGTTGGTCGCGAGACCCTCGACGGTGCGCACACTGTGGCCCGAGGCCATGACGGCGAGCATCGTGCAGGATTTCACCGGCACGCCGTCGACGTCGACCACGCACGTTCCGCAGTTACTGGTGTCGCAACCCCAGTGAGTTCCGGTGAGCCGCAGCTGATCGCGCAGGAAGTGCACGAGCAGCATCCGGGGTTCGACATCGGCGGTCACCTGCTCACCGTTGACGGTCATATTCACCTGCATGGCTATTCCTTTCTGTCGGCGACCCGCTACGCCCGGCTTTCGCCGCGCTTGCGATCGCCTTAATTCCCTGCTGCACGCACTCGTTGGGCTGCGGTACGCAAGGTGCGAGTGGTCAGTTCGGCGGCCAGGTGCCGCTTGTACTCGGCGGTACCGCGGGCATCGGTCACCGGGTCGCAGGCTTGCGCAGCACGCCGGCCCGCGTCGGCGAAGACCTCGTCGGTGACCGGCTGTCCGGCCAGACCCGCCGCCACCTCGGCAAGTGCCGCTCGGTCCACGTTGACAGCGGTCAGGCCCAGTCGGCCCGCGGCGATCGCGTCGCCGTCGAGGGTGAGCGCCGCACCGGCCGCCGCCACGGCCCAATCACCAACGCGCCGTTCGACTTTGGCATATGCACTGGATGAGTTGTGCCGCAGCGGGATTCGCACCTCGACGAGCATCTCGTTGAAGGTGAGTGCGGTTTCGTAGGGCCCGACGATGAAGTCGTCGATCGGTATTTCGCGTTCGCCCGACGGCCCTCGGGCCAGGCATACCGCGTCCAGCGCTTCGCATACGGTCGACAGATCCTCGGCCGGGTCGGCCTGACACAGCGAGCCGCCCAGGGTGCCGCGATTGCGGACCACGGGGTCGGCGATGACACGTTCGGCGTCGCGGAAGATCGGGCAGTCGGCGGCCAGCGGCTCGGAGTCCAGCAGCTCGCGGTGACGGGTCATGGCGCCGATACGGACCAGGGTCGGGTCGGTGATCACGTACCCGAGTTCAAGCGCCAGGTCGTTGATGTCGACGAGGTATTCGGGGTTGGCGATGCGCAGCTTCATCATCGGCAGCAGGCTGTGCCCGCCGGCGACCACTCGCGCCCCCTCACCCAACCGATCCAGAAGTCCGATGGCGTGGTCGACACTGGTTGCACGTTCGTATTCGAAGGGACCGGGTACCTGCATGTGACGCACCTCACTTGGAAGGGGACCACAAGTGTCGGC
The DNA here is from genome assembly GCF_010731715.1 of Mycobacterium stomatepiae. Lineage (NCBI taxonomy): Bacteria > Bacillati > Actinomycetota > Actinomycetes > Mycobacteriales > Mycobacteriaceae > Mycobacterium > Mycobacterium stomatepiae. Next base: position 3,348,458 of record NZ_AP022587.1, read on the forward strand.
CGCTCTGACTCGGGCGTCAATAGTGAGTTAAGCGATCGTTGAAGTCGCCTCGAACCCGCCCGTGACCTGCTGCTCCGGGGCCTCGTGGTGGATTCGGCCGGCCAGCCGGGCCAGCGGCAAACCACCGCCGCCCCACCGCCGGGCGATGATGTCGGCCGCGATCGAGACCGCGGTCTCCTCCGGTGTTCGGGCGCCCAGATCCAGCCCGATCGGGCTGGTGAGCCGGCTCAGCTCGGCGTCGGTCAGCCCGACCGCCCGCAGCCGCTCCACTCGGTCGGCGTGCGTGCGCCGCGAACCCATCGCCCCCACGTACCCGACGTGCGGCAGGCGCAACGCCACCTCGAGAACCGGGACGTCGAACTTCGGATCGTGGGTGAGCACGCAGATCACCGTGCTCTCGTCGATGGCGCCCGCCTCCGCCTGGGTGGCAAGGTAGCGGTGCGGCCACTCGACGACGACGCGCTCGGCCGCCGGAAAACGGGCCGGCGTGGCAAACACGGAACGCGCGTCGCACACCGTGACGCGGTAGCCGAGGAAGGCGCCCTGCTGCGCGAGGGCGGCGGCGAAATCGATGGCGCCGAACACCAGCATTCGCGGCTGCGGGGCATAGCTGGCGACGAATACCTCCATGCCTTCGCCGAGGCGCTGGCCATCGGGCCCGTATTTGAGGACTTCGCTGCGGCCCACCGCGAGTAGCCCGCGCGCATCGTCGGCGACCGCGGCGTCGGCGCGCGCCGATCCCAGCGATCCCGCCTCCGCATCCCGGCGGACGACGAGGCGCCGGCCGATCCACCGCGCGTCGGGATGGCCGATGACGGTCGCAACCGCGACCGGACATTGCTCGTCAATGTCGTCGGAGACCGCGCCTAGTTCGGGAAAGGTCTTCTGCGATACCGCCTCCACGAAGATGTCGATGATGCCGCCGCATGTCAGACCGACAGCGAAGGCGTCGCCGTCGCTGACCCCGTAGCGTTCCAGCCGTGGCGTTCCGGTCTGCGTCACCTCGGTAGCGGCTTGGTAGACAGCGCCTTCCACGCAACCACCCGACACCGAGCCGCTCACCGAGCCGTCCGGTGCGACCACCATCGAGGCTCCGGGCAGCCGCGGTGCCGACCGAAAAGTTCGCACCACGGTCCCTAGACCCGCAGTGTCACCGGCGCGCCAAATCTTCATTAGTTCGGCAAGCACGTCTCGCACGCTTCCCAAAGTAGGCTCATAAGCATGACTCCGGCTCAACTTCGGGCCTATTCGGCGGTGGTTCGGTTGGGCTCGGTGCGAGCGGCCGCCGCGGAACTCGGTGTTTCCGACGCCGGAATCTCGATGCATGTCGCGGCTCTCCGCAAAGAACTCGACGACCCGCTGTTCACCAGAACCGGTGCGGGGCTGGCGTTCACACCCGGCGGGCTGCGACTAGCCAGCCGCGCGGTCGAAATCTTGGGTCTGCAGCAACAAACCGCGATCGAGGTCACCGAGGCGGCGCACGGGCGCCGGCTGCTGCGGATCGCGGCGTCGACGGCGTTCGCCGAACACGCGGCGCCCGGCCTGATCGAGTTGTTCTCGTCGCGGGCTGACGACTTGTCGGTGGAGTTGAGCGTGCATCCGACGAGCCGGTTCCGCGAGCTGATCGCGTCGCGCGCCGTCGACATCGCTATCGGCCCGGCCAGCGAGAACTCGGCGGCCGCCGACGAGTCGATCTTCGTGCGGCCCTTCCTGAAATACCAGATCATCACCGTCGTCGCGCCGAATAGTCCACTGACTGGCGGTATTCCGGCGCCGAGCGTGTTGCGTCAGCAGCAGTGGATGCTCGGGCCGTCGGCGGGCAGCGTGGACGGCGAGATCGCAATTATGCTGCGCGGCTTGGCAATTCCAGAGTCGCAGCAGCGAATATTTCAGAGTGACGCGGCCGCGCTCGAGGAGGTGCAGCGGGTCGGCGGTGTGGCGTTGACGATCGGCTTCGCCGTCGGCAAGGACCTCGCCGCGGGCAGACTGGCGCATGTGACCGGCCCGGGCCTGGACCGGTCGGGCGAGTGGTGTGCGATGACGTTGGCGCCCTCGGCTCGTCAGCCGGCGGTGTCGGAGCTGGTTCGCCTTATCACGACGCCGCGGTGTATTCAGGCGATGATCCGCGGATCGGGCGTCGGGGTGACGAGGTTTCGCCCCAAGGTTCACGTCACGCTGTGGAGCTGAGCGTGTTGCGTGTGGGCCAGGCCGCCGCCACGCCGCTGCAGCCGGCGCACTCTCAACTACCAGGCGCGGTTGAGGTCCGCGTGCTGACGGATCCAGGCGTGCATCGCGATCCCGGCGGCGACGCCGGCGTTGATGCTGCGCGTCGAGCCGAACTGAGCGATCGACACCGTCACCGCCGCACCCAGCCGGGTGTCGTCGGTGATGCCCGGCCCTTCTTGACCGAACACCAGCAGGCATTCGCGCGGCAGCGCGGCTTCTTCCAGGCGCGCGGCGCCCGGCACGTTGTCGACCGCGACCACGCTCAAACCCGCGGCAGCCGCGAAATCCAGTAGCTCGGCGGTGCTGTCGTGATGGCAGAGCCGCTGGTAGCGATCGGTCACCATGGCGCCGCGGCGATTCCAACGGCGCCGGCCGACGATGTGCACGGTGTCCACCGCAAAGGCGTTGGCGGTACGCACCACCGACCCGATATTCGCGTCGTGCCCGAAGTTTTCGATCGCGATGTGCAGCGGGTGCCGGCGATTGTCTATGTCGGCGATGATCGCTTCCCGCGTCCAATACCGGTAAGCGTCAACGACATTGCGAGTATCCCCGTCGCGCAACAGAATTGGGTCATAGCGCGAGTCGTCGGGCGGATCGCCCGACAAGGGCCCGACGCCGGCGGCCGGTGGTACCGCCCATTCCGTGGGCCCGGGCCCGAGGTCGCTCATCGCTGCGTCCAGACACCCGCGTGGGTGCCGACGATCGCCACCGTCGCATACAGCAGCGCCTGGTTGATTTCGCCCTGCGTGCACAACGACGCGGAGACGCGCACCGCGTCCAGCGAGGCGTCCGGCAGGATCAGCACCGACGACCCGTACACCGCGCAGGCCGGGTTCAGGCCGCGGCCCGGAACGGTCGGCGACGCGAGCAGCATCATCGGGCCGCCGCGACGGGCGGAGTCGTCGCGGTACCGGGCCGCCAGGGATTCGGCCTGCAGCCCCAGCAGCATGTAGCCGTTACCGGTGAAGGCCCCCGGATCACCGAGCTGCGCCTTGGTCACCGGGGTACCGTCGGCGTGCCAGGCCGACAGACTGGTGGTCTGGACGACCAGGCCCGTGTCGTTGACATTCGTCGGCATCAGCCCGATCGGAAACGCGGCCGGGTAAGCGGCGGAGGTGTCGGCGATGCGGTCCCGCTCCGAATAGCTGTACACACCGCGCACCTGACTGCGATCCTTCAGCGGGCCCAGGCACACCGCCCCGGTCAGCCGGTTCGGCGGCGCCGACAGCGGCGACTTGATATCGGGCACCACGGCCATCGCGGCGTCGCAGCTGCCCAACCCGGTGGCCTCCATCGGATGGGCGAGCGCGCCGTAGAGCCCGAAGCGGATGTCCGCGGGGTTGGCGTGCGGCGCCTTCGGGTCCGTCGGTGCGGCGTCGACGTCGACGTCGACCAACACGTAGTCGCCATCCCAGCGCAGGTTCGACACCGAGATGTTCCAGCCCAGCAGCGCCAGCGATTCGCCCAGCCGCGCACCCTGAGCTCCATACGGCCGGACGGCGTGGCTGGAACTCGAGCAGCCCATCAGGCAGGTGGCCAAACAGACTGCTATCGCAAGGAAAGTGCGCACAGCGGTGAAGCCCTAGCCCAACCCCAGATCGGCCAGGCCCAGCACGCTGCGGTACAGCAATCCCTCGGCCTGGATCGCCTCCGCGGCGCCGGTCGCGCGGTCCACCACGGTGGCCACGCCGACGACTTCGGCTCCCGCCTCCTGGACGGCATGCACCGCCGTCAGCGCCGAGCCGCCGGTGGTGCTGGTGTCCTCGACCACCAGCACCCTTTGACCGGACACCTCGGATCCCTCGATAAGACGTTGCAGCCCATGGGCTTTCGCAGACTTGCGCACCACAAAGGCATCGATCGGTCGCCCGGGCGCGTGCATGACGGCCGTCGCGACCGGGTCGGCGCCCAGGGTCAGCCCGCCGACGACCGCGTAATCCCAGTCCGCGGTGAGTTCGCGCATCAGCACGCCGATCAGGGCGGAGGCGCGGTGGTGCAGCGTGGCCCGGCGCAGGTCGACGTAGTAGTCGGCCTCTTTGCCCGACGACAGGGTGACCCGGCCGTGCACCACCGACAGCCGGCGCACTAGTTCGGCCAGTTCGTCGCGATCAGACATGTTGCAGCGCAATAGCTTTCAGCGCTGGAAGTTGCTGGCCTGTTGGCCGTTGCGCCCCGTGGCTGATGGGGGTCGCCGGATGGCTTCGGTGCAGCCCTCGTCGCGGCTGGGCGATTCCGGGGCGCGGCGGCCGGCATCTCCCAACAGCCCGGACATTTCCTGCGCCGAGCGCCGGGGCGGCAACTCCGCCCGGCCGGCCGGGGCCAGCGGACGACTCGGCGCCGCGCTGCGCGGTCCCGCCGGCTCGTCGCTGTCGGCGGGCACCGGCGGCAACACCCGCAAGAGGTCGTTGAACTGGCGCACCGTGCGCAGCCCCTCGTCCCACTGGGTGCGCGTACTGGCGATCGGCATCGCGACCAGCGTCCAATTCTGTTCGTTCCACATGATCTCCGCGCAGTCCGGCGCGGTGTGGGCGAAGGTGACCATGCGCCGGTCGCAAGCCCGACGGGCCGCGTCCAGGTTGGTCGAGTAGACCATCCGCGGGCCGATCGCACCCAGCAGCCAGATGTCGCTCTCGCGCGGCTCTTTGAGTCCCTTGAGCCGCAGGTCGACGACGACGTTGGTGCCCACCTTGCGGTGCAGCGCGATCACCGTGGCGACTTCCTCGAGATCGAAGATGTAGACCGCTTCGCCCCGGATCTGCCCCAGCACGACGTTGTGGGCGGCAACATCCCCCACCGTCGACATCACGCCACGCTTCCAGCGCTTGAGGATGTCGGTCGATTCGCGCTCGTAGTCGAACCCATGCGAGCGGGCCCAGGATTTGCGCCGCCTGCTGCGCCCCCGGCGACGATCGACGTCGACGTACAGCAACACCACCGCGCCGACGAAGCACAGCGCGGAGAGGGTGAACCAGAGGGGGACCATCCTAAGTAGCGTATCTGCTATGGCGCCGGAACCGAGAATGCGACCTGGTCACAACCACATTAAGGTTTGCTGGCCCGCGTAGGGTTCCGTCCATGGTCTACGAGGGCTACCAGCTAATTCGCGTCGCCACGGCCGACGGCGTTTGCCGGACCACGATCGACAACCCCCCGATCAACCTGCTGGACGTACCGCTGCTGAACGAGTTCGACCGGCTGGCGCGCGAGGTCGCGGCCGACGACCAGGTACGCGTGCTGGTCGTCGACTCGGCCGACCCGGAGATGTTCATTGCCCACGCCGACGTGGGACTGATCCTGGACCTGCCGGCTGACGATGTCGGGCTACACGGCGAGCTGTCGTTGTTCCACGCGGTCACCGAGCGGGTCCGGACGCTGCCGAAGGCGACGATCGCGGTGATCGAGGGCGTCTGCCGCGGCGGCGGCTGCGAGTTCGCGATGGCGTTCGATATGCGGTTCGCCGCACTCGGCGTAACGGTCCTCGGCCATCCCGAGCTGGCCGTCGGCATCATCCCGGGCGGTGGCGGCACCCAGCGGCTGCCCCGGCTGATCGGCCGGGCGCGCGCCCTGGAAGTCATCCTCGGCTGCATGGACGTCGACGCCGAGACGGCCGAAGCCTGGGGATATGTGAACCGCGCGCTGCCCGCCGATCGGCTGCGGCGGTTTGTCGACAACCTCGCCGGCCGCATCGCGTCATCGCAGGCGGTGGCCATCGTCAACGCGAAGCGAGCGGTCGGCGCCGCAACCGGAGATGTGGTGGAAGGTCTGCGCATCGAGGACCAGTTGTTTCGCGAAACCCTCGCGCAGCCGGCCGCCCGCCAACTGCTGCAGGCAGTGATCGACGCCGGTGCCCAGACCCGTGACTTCGAGCTGGGCGACCGGCGTCGCTAGAAAGAACACGCCGAACGTGCTCAGGGGGCGGAGAAATCGCGCGCTCAATTCCCGCCATGAGAGCACGTTCGGCGAAGGCGGCGCCAGAGCGCCAACCGGCTTAACCCAGGATCAGGCCGTCGCCGTCCGGGCTGACGTTGACCGGGACGGTGTCGCCGTCGTGGACCTCGCCGGCCAGCAGCAGCTTGGCCAGCTGGTCGCCGATGGCCTGCTGGACCAGCCGCCGCAGCGGCCGTGCCCCGTAGACCGGGTCGAACCCGCGCTGGGCCAGCCATTTCTTGGCCGGTAGCGACACCTCCAGCTGCAGCCGCCGCTGCGCCAGCCGCTTGGCCAGCTGCTCGAGCTGGATGTCGACGATCTGGACCAACTCCTCGGGGTTGAGTCCCTCGAAGATCAGCACGTCGTCGAGGCGGTTGATGAACTCCGGCTTGAACGCCGCGCGCACCGCCGCCATCACCTGCTCCTCGCTGCCACCCGAACCGAGGTTGGACGTCAGGATCAGGATCGTGTTGCGGAAGTCGACCGTGCGCCCCTGGCCGTCGGTGAGCCGGCCCTCGTCGAGCACCTGCAACAGCACGTCGAACACGTCCGGGTGGGCCTTCTCGACCTCGTCGAACAGCACGACGGTGTAGGGGCGCCGACGCACCGCCTCGGTCAGCTGACCACCCTGGTCGTAGCCGATGTAGCCGGGAGGCGCACCGACCAACCGGGCCACCGAGTGCTTCTCGCCGTACTCGCTCATGTCGATGCGGACCATCGCCCGGTCGTCGTCGAACAGGAAGTCGGCCAGCGCCTTGGCGAGCTCGGTCTTACCGACACCGGTCGGGCCCAGGAACATGAATGAACCCGTGGGCCGGTTCGGGTCCGCGACCCCGGCGCGGCTGCGACGCACCGCGTCGGACACGGCCTGCACGGCCTTCTTCTGTCCGACCACGCGCTTGCCCAGCTCGTCTTCCATCCGCAGCAGCTTGGCGGTCTCGCCTTCCAGCATGCGGCCGGCCGGGATGCCGGTCCACGCCGACACCACGTCGGCGATGTCGTCGGGCCCGACCTCCTCCTTGAGCATCACGTTCTCGCGGGCCTCGGCCTGCGGCAGCGCGGCGTCGAGCTTCTTCTCCACCTCGGGAATGCGCCCGTAGCGCAGCTCGGCCGCCTTGGCCAGGTCGCCGTCGCGCTCGGCGCGCTCGGACTCCCCGCGCAGCGTGTCCAGCTGTTCCTTGAGTTCGCGGACGACATCGATGGCGTTCTTCTCGTTCTGCCACCGGGTGGTCAGCTCGGCGAGCTTTTCCTTCTGGTCGGCCAGCTCGGCGCGCAGCTTTTCCAGCCGCTCCTTGGACGCCTCGTCCTCTTCCTTCTCCAGCGCCATCTCTTCGATCTCGAGGCGACGCACCAGGCGCTCGACCTCGTCGATCTCGACGGGCCGCGAATCGATCTCCATCTTCAACCGCGACGCGGCCTCGTCGACCAGGTCGATGGCCTTGTCCGGCAGGAAGCGCGCGGTGATGTAGCGGTCGCTCAACGTGGCCGCGGCCACCAGCGCGGAGTCGGTGATCCGCACCCCGTGGTGCACCTCGTAGCGGTCCTTCAGCCCGCGCAGGATGCCGACGGTGTCCTCGACCGACGGCTCGCCGACCAGCACCTGCTGGAAGCGGCGCTCCAGCGCGGCGTCCTTCTCGATGTACTTGCGGTACTCGTCGAGCGTGGTGGCACCGACGAGGCGCAGCTCGCCGCGGGCCAGCATCGGCTTGATCATGTTGCCGGCATCCATGGCGCCCTCGCCGGTCGCACCGGCGCCAACGATCGTGTGCAACTCGTCGATGAACGTGATGATCTGCCCGGCCGAGTTCTTGATGTCGTCGAGCACGGCCTTGAGACGCTCCTCGAACTCGCCTCGGTACTTCGCGCCGGCCACCATCGAACCCATGTCCAGGCTGACGACGGTCTTGTCGCGCAGACTCTCGGGCACGTCGCCGGCCACGATGCGCTGGGCCAGGCCCTCGACGATCGCGGTCTTGCCGACGCCGGGCTCGCCGATCAGCACCGGGTTGTTCTTGGTGCGACGGGAGAGCACTTGCACGACGCGGCGAATCTCGTTGTCGCGGCCTATGACCGGATCGAGTTTGCCCTCACGGGCGCGCTCGGTCAGGTCGGTGGAGTATTTCTCCAGCGCCTGGTAGGTGGCCTCCGGATCGGCACTGGTGACCCGGGCGCTGCCACGGACCTTGACGAACGCCTCCCTTAAAGCTTGAGGCGACGCGCCGTGCCCGGTGAGCAGTTTGGCGACGTCGGAGTCTCCGGTGGCCAGGCCCACCATCAGGTGTTCGGTGGAGACGTATTCGTCGTCCATCTCGGTGGCCAGCTGCTGGGCCGTGGTGATCGCGGCCAGCGATTCGCGGGACAGCTGCGGTTGCGAGCTGGACCCACTGGCTTGGGGCAGCCGCTCGAGCAGACGCTGGGTCTCGGTGCGAATGGTCGCGGGCTCGACGCCGACAGCCTCCAGCAGCGGTGCGGCGATCCCGTCGTTCTGCGTCAGCAGCGCCAACAGCAGGTGAGCCGGCCTGATCTCGGGGTTACCGGCAGCGCTGGCGGCCTGCAGGGCTGACGTCAGGGCCGCTTGCGTCTTGGTTGTCGGGTTGAAAGAGTCCACGACGCCTCCGTTCGGGTATCGGGAAAATGCTCGTCCGCTTGTTCAACGTCGTCAATATTGAGTCTGCTCCGCTCAAGTTTAAGTTTTTTTCACCCGATCCGATAGAGGTCTTTGGTCCATGAAACAGACGTATTACGGCCTCGCGCCGCCGCCGCGCAGAATTCCGGTCGCCTTCCGGCTGGCCGAGCTGCTGCCGTTTCGCTGGCGGTACGTCTGGACACTGTTCGTGGTCGCGATCGCACCCGTCGCGCTATGGATCCAACTGCCCAAGGCGTTCGCCGCGGCGGCGGTACTCACGCTGGCCGGGATCTACGCCGTGCACCTGCTGGGCGCGCGGGTGCGAATCGGACTGCTCCAGTGGGGCCGGGTCGCAACCGTCACCGGAACTGAAATACTTTCGTGTGCAACGCGTTTCAATGCCCGACTACCGATGGCGCACGGCTGGACGGTCACGCGCGGGCGCGTCAGCGGCCCCAACATCAAGACGAAGGTGTCCTACACGCTCGACGATCACCAGGGAGAGCTCGTGGTGCACGGGCGGGAATACACCGACGGGGTGATCCTGGCCGACGAGCGCGATCCCACCCGGGCGCGGTGCGTGACCGCCTTCGCCTATGACCTCGACCGCGACGAGAGCGGCAACTGGGCCGGCACGCTGCGGCCTCGGCTGCGGGCGGGGATGGCCTGCTGGTTGGGTCTCGTGATCGGCTGGCTGGTCCTGGCCGGTCTGACGGTGACCGGGATCCGCACCGACCTCGCGACCGACGACCTGCCCACCAAGGTCCCCGGCGCGGGCACCTTGCAGGTCAGCGGGTCCGGCACCGCAAAGACAATCCCCTGCAACGGCGGCTATCTGTCGGTGAGCGGGGTGGACAACACGATCACCGTCACGGGTCACTGCACCAGTGTCAGCGTCGCCGGCAAGGGGAATCGCGTGACGATCGACAGCACGGACGCGATCAGCACCGCGGGCACGGACAACGTCGTCACCTACCACTGGGGTTCGCCGAACGTCGCCAACACCGGAAGGTCGAACACCGTCGGGCAGGGCTGATCTGCCTGGGCGAGCTTAGAATCGGGCCCCGTGGGCTTAGAGGACTCCGAGGCGTTGCGGGTGCTGCGCGACGCCCTCGCACCGGACGACCCGGTCGCCGGCAGCGAACTCGTCCATCGCTTCTACACGCACTGGTTCGCCCTCGACGTCGCGGTGCGCGACCTGTTCCCGCCCGAAATGGAAGCTCAGCGAACCGCTTTCGGTCACGCCCTGCACTGGGTCTACGTCCAGCTGGTGGAGCAGCGCGCTGCCGAGCCGGTAGCATTTTTCGCCCAGCTTGGCCGGGATCACCGTAAATACGGTGTGCTGCCAAGTCATTACGAGTCCTGCCGGCGCGCGTTGTACACCACGCTGCGCACCCAGTTGGGCCGGCACTGGACCGACGCCGTCGACGAGGCCGCCACTGAGTCGCTCAACCTGATCACCGGGGTGATGGCCGGCGCCGCCGATGCCGAAGAGGGACCCGCCTGGTGGGACGGCACCGTTATCGAGCACCAACGGGTGTCCCGCGACCTCGCGGTGGTTCGGCTGCGACTGGACCGGCCGATGCACTACCACCCCGGTCAGTACGTCAACGTCCAGATCCCGCAATGCCCGCGACGGTGGCGCTTCCTGAGCCCGTCCATTCCGGCCGAGCCCGACGGCGGGATCGAGTTTCACGTCCGCCAGGTCCCCGGCGGCCTGGTCAGCACCGCGATCGTCAACGAAAGCCGAATGGGCGACCGATGGCGGTTGTCCAGCCCGCATGGTGGCCTGCAGGTGGACCGCACCGGCGCCGACGTGCTGATGGTGGCCGGCAGCACCGGTTTGGCGCCGCTGCGGTCGCTGATCATGGACCTGTCCCGCTTCGCGGAGAACCCACGAGTGCACCTCTTCTTCGGCGCGCGCTACCGTTGTGAGCTCTACGACCTGCCGACGCTGTGGCACGTCGCCGCGCACAACCCCTGGCTGTCGGTCTCGCCGGTGTCCGAATACAACAGCGACCCCGCCTGGGCCGCCGACTACCCGGACGTCACGCCACCGCGCGGGCTGCACGTCCACCAGATCGGTCAGTTGCCGGACGTGGTAACCAAATACGGCGGTTGGGGCGACCGGCAGATCCTCGTCTGCGGCGGGCCGAAGATGGTCCAGGCGACCAAGGCCGCGCTGATCGCCAAAGGCGCCCCACCGGAGCGCATTCAGCACGACCCGTTGAGCCGTTAGGCTCACCCCGTGCACTTCGTGACCCTGCGCGATCCCGCGTCGTCGTTGACCGCACGGTTCGTGCCGGAAGCGGGCATGATCGGTACCTCGCTGATCGACGATGGTGTCGAGTTGCTCGGTCAGCGGCGCGGGCTGGACGCCTATATCGAAGCCGGCAAGACGATGGGCATACCGATTCTGTATCCCTGGGCAAATCGCTTGGGCGCCAACACGTATACGGCCGAGAATGTGACCGTCGAGTTGACGCCGGGTGAAAACGGGGTGCGGGCGGACCCCAACGGCCTGCCCATCCACGGCACGTTTGCGGCTTATCCGGGTTGGCGGGTGGTGACGGAGTCGGCCAACGAGCTGACCGCCGAGGTGGACTTCGGTGCGCAGCCACGGCTGCTGGCCAGCTTCCCGTACCCGCATCTGCTGACGGTGTCGGTGCGGCTGGCCGACCGGACGCTGACGGTGCGCACCACCGTCACCGCGACCGGCGACACCGCGGTCCCGCTGTGCTTCGGCTTTCACCCGTATCTGCGCGCGCCCGACGTGCCACGCAGCGAATGGATCATTGAGGCGCCGCCATTGCGGCATTTAGCCCTCGACCAACGGGGACTGCCCACCGGCGGGTTTTCGGAGCAGCCGGCCATGAAGGAACCGTTGGGCGACAACACTTTTGACGACGCTTACGACCAGGTGGCTGATGGCGCGGTGTTCGCGGTGTCCGGCGGCGGACGGCGCCTGGAGGTCCACTTCGAGCAGGGCTATTCGGCGACCCAGATCTTCGCGCCGCCCGCCGAGGACGTGGTCTGCTTCGAACCGATGACCGCGCCGACCGATGCGCTCAGCCGGGGCAACTACCCCACGGCGCGTCCGGGTGAACCGGCCGTCGCGGTGTTCTCGATTCGGGCCTAGCGACCGTCCCGACCAATGAGCGGTTACCCCTGATCGCGGGACGGTCGGCGGGGCTTCCACACCACCAGGGCCGTGCTCTTGGGTACCACCGCGACGTCACGGCGCTGATTGGCGCGCAACATCGCGATCTCCTCGGTCATTTCCTTCAACCGCGACTGCAGCGCCTCGACCTGATTCGTCAGCTCGATGATGCGCTTGATGCCGGCGAGGTTGACACCCTCGTCCTGCGATAGACGCTGCACCTCGCGCAGCAGATCCACATCGTGCTGCGAATAGCGCCTTCCGCCACCGGAAGTGCGGCTCGGGATGACCAGCCCGAGGCGGTCGTAGGTGCGCAGGGTCTGTGCATGCATGCCGGCCAGTTCGGCCGCCACCGAGATCAAGAAGGTCCGGGCTTCGTCTCGCTTGGAGTTTTTCGCCATCAGCGATTACCCGCCCATCCGGCCCGCGGATTGAACCCACTGGAGCGTTCGGCCTCCGCATAGGCCTCCAGGGCCTCCTGAGCGGCGCCTTCCAGGTTCGGCGGCACAGCGACTTTCACGGTGACCAGCAAGTCTCCGCTGCCGCCGGTGCGCTTAGGCACACCGCGTCCGCGCACCCGCAGGATCCGGCCGTCGGCCGTACCCTTGGGTACCCGCACGCCGACCTTACCGTCCAGCGTGGGAACCGAAAGCGTTGAACCCAAAGCCAATTCGCTGAAGCTGACCGGAACCGTCACGGTGAGGTCGTCGCCGTCGCGGCTGAATATCTTGTCCGGCCGCACATGGACGGTCACGTACAGATCGCCCGATGGCGCACCGCGCAGCCCGGCTTCGCCCTGCCCGGGCAGCCGGATCCGTTGTCCGTCTTCGACGCCGGGCGGGATCCGCACGTTGATGGTGCGGGTACGGGTGGTGACGCCGGTGCCCTTGCACTCGTCGCAAGGGTGCTCGATGATCGAGCCGCTACCCCGGCAGTCGGTGCAGGGCTCGGAGAATCCGAACGCACCCTGGTTGCTGCTGACCACACCCGCGCCGTTACAGGTGGGGCACACCTTCGGGCTGGTGCCCGGACGTGCCCCGCTGCCATGGCAATTCGTGCAAGGCGCCGGGCTGGTTAGCCGCAGCGGCATCGCGACGCCATTGGCGGCCTCGACGAAATCCAGCTCCGTCTCGGTTTCCAGATCGTTGCCGCGCCGGGGCCGGCTGGGACGAGCGCCCGCGCCGCGTCCGAACAAGCCACCGAACAGGTCGCCGATGTTGGTACCCCCGCTGCGGCCGGCGGCGTCGAACAAATCGTTGAGATTGAACTCGGCGCCATCAGAGCCATAGCCGCCCACGTTGAAGCCACCGAAGCCGCCCGTGTCGAACCGTCGACCGCCAAGCCCACCACCGGCGAAGAGCCGACGGGTTTCGTCATACTCCTTGCGCTTGGTCGCATCCGAGAGCACGTTGTATGCCTCCGACACCGCTTTGAACCGTTCACCGGCGGCGGGGTTGTCGGGATTCGCATCGGGATGCAGGTCGCGCGCCAACTTGCGGTACGCGCGCTTTATCTCTTCGGAGCTGGCGTCGGAGGAGACGCCAAGCTCCTTGTAGAAGTCCTTCTCGACCCACTCACGCTGGGCCATGTCGCGTCACCTCCTCTCACCTTTCGCTATTCCTGTTGTGCTGATTCTGTGCCTTATTCACCTGAGGTGTCGGCGTTATCGTTCGTGTCGGCCGGTTCGGTTTTAGCCGGCTCGGGCACGGCAGCCGCTTCGCTGTCGCCCGCGACCGTGTCGACGACACCAACCAGGGCGTGACGCAAAACGTTTTCGCCCAGTTTGTAGCCCTCGCGCATAACGGTGCCGATCACCGGTTTTGAGCCTTCGCCGCCATCACCCTCGTGCTGAACGGCTTCGTGCAACACCGGGTCGAAATCCTCGCCCTCGGCGCCGAACGCCACCAGACCCAGTCCGGTCAGCGCGCCCATCAGCTTGTCGGCCACCGACTTCAGCGGGCCCGATTCGAGGTCACCGTGCTTGCGCGCGCGGTCGAGATCGTCGATCACACCCAGCAATTGACTGACAACGGTGGCCTTGGCCCGATCCGCCGCGGCCTGCTGATCGCGCAGGGCACGCTTGCGATAGTTGGCGAAATCGGCCTGCACCCGCTGCAGATCGGCAAGCAGCTCGGCGGCCTTGCCTGCCTCCTCCGGCGTTTCGCCGGAGAACGACCCGGAGGCCGTCCCGCCCGGCGCCCCAGTTTGGGGGCCGGGAGGGACGTTTCGGACTTCTCCGGTCTCGGGATCAATCCGCCGCTTGTCGGTGACAGTTACCTGTTCCTGCGGATTGCCTTCGGTCACTTGGACTCCCGGTCGTCGTCGACCACCTCCGCGTCCACGACATCATCAGTGGAGCCGGATGAGCCGCCGGACTCGGTGCCGCCGGGCTGTCCGCCGGCCGCCTGAGTGGCTTCGTAGATCGCCTGACCCAGCGCCTGAGACTCCTGGCCCAGCTTCTCCATCGCCGTCTTGATCGCGGAGATGTCGGTGCCGCCCAGAGCCGACTTGGCCTCGGCGATCGCGCCGTCGACCTTGGTCAGCGTCTCCTCGGGAACCTGCGACCCGCCCTCGGCTTCGCGCTGCTCCTTGACGAACTTCTCCGTCTGGTAGACCAGCGACTCGGCCTGGTTGCGGACGTCGGCCTCTTCGCGACGCTTGCGGTCCTCCTCGGCGTGCGCCTCGGCGTCCTTGATCATCCGGTCGATCTCCTCCTTGGACAGGCCGGAGCCCTCCTGGATTTTGATCGTGTTCTCCTTGCCGGTGCCCTTGTCCTTGGCCGTGACGTGCACGATGCCGTTGGCGTCGATGTCGAAGGTGACCTCGATCTGCGGGACACCGCGCGGCGCCGGCGGGATACCGGTCAGCTCGAACGAGCCGAGCAGTTTGTTGTGCGAGGCGATTTCGCGCTCACCCTGGAAGACCTGAATCTGCACCGACGGCTGGTTGTCGTCGGCCGTGGTGAAGGTCTCCGACCGCTTGGTCGGGATCGTGGTGTTGCGCTCGATCAGCTTGGTCATCACGCCTCCCTTGGTCTCGATACCAAGGCTCAGCGGTGTGACATCAAGCAGCAGAACGTCTTTCACCTCACCCTTGAGGACACCCGCCTGTAGCGCGGCACCCACGGCCACGACCTCGTCGGGGTTGACACCCTTGTTGGGTTCTTTGCCGCCAGTGAGCTCCTTGACCAGGTCGGTCACCGCGGGCATCCGGGTGGAACCGCCCACCAGGACCACGTGGTCGATCTCGGACACCGAGATGCCGGCGTCTTTGATCACCGACTGGAACGGCTGACGCGTGCGGTCGAGCAGATCCTGTGTGATGCGCTGGAATTCGGCGCGGGTCAGCTGCTCGTCGAGGAACAACGGGTTCTTGTCCGCGTCGACGGTGATGTAAGGCAGGTTGATCGAGGTGCTCTGCGAACTCGAGAGCTCGATCTTGGCCTTCTCGGCGGCCTCACGCAGCCGCTGCATCGCCATCTTGTCCTTGGTCAGGTCAATTCCGCTGGTGCCCTTGAACTTGTCGACGAGCCACTCGACGACACGGTCATCCCAGTCGTCCCCACCGAGGTGGTTGTCACCACTGGTGGCGCGAACCTCGACCACGCCCTCGCCGATCTCGAGCAGCGAGACGTCGAAGGTGCCGCCGCCGAGGTCGAAGACCAGGATGGTCTGTTCCTTCTCGCCCTTGTCCAGGCCGTAGGCCAGTGCGGCCGCGGTCGGCTCGTTGACGATGCGCAGCACGTTGAGGCCGGCGATCTGGCCGGCTTCCTTGGTGGCCTGACGCTGGGCGTCGTTGAAGTACGCGGGCACGGTGACGACCGCGTCGGTGACGTCCTCGCCCAGATAGGCCTCGGCGTCGCGCTTCAGCTTCATCAGCACGCGGGCGCTGATCTCCTGAGCGGTGTATTTCTTGTCGTCGATCTCGATGGACCAGTCGGTGCCCATGTGCCGCTTGACCGAACGGATCGTGCGGTCGACGTTGGTGACCGCCTGGTTCTTGGCGGGCTGGCCGACGAGCACCTCACCGTTGCGCGCGAAGGCGACGATGGACGGGGTGGTGCGTGAGCCCT
This sequence comes from Mycobacterium stomatepiae, assembly GCF_010731715.1. Classification (NCBI taxonomy): domain Bacteria; kingdom Bacillati; phylum Actinomycetota; class Actinomycetes; order Mycobacteriales; family Mycobacteriaceae; genus Mycobacterium; species Mycobacterium stomatepiae. The sequence goes on from NZ_AP022587.1 coordinate 3,364,472, forward strand.
CGGAGTTGGCGACGACGACGGGGTCGCCGCCTTCCAAGACTGCGACGACGGAGTTGGTGGTCCCGAGGTCGATACCGACCGCACGAGCCATAGTGATTCCTCCTCATAGTGTAGAGCTTCTTTGGTGCCACTATACTGAGTGAACCCCGCTCAAGCCTGCCCCTCGGAGCGTCGGTCTGTCAACCTAGGCTTGAGTCTGGATCACTCAACTTGTCGATGATCCTAACGATCGATGCCACGACCTTGTTCCCGCGGGCCTAGAGAATTCTTTTCCGGACGTCACCAGCCTCTGCACCAGGCAGGACGTCGCCCAGGAAGCCCGCCTGCGGGTTGACCGATCGCCGCAGGTCGTAACCCTGCATTGGCCCCACGCTCGGGGTGTCAGGTTCCGGGGGGTTTCACGGGTTAGTGCGCGTCGTTGCGGTGGGAAACTCTCCCCCAGCGATGGGAGACAAAAATGAAACAGACACCAACGGTGATCGGCTACGTGCTGGCGCGGCTGCACCAGATCGGCGTCTCCGACATCTTCGGGGTCCCGGGCGATTACGCGTTCCCGGTCCACGACGCGATCGTCGCGCACCCCGATGTCAATTGGATCGGCTGCTGCAACGAGCTCAACGCCGGCTACGCCGCCGACGGATACGCGCGCATACGGGGGTCGGCGCGCTGACCACCACCTATGGGGTGGGCGAACTCGCGGCCATCGGCGCGGTGGCAGGTGCGTACGCCGAGCGACTGCCGGTGTTCCACCTGACCGGCATGCCGAACCGGAGCGCGCAGGCGGACCGCGCCCTCGTGCACCACACGCTCGGCAACGGCGAGTTCGGCTTGTTCAAGGGCATGGCTGACGCGGTCACCGCGGCCAGCGCGATCATCACGCCCGCCAACGCGGTGGCCGAGACCGAGCGTTTGATCGCCGCCGCGCTCTACGACCGCCGCCCGGTCTACCTGGCCTTCCCCTCGGATGTCGTCGACAAACCGGTCATGGCATCGTCTGACCCGCTGCCCCGCCCCGCCAGCGACCGGGGGGCACTGACAGCGGCGGCGGACGCCGTGGCGCAGGCCTTGAATACGGCCTCGACGGCGTGCGCGCTGCCTGGCCTGCTGAGCGACCGTCTTGGCGTCACCGCTGCGGTGATGCAGCTGATCGAGAGAGCCGAACTGCCGTTTGCGACCATGTTCGCGGACAAATCGGTCATCGACGAGGACCACCCCAACTACATCGGCATGTACGACGGCCGGTTGATGGACGAGGGCGTTCGAGCATTCGTCGAGTCCGCCGATGTGGTCATGCTGATCGGCACACTGCAGACCGATTTCAACACCGGCGCCTTCACCGCGAGGCTCGACCCGGCCCGCACCATCGACATCGGCCTGCACCACACCCGGGTGGGTGCGACGGTCTTCCAGGACGTCGAGATGGCCGACATCTTGATGGAAGTCATCGAGCGCCGCCTGCAAAAGCATGCACCCGCGAGCATCCCGCTTGGCGCACCGCCCAGCCTTGACTGCACCACCGACGCGGCGATCACCGCCGACCAGCTCTATCCGCGATGGATCGACTTCATCGCGCCCGACGACATAGTGATCGCGGAAACCGGCACGTGCTCAATGGGTTTGGCGTTTGGACGGCTTCCCCGCGGCGCACGGTTCTACAACCAGACCTTGTGGGGTGCCATCGGCTGGGCCACCCCGGCGGCCCTCGGCGCCGCGGTCGCCGAACCCGGCCGACGGTTGCTCCTGATCACCGGAGAAGGTTCTCACCAGTTGACGGCCCAGGAGATCTGCCAGTTCCACCGACTGGGCCTGAAGCCAATCATATTCGTACTCAACAACACCGGATATCTGATCGAGCGCCTGCTATGCAAGGACCCGGAGACCGCCTACAACGACGTAGCCCCTTGGAACTACGCTGAACTGCCGCACGCGCTCGGCTGCGAGGGCTGGTTCACCGCCCGGGTCACCACCCTGGGCGAACTCGACGCCGCCCTGCACACCGCCTCCCAAGTCGACAGCGCCGCGTATGTCGAAGTCGTCACCGCCGCATACGAATCGCCACCGCTGGCCCGCAAGCTGCACGACAGCGTCAAGACGCTGTACCACCTGCCCTGAAGGATCGGAGCCACATGACAACGCGTTCTAGAGGACAGGGCTGGTCGCTCGACATCGCCTTGGCGCAAGGCGGATTCGACGCCCTGCATCCCGGCGGTAAGGGCACCCTGGAGCTGCTGGGCCACGACCATACGGACTTTGACAAGGTGTTCGCACTCGTCCAAAGCGGTGCCATGCTGCCCAAGGCATGGGCGCAGATCGCCGGCCAAGCCGAGACTCGGGCTCGCCACCATGACGAGCATGGCTACCGAAGGACCGCGTCGGATCTGTATCTGCGGGCGGCGGTGATGTACGGCCGTGCTCAGTACTCCATCTTCGACAGCGCGAACGCCCGCAAAGCGCGGTTACGGGAGCGGTGCGACCACTGCGTCGACCGCCTGGCCGAGTTGCACGAAAACCGTTTGCGCCGAGTCGAACTCGCCTTCGACGGCAAGACATTGTTCGGGCTGCTGCATCTCCCCGCCAGGGATGTACGCGACGCGCCCGCGGTCATCCTCGGCCCCGGGATGGACATGATCAAAGAGGACTACATCCTGGCCGCCGAACGGTTCTACACCAGCCGCGGGGTGGTTGTGCTGTCGATCGAGGGGCCAGGCCAGGGCCAAACGCGGTCGCAGGGACTCACCGTCGGACTGGACAACTACGAACGCGCCATCGAGACCTACGCCGCCTACCTGGCTGGGCTACCGCAGGTCGACTCCGCACGGATCGGGATGCTCGGCATCAGCATGAGCGGTTACTGGGCACTGCGAGCGATCGCGTCCCCTGACACTCTGCTTCGGGCCGCCGCGACGTTCGAGGCGGTGTCCGCTGATTTCGAGACGATCTTCGAGGCCGCCCAGCCCAGCTTCAAAAACAACTACATGTACATGGCGGGGTACACCGACGAAGACGCATTCGATCGCGACCTCAAGGCGCGAATGCCGTTGGGCGACCTCGTCGCCCGCATCACCAGACCCGTGCTGCTGGGCATCGGCGAATTCGACGAACTGACACCGGTGGAAAACGCGCTCGCCACTTACGAACGCATCACCGCCCCCAAAGAGATGCGGGTGTACGAAGGACAGTTTCACCCGCTCGGTGGCGTGGCCGCCGAGGTGTTCGCGTTCGGCGCCGACTGGGTCCTGCGCGCCCTCGACGGCGACTTCGACCAACCCGGCCGCGACGAACGCCATTTCATGCGCTCCGACGGCGCGGCAGTCGAGGGCTGCGCCGATCCACCGTGGTGGCTCGGTGCGGCGCCGCCAATACTGCAGCACGCCAGGCCAGCAGTCCCCTAGAACCTCCGGAGGAACTTGTGACCACAACAGAGCCCGACAACGCCGCCCCGACAATTCGCGGCGAAGTGGGCGCCACCGTCCTCGGTCCCGACAACGTTCCGATCGGGGCGCAGAATCCCGGCTCCCCCGACACCGATGCCGGCAGCCTGCCCAACCTCAAATGGTCCTTCGCCGCATCACACAACCGCCTGTTGAACGGAGGCTGGGCGCGTGAGACGACGGTGCGCGAATTGCCGGTCGCCACCACCCTGGCCGGAGTCAACATGCGGTTGAAGGCGGGCGCCTACCGCGAATTGCATTGGCACCGCGAGGCCGAGTGGGCCTTCATGCTCGCCGGTAGCGCTCGGATAGCCGCGATCGATCCGCAGGGCCGCAACTTCATCGACGACATCGGCCGCGGCGATCTGTGGAATTTCCGCGCCGGCTTCCCACATTCGATCCAGGCACTGGAGGACTGTGAATTCCTCTTGGTGTTCGACGACGGGAATTTCTCCGAGAACGAAACCTTCCTCGTCACAGACTGGTTCGCGCACACGCCCAAGCACATCCTGGCCAAGAACTTCGGGGTCCCGCGCTCAGCGTTCGACGACATCCCGACGGCCGGCGACATCGACCACACCCGCTATATCTTTCCCGGTGAGGTGCCGGGCGCGCTGGTCGACGACATCGCGGCCGTGCAGTCCCCGCATGGCACCGCCGAGCCGATGAGCTACCGCTTGCTGGCCCAGGATCCCATCGAAGTGCCCGGTGGCAGCATCCGTATCGCCGACAGCAATAACTTTCCGGCGGCCTCGACGATCGCCGCCGCGTGGGTCGAGCTCGCACCGGGCGCGGTGCGCGAAATGCATTGGCACCCAGACAACGACGAGTGGCAATACTGGGTGTCCGGACATGCCCGCATGACGGTGTTCGGCTCGAGCGGAAAAGCCAGAACGTTCGACTACTACGCGGGCGACGTCGCTTACGTCCCCAGCGCGATGGGTCATTACTTCGAGAACGTCGGCGACGAGTCGGTACAGATGCTCGAACTGTTCCGCAGCGACCACTTCGCCGACGTATCGGCCAACCAATGGCTCGCGCTTACGCCACCCGAAGTCGTCGGCGCCACCCTCAATCTCGACCGATCCACGATCGACGCGTTGCGGAAGGACAAGCCGCTCATCATGCCCGGCGGCGGTGACGACGGTAACTTCTAGGGGGTGTCGAGCGGGCCGCTGATCGGTCGGCGCAGGGAGCAAGCGGCCGTTGCGAAGCTCGTCGCGAACGCGCGGGCGGGACATGGTGGCGCTCTTGTCGTGAGCGGTGAGGCCGGCATCGGCAAGACCGCCCTGCTTGACGACATCGTGGCCCGCTCCGGTGATATTCGCATCATCCGAATCAGCGGTGCCGAGTCCGAACTCGAACTCGCTTTCGGAAGCCTTCAACAGCTGTGCGCTCCGCTGCATCAATTCATGGAACGATTATCCGAACCACAGCACAATGCCTTACGAGTGGCGCTGGGAATTCGGGGAGGTGACCCGCCCGACGCACTACTGGTCGGGCTGGCACTGTTGGGCCTGCTCGGTGAGGCGGCTGGGGACCAGACGACCATGTGCATCATCGATGACGCACAGTGGCTGGATTCCGCGTCGTTGCACATGCTTACCATCGCCGCCCGCCGAATCGTGGCCGACCCGGTGGCCATGATCTTCGCCACCCGCGACACCAGTACGGTCCGCGAGCTCGCGGGGCTGCCCGAGCTGACGCTGCGCGGACTCGGTGCCGCCGATGCGCGCGCACTCTTGGCAGCCACCCTGCCCGGCCGGCTTGACGAGCAGGTGCTCGCGAACATCATTTCGGAGGCCACTGGAAATCCGTTGGCGCTACTGGAGATTCCGAAAGCGTTGAGTCAAAACGAATTGGCCGGGGGATACGGAATCGCTCAAGCAGCGCCCCCTGCCAGTGTGGTCGAGCGGAGCTTCTTGCGTCAGATTCGCGGGATCCCTGCGCCGACAAGAACACTGCTCGTGCTGGCCGCGTGTGAGCCGACAGGCAGATCCGACTGGCTCTGGGCAGCAGCGGCCAAACTCGGCGTTGCACCCGATGCCGTGACCCCGGCCCAGGCGGCGGAACTGGTAAATGACCACAACGGCATACGCTTTCGGCACCCGCTGATCCGGACGGCCATCTATCGCAGCGCATCATTGGCCGAACGCCGTCGGGCACACGGCGCGCTGGCAGAGGTCATCACCGAAGAGTCCTCGGCCGACCATCGAGCCTGGCATCACGCCCATGCCGCAGCCGGCCCTGACGCGGACGTCGCCGACGCGCTGGAGCTTTCAGCCGAACGGGCACGTGCTCGCGGGGGCATTGCGGCCTCGGCGGCGTTCATCGAACGCGCCGCGCATCTCTCGGTCGACGTCGACCTTAGGGCTCGGCGGGCATTGTCTGCTGCGCAGGCGAAACTCGAGGCGGGTTCGATAGAAGCCGCGGACCACCTGCTGGCCGTGGCAACCGACTCCAGCGACGACGAGAGCATCGGCGCCACAGCTGAATTGCTGCGCGCACGCCTAACCTTCGCGACGAGGCGCGGCAACGATGCTCCGCCATTGTTATTGGCCGCGGCGCAGCGGCTGTCCAAGACGAACGCGCCGCTGTCCCGCGAGACGTTTCTCGAGGCGTTGACGGCCGCCGCCCTCGTCGGGCGGTTCGCTTCCGACCCCCACAACACCGCGTCGCGCATCGCGCAAGTCGCGCACCGCGACGCTCCACCCGAACCACACTCACCCCATGCGATCGACGATCTGCTAAGCGGATTGATCCTCCGATTGCGCGACGGACACGCCGCGGCTGCACCACGCTTACGAAGTGCCGTGACGAAGTTCCTGCAAGAAGACGCTGCGGGCACGGCAGAGCCACGCTGGCACGAGATCGCCTACATGGTCTGCCTGGATCTCTTCGATCAGGACAGCTACAACCACTTGGTGAGCCGGCAAACGCGCGCACTGCGCGCCACCGGTGCGCTCTCCGTGATGCCGCCGGCCCTGGTCACCGAGGCCGGTATGTCCGTCACCGCTGGAAAGTTCGTTCGCGCCGAGATGCTGCTGGGCGAGGCTGCCACCATCGTCACTGCGACCACCGGCGGGGCAATGCCGGACACGCCCATCCACTGTTACCTCGCTGCCTACCGCGGACAAGAGGACCAATGCCGCGAGCACGTCGAGCACAAATTGCGCGAGGCTCAAGACGTCGGCCAAGGTTTTGAGTCAGCCACCGCCCTGTATGCCTTGGCCATCTTGCACATCGGGCTGGGTCAGTTTCAGGATGCCCTGACCGCCGCGTCCAGGGGGGTGGATTACGACGAGCTCGGCATCTGCGGTTACCTGTTGGCGGAACTGGTCGAGGCCGCGTCCCGGTGCGGGGACTCCACCGCCGCCCGCGAGGCGCTGGCACGGCTGACCGCCCGCACTGACGCGTCCCCGACCGGAACCGCAAAGGGCATCGGAGCGCGTTCTGCCGCTTTGGTATGCACGGACGACGACGCGGACGCGCTCTACCGTGAAGCCCTCGCCCAACTGCAACGCAGTCCGGCCGTCGTATACCTGGCCCGAACCCACCTCGTCTACGGCGAATGGCTGCGGCGGGTGAAGCGCCGCTCCGAGGCCCGCACACAATTGCGCACCGCCTACGACTTGTTCACGCACATGGGTGCAGACGGGTTCGCCCGCCGGGCCAGGCGTGAGCTCACCGCAACCGGTGAGAAGGTCATCACCCACACTCCTCGCGCCGCTACCGGGTTGACGACCCAAGAGACCCAGATCGCCGCACTGGTACGAGACGGTTATACGAACGCCGAGATCGCCGGCCAACTATTCCTCAGTCCGCGCACCGTCGAGTGGCACTTGGGCCATATCTTCACCAAACTCGGTGTCGCCTCGCGCAGAAGCCTCCGCGGACTCACACTCAGATGACTCCGTCACCACCCCCGGTGGTTTCCCGGGTTCGCATCGCATCCCCGAACGGTTGAGTGGTGTGCGTGAGTGCCCGATCAGGCCCGGACCGGAGTGGGTCGCCCAGCGTAGCGGTCCCGGAATGGCTTGCTCGCCGCCGGACCTGCGGTGAAAACGAAGTCGGGGCCGTCGACCCGTCGTCCCGAAATGCGATCGACCAGAACCGGTTCGGCCTCCACCCCGGTGTCCGCATCGACAAGCACCATGCTGCGTGCGCCCGGTTGCAGACGCGAGTTGCCCCAGGCGGCCAGCGCGACGATCACTGGGCGCAATGTGCGACCGAGTTCGGTCAAAACATATTCGTGCCGAACGGGTTTCGTCTGATAAGGACGACGCTCGAAGATCCCCGCCTCGACCAGTCGTTTCAACCGCCCCGCCAGCAGACTAGACGACACCCCCAGGTTCTCCTGGAACTCGTCGAAGCGGGTATTGCCGTCGAAGGCGTCGTGCAGGACCAGCAAGGTCCACCAGTCCCCGACCAACGCTAGCGTCGCCGACAGTGGGCACTCTCGGTCCTCGAGCCGGACCTTCTCAGTCATTCCGCCACCTTGACTTCTAAATCAGAAGTTACTAACTTCGGTTTCAGAAGTCAGTCTACCCGGGGAGAAGCAGATGAATGAAGAGTCGATGCCCCAAGCCCTTTCGGACTATCTGGCCGCGGCTGAGCGGCGCGACGTCGAGGCGGTGGTCGCGTGTTTCAGCGACGACGCCAGTGTCCTCGACGAGGGTAAACACCGAACCGGCCGGGCCGAGATACGGCGATGGCGCGAAGACGTGGACTCCGCCTTCGAATACACGTCAACGATCACCGGTTTCACGGCACTCGGCGAAACGGACGGTGTGCGGCGCTACGACGTGTTCCTGCACCTGGAGGGCAACTTCCCCGGCGGCGAGGTCGATCTGGTCAACAGCTTCGCCATTCGCGGCAACCGCATCGTGAACCTGCGCATCGTGCCGGCGGGATCATGATCGCGCCGCTACGCACGCGCCTCGGCGCGTACGGCGCCTGGTTGCACCCTGGCTACGGCGACGCCGCACGCACCGAATTCGCAACCGAAGCAGAACAATTGGGCTACCCGACCGTCTGGCTCGGCCTGGGCACCGCCTCGATCGAAGACCTCGCCCCGGTCGAACAGATCCTAAAATCGACCACTTCGATTATCGTCGCGACCGCGATCGTAAACATGTGGACCAATGATGCCGCCGCCATCGCGAAGGCCTACCGCAGGCTCAACTCAACCTATGGTGATCGGCTCCTGCTCGGCGTTGGCATCGGTCACCCCGAAGCAGTCTCCACCTACCGCACGCCGTACACCACGATGGTCGACTATCTCGATCGACTGGATGCCGGCGGAGTCCCCGCTGACGGCCGGATCCTGGCCGCGCTGGGCCCACGCGCCCTGCGGTTGGCCGCGGACCGCACACTCGGCACCCATCCCTATCTGGTAGTGCCCGAACACACCCGGGAAGCCCGCGCGATGCTCGGGCCCGAGGTCGTCGTCGCGCCCGAGCAGACCGTGGTGCTTGATCCCGATCCGCTGGCCGCCCGAAAGATCGCTCGCACCTTCGTATCCGACCCGTATTTGCGCCTGAGTAATTACACCAACAACCTACGCCGGTACGGTTACACCGACGCCGACCTCGAGGGCGAGGGCAGCGACCGACTCATCGACGCGCTGGTTCCGCACGGCAGCACGCGGGGCATCGCATCGAGCCTGCGCGATCACCTCGCGGCCGGCGCCGACCACATCGGAATCCAGATCCTGACCGCTGACGGAGCCAGCCCGATGCCCGGCTACCGGGCGCTGGCATCGACCCTGTTCGGCTCGTGAACCCGGCGCACCATGCGGTCAGGAATTGATGAATCCAGTACGCCGGCATTGACTACGCCAGCCTGCGTGGCGATCATGCTGTGCGGAAAACCCTTGTAGGCCTTCAAGGTTCCGTTCGTCCGCAACGCTGCGGACTTGGGGCCTGCGGCCACTTAAGGCACGATCTGGTCGTCTTCGCTGTCATAGCCGTCGCGGGTTTGGGTGGGCCCGCCGTGGCCACGCCGATCGTGCGCAACGACCCGGAAATCTTGCTGCAAGAAGAACAGCATCTGGTTGTCCCAGTCATCGGAGGACAACGGCCAGCCATGGCTGAACACGATTGGCCGCCCGGTACCCCAGTCCTTGAAGAACAGGGTGACGTCCGGCGATCAGGTGTGTGTCCGTCTGGTCCCGCCAAATGCCATTCGGTGACAATCCTCGGATCACACCAGCAGTTGATCGGTCAGCTACCTGGCAATACGGCCACCATCTCGAATTCGACATGTCATGGAAATGACGTTTCTGTTAATTAGGCATGCGTAGGACAACTAACCAGTAGCGTCACCGTTGTCTTGAACATGTATTCCAGTTGTCCTCGAGAAGGGCGAAGCGTCGTGACTGCTCGCGAGGTCGTCGTTGCGCGTCGCGCAACCCCACCGCGTTGCGCCCACCTGCGATGAAGGCCGCCGGCTCGACGTCGCGATTCGCGTGGTGGCACGAGTGGGCCGCGCCGCTGTGGATCGGTTGTAACTTCGCCGCCTGGACGCGCCTGCTGGCCCGCAACCGTTTCGACGTGCACTGGACCGCTGGCATTACGTGGTGCTCTACACGCTCCTGTCCGTCGTGAACTCTTTCCTGGGGATGTGGCAGAACGTCCTCTTCGGCAGGCGAGTCGCCAGCACGGCGATCGGCGATGCGCCGATCTTCATCATCGGGCACTGGCGCAGCGGCACCACGATGCTGCACAAAATGATGGTCCTCGACGACCGTCACACCGGTCCGACAACCTACGAATGCATTGCGCCAAACCACTTTCTGCTGACCCAGCGGTTTGCCCGGTTCGCGGAGTTTCTGACGTCGAAGCATCGCGCCATGGACAGCATGGAGATGAGCATGGCGCACCCGCAAGAAGACGAGTTCGCCTGGTGCATGCTGGGATTGCCCTCGCCGTACCTCACCATCGCGTTCCCGAACCGGCCGACCCAGGACGAGCAGTACCTGGACATGGACAAGCTGACTCCGCGAGAACTGGAAACGTGGAAACGGACCTTCTTTCGGTTCGTCCAGCAGGTGTACTTCCGCCGCCGCAAGGCGATCGTCCTGAAAAGTCCGACTCACAGCTTCCGGATCAAGGTGCTGCTGGAGATATTTCCGCAGGCGAAGTTCATCCACATCGTTCGGGATCCGTACGTCGTCTACCCGTCGACCGTCAACCTGTTCAAAGCGTTCTCGCTCGTCCACGGGCTGCAACGGCCGAAGTTCGAGGGACTGGATGAAAATGTCCTGTCCAACTACCTCGACCTGCATCGAAAGCTGGACGAAGGGCGCGAACTCGTTGACCCGTCAAGGTTTTACGAATTGCGCTACGAGGATTTGATCGGCGATCCCGAGGGCCAGCTGCGCAAGATGTACGAGCACCTGGACCTGGGCGACTTCGATCGGTACGTGCCTCGGCTACGGCGATACCTGGACGAGAAGGCGACCTACCGGACGAACCGCTACGAGATAACGACCGAACAGCGCGCGCTCATCACCGAGCGCTGGGCCGAAGTCATCGATCGCTACGGCTACGGGGCCGCGGCCGCGCTGCCCCAAACACGAGAACATCGCCCTCGCAAGTTAATTCAGCGCGCGGCGATCTCCTCGATCAATGCGAGCACCGCGCGGGTGGCCGCGCTGGTCGACCGGGCCGCGGATGTGGTGACGAACAATCGCCATTCCAGGTCGTAGTCGCTGACGCGCAGTGTGGCCAGGCCGAAGTCGTCGATCTCGTCGAGGATCGTCCAGCTCAGAAACCCGATCCCCAGGCCGTTGCGGATGTAGGTCGCGGCCGTACCCAGGTCGGCGACCTCCACCGCGACGGTCCGTTCGACGCCCGCGGCGGTGAACGCGTTGTCGATCACCGTCCGGGTCCCGTATCCCGGTGGGCTGTCGACGAAAGACATCCCTTCTAGCTCGGCCAGTGGGACTGAATCCTGTTGGGCCAGAGGATGATCAGCGGGTACGACCAGCAGCAGCGGAACGGCGGCAACCAGCCGGGCGTTCAGGTCGGCCGGCGGCGGCCCGGTGAAGACGAGAAAAGCGACGTCGAGATCGCCATCGCGGAGCTGGCGGGCGAGTCCGGCCGATCCGGCGCTGGCGGCGCGCAGGTGAACCGTCACTCCCGGATGCCGGGTGTGCAGTTCGGACAGCACCGCGGGCATGTCGATCACGCTGATCGACGTCAGGATTCCCACCGTGACAGTGCCGCGCACCGAGCCGCGGGTGGCGTTGACGGCATCTTTGGCCGCGCGGGCGGCGTCGAGGGTTTCGCAGGCACGGGGCCGCAGCTCCTCTCCCGCTGGAGTCAGCTCGACGCCCGCCGAGCCCCGCACGAATAGGTCCGCGCCGAGTTCACGCTCGAGGGCCTTGATCGTCGCTGACACGCCCGATTGGACGACATGCAACTTCTTTGCCGCCTCGGTGAAGCTACGGTTGTCCGCGACGGCGAGGAAGTACTCAAGATGGCGGAGCTCCACCCAGCCATTATCACCGCAAGTGCTAATACCCATCAGAACATGTCGTTGGCCCTGATGCTGCTGGCAAACGTAGCGTCGAGCTGGTCGAGCGTGCTGACCGCCCGTCGACCGCCCCCATCCCCGACCTTGCTGGATGTGCCAATGACTCTGCAAGCTCCCCCCTGACTCGGACCAGAACGCGCTGGTCGTCTCCCTCCACCGACGATCAGTTCGTCGTCGAGAACCCCGCAACGGGCCGGACCATCACCGTGGTCCAGGGAGCCGGACCCAACGAGGTCGACCAGGCGGTCCGCAAAGCCCACGCCGCACACCTGCGCTGGAAGCAGCGCCCAGCCCGCGAGCGCGGCGCCTACCTGCGCGAGATCGCCAAAATCATCCGTGCCCACACGGACGAACTCGCGATGCTCGAGTCACGGGAAATGGGCAAGCCGATCATCCAGGCGCGCCAGTTCGACCTCGAAGCGGCGATCTCCATCTTCGAATTCTTCGCCAGCATTGTGGAAGCCATACCGAACAAGACGCGCGACCACGACACGGTTCTCGACGTCACCACGCTGGAGCCGTACGGAGTGATCGCGGCCATCGTCCCCTTCAACTGGCCGCCCATCCACACTGCCGGCAAGATCGCTCCAGCAATCGCCGTCGGTAACGCCGTCGTGTTGAAGCCACCGGAGCAGACGCCCTCGGTCGTGTTGCGGATGGTGGAACTGATCCAGTCGGTGCTGCCGGACCGCGTAGTGCACGCCGTGCCGGGCAAGGGCGAGGTGGGTGCCGCGCTCGCCGGACACCGACTGGTGGGCAAGGTCTCTTTCACCGGGTCACCCCGGACGGGTTCCGCGGTGATGCGCAATGCCGCCTGCAGCCTAACCCCCACCCTGATGGAGCTCGGCGGAAAGAACCCGTTGATCGTCTTCGACGACGCCAACATGCACGAGGCGCTGATGGCCGCCATCGATGGTGGCTTCTTCAACCAAGGCGAAGCGTGCACCGCTTCCTCGCGAATCCTGGTGCAGGACAAGATCTATGACGAGTTCGCCGCGAAGCTGTGCAAAGCGGTGACCAAGCTGAAGGTGGGTGACGGCGCCGACCCCACGACCGACGTCGGGCCGCTGGTCACCCGTGCGCAGCAGAAGCAGGTGCTGGACTACCTCAAGCTCGGTGTGGCCGAAGGCGCACGCATCGCCGCCCAGGCGCCGCTGCCCGACGACCCGCGCCTGGCCGACGGCTTCTACGTATCACCGACGGTGCTGACCGACGTGACTCCGCGGATGCGGGTCGCGCGGGAAGAGATCTTCGGACCGGTCGTCACCCTGATTCCCTTCAGCGAAGAGGGTGAGGCGGTACGGATCGCCAATAGCACCCCCTTCGGACTGGTTGCGGCGGTGTTCACCCAGGATGGCGACCGCGCGTTGCGGGTGAGCCGGCAGATCCGGGCCGGCGCCGTCTTCGTCAACAACTATGTCCGGATCGCCATCGGCACCGGCTTCGGCGGGGTCGGTCACAGCGGGTTCGGGCGCGAACATGCCGAGGAGACCCTGTCGGAATACGGGTACACCAAGACGATTCGCTGGGCCGCCAAGCGCGACGAACTTCCCTACTGGACCGCCGCCAACCGCGTGTTGGAGAGCTAAAGGACCACAAGTGCGGACCATCGCACTCGAAGAGCATTACGCCACAATGGGTTTCCTGCGCGGGCCGGGTAGCTGGCTGGCGTCGCGCGCGGGCGTGATCGAACCGATCGCCGATCTGGGCGACAGCCGTATCGCGGCCATGGACGAGGCGGGAATCGATCTGGCGGTGCTGTCGCTGGCCGCGCCCGGCGTCGAGCAGCTGGAGAGCCCGAAAGCCATTGCGCTGGCGCGCGAATGCAACGACGAACTCGCAGCGGCGATCGCCCGATATCCGGAGCGGTTGGCGGGATTCGCGTGCGTGCCGATCAGTGCGCCGGACGCGGCGGCCGACGAACTGGATCGGGCGTTGCGCAAGCTCGGCTTTCTCGGCGCGGTGATCAACGGGCACAGTCAAGGTCGCTATCTGGACGACCCTTATTTCGAGCCGGTTCTCGATCGGGCGGCGGCGCTCAACGCGCCGATCTACCTGCATCCGACGATTCCGCCGGCCGGCGTCATCGAGTCCAGCTACGCGGGATTCTCCCCCGAAGTCACGTTCGCCTTCGCCACTGTGGGGTGGGGCTGGCACATCAACACCGCCACCCACGTGCTGCGACTGATTCTCGGTGGCGTGTTCGACCGCTACCCCGACTTGCAGATCATCATCGGGCACATGGGCGAGGCGACGTCGTTCATGCTGCCGCGATTCGACGCCACGCTGAAGCCGGAACTGACCGGGCTCAAACACCCCGTCAGCACCTACCTACGGCGCAATGTGCACTACACCTTCGCCAACTTCAACGACGAAGCGACCTACGCAAACCTGGTCGCCAACGTCGGCATTGACCGCGTGGCCTTTTCGGCCGACTACCCGTTCGGGTCGATGAAGATCGCCCGCGCCTTCCTGGACAAGCTCCCGCTGACCGACGACGAGCGGGCCCGCATCAGCCACCGCAACGCGGAGAAGCTGCTGGGGCTGTGACCTAGCCGGGCTCGTCGACGTCCTGACCGCCGGCAAGGTCGCTGCAGTCGACGATCTCGACGTCGTGGCGGCCCCGCAGATACGACCCGGCGCCTTGGTCTCCGGATATCCGGGCCAGCACATCGGGCCAGTGCCGGCGCGCAATGACCACCGGATGCCCGGGACGATCCCCGAAATATGCACGCGCCAAACCACTTCCGGTTACACGGCCAAGCACCCGTGCGACGACGTCAGCGCCCACGTCGGGCGTGTCGATCACGTGCAACACGGCATCGTCGGCGCGCAGTCGGTCGGCCTCGGCCAGGCCGGCGCGTACCGACTCGCTGAGGCCCTGATACCAGAGCGGCGCGGTGACCGCCGTGACGCCGGCCGGTGCCGCGACGTCGGCGGCACCCAACACCAGGACGACGTCGGTACAGCCCCCGTCGCGCAGCGCGCCGGTCGCAATCTCAAGCCAGCCTTCCACCAAGACTTTTGGCTTGCCGTAGCGTCGCCCGGCGCCCGCGGCGAGCAAGACTCCGACGTGGCGGGGCGAATCGGGTAACCGCACTCCCCCATGATGCATTCACCTTCGGGCTCACCGACAGCCCCCTCGGGCCCCTGATAACACTTTGTTATCAGCGCCATTTCAAATGCGTGTCACCGCAGTATATTTCCCCATCCCGTGCGTAATCTACGTCTGACATCTCAGATCTTCGGGAGCGACGCGTGCGGTTATCGCAGAGGGCACGGTGGAGTCTGGCCGGCGGATCGCTGCTGTTTTCGCCCGTGTTGGTGGTCAGTCCCATGCTGATTAACGGATGTACTTCCGTCATCGAGGGCAAACCAGTCGCCGCGCCGGGCGCCGGGCCGAACGAACCCGCATTTCCCACGCGGAGGCCGAGCGCTGCGCCGTCGAACCCCACCGGAATCCCACCCACAACGCCGGTGAACCCGACCGCACCGGCCGGCGCGATTCCGCTGCCGCCCGACCAGAACGGCTACGTCTTCATCGAGACCAAGTCCGGCATCACGCGTTGCCAGATCAACAAGGACAGCGTCGGATGCGAAGCGCCGTTCACCGACTCACCCATGCAGGATGGTGAGCACACCAACGGCATTCACATCACCTCCGGCGGCACGGTCCAGTGGGTTCTGGGCAACCTGGGCGCCATCCCTACCGTCACGATCGACTACAAGACCTACGACGCGCAGGGCTGGACGATCGACGCGTCCGAGGCCGGCACCAAGTTCACCAACGGCCACACCGGACACGGCATGTTCGTTAGCGTCGAGAAGGTCAACACTTTCTGACGCCCGATCAGTACGATCGGTGCCGTGGCAGGGCCCCCGGATGACTTCAACAACGAGCCGACGCGGTATCGAGACGTCGGCAGGGGCGAAGGCCCGCCGGTCGACGAGCCGCTGTCACCTGCCCCCGATCAGCACGGCCCGGTCGAGCCGCAGCTGGATCCTTTCGACGAACAGACCGAGCCCACCGCGTGGTACCGCAGGCCGGTGGGGCTGATCCTCTGGGGACTGTCCGTTCTGATCCTGATTGCCCTGATCGTCTACGGCATCATCCAGCTGATCGGAGACCAGGGCACCACCAGCAACCCGAAGACCACTACGACCACGCCGTCGACCACCACTACGACGGTCGCGACCGCCACGCCGTCGTCGACGCCGACGACAACGACGACCACGGGGCCAGCCACCAGCAGCGCCGAGGCGCCCGAACCGGGACCGACGCATCAGCCCACCCAGCAGCAACCCACGCGTCGGCATCACTGGCCGTCGTGGTTGCCGACGACCATCCCCCAATTGCCCTAACGAGTTGGTTGCAATTAAGTCAACGTTTGGCGGCCGATCGGAACCCGCCCGTGTGGGTCCCACTTCGGCCGACACCACGCCGCTAGTCTCAGCGACCATGGCAAGGCACGCGCCGGCAGACTATTTCGTCGACGACGACCCGACCGTCTACATCCACTACGGAGACGACGACCACGACGGCGCGGAGCCCGATCCCAACGATCCGATTCCGGGCTGGCGCAAACCAATTGCGTTGGCCGGGTGGGGCATCCTGATCGCGATTCTGATCGCGCTGATCGTCTGGGGCATCATCCAGCTCGCGCAGGGCACCCCACCGCAGGAACCGGTCACCGGAACCACCCCCGTGACCGCGACCACCACACCAGCCCGGCCGTCGGGCACCTCGAGCGTGCCACCGCCGGCACCGAGCGAGCAGACAACCACCACGTCTCCAGACCCTCCAACGGCGTCCACCGAGGACTCGCTGCCGTCGGCCAGCATCACCACGCCGACCACGCCATCAAGCGAGGCGTACCCGCTGCCCCAATTGCCGTCGGTGATCACGCTGCCCGCGCTGCCGGGGCTGCCGACCGAGATCACGCTGCCACCCGGTCTGTGAAAACGGCTCCCACCTAGACTCGCGGCAACCCACAGCCACATTTACGACAAAGCACAGAGGTATGCCAGATGTCCGAGTCGCTCGGGTTGTCCATCGGGATGGCCAATCTGGTCGCTGCCCGCGCGGGGGGCGACGCGGTGATGCGCAGATCCGTGCTTACCCTGTTTGACCAGCGGACATCGGAAGTCGGCCTGCCGGAGGAAGGTGCGAACCCAGCCGAATCCGGCCTGGTGATGCGCGGATTCGTCGAACGGGTCGGCGACCGAACTCCGCTGGTGGCGGCCGACGGCACGAAATACCTCGGTGATGCGCTGACGGTCGAAGCGCTCGAGGCGATGGCCCGCACCGTCGACTACGGGACGCCGGTCACGATCGCGGTCCCCGCCTATTGGTCGCCGGAGCAGTCCGCGGCGCTGCGCGAGGAATTCTTCGCCCAGCCGGGCCTGGCTCCCGGCGGCGTTCCGCCGACGCTGATCTCCGACGCCACCGCCGCGCTCACCGCGCTGCGGGCTGAACCGGACTTTCCGACCGACGGCATCATCGCGTTGTGCGACTTCGGCGCCGGCGGCACCACCGTCACGCTGAGCGACGCCGGGTCCGACTTCGCGCAGATCGGCCCGTCGGTGCGCTACCGCGAATTCTCCGGCGACGGGATCGACCAGCTCATCCTCGACCGCATGCGCGACAGCGTTCCGAGCGACAGCTCCGGCGGCGTGGCCAGCACGACGCGGATGGGGTCGTTGGCCCGGCTGCTCGACCAATACCGCACCGCGAAGGAAACCCTGTCGACTGCGACAGTCACCACGGTCCCGGCGGTCACCGGCGAGGATGTCGAACTGTCCCGCAACGAATTCGAGGAGCTGCTCTCCGGACCGCTGGACGAATTCCTCACCGGCGTCGAAAATATCTTGCGGCACAACGAGATTTCGGCGTCGAACCTGGCCGTGGTGGCCACTGTCGGCGGCGGTGCCGCTATCCCGCTGCTCGCCACCCGCCTTTCCGAACGCCTCGGTGTTCCGGTGCGCACCGCCCCGCAGCCCGCGTTCACCGCCGCACTCGGCGCGGCCGCCTTCGGACAGCAACACCCGGCGGCGAGCGCGGTGCCGACTCCGCCCGTCGAGGGTGCCACGCAATTGGCGCCGGCCGTGCCGGCCGACATGACGCAAGCCATCCCCGGCGCCCGGATCGAAGAAGAGGGGCCCCTGGCCTGGTCGGAGGACGAAGACGAGGAAGATCCCGTCCCCTACACCGGCCCCGAGCGCAGTGGCCAATATGTCCGAGACGCAATGGGTTTCGAGTACGCAGACGACGATCCCTACGCTGCCCCGCCGCCATGGTACAAGCGCACCGCCGTCGTCTTGAGCCTTGCCGCTGCTGCCGCGGCCATCATGATCGCCATTATTCTGGCGCTGACTCTGGGCGAGGAGAACCCCAGCCCGGTGCAGCCGTCACCGAGTCACCCGACGGCCCCGCCGCCCGAGCAGACCGTGACGGTGACCGAGTCCACCGAGACGGTGACCGCGCCACCCCCACCACCGCCCTCGACGACGACCACCACCACCGAAGCGCCCGTGACGACAACCGAGGTGCCGCCCACCACGACCTATCAGCCGGCGCCCACCACGACGGTCCCGCCGCCACCGACGACGACGTTTACGCCGCCGCCCCCGCCGACCGAACGGGAAAGGCCGCACTGGCCGTGGCGGCGCTACTGACGCGGCTGAATGTTGGCGCCGTGCGCGGCGAAGTCAGCCACCATGGCCTCGGCGCTGCGCACCGCGGCCCGGCAGGCTTTGGTGGTGAACGGGTCGTTGAGCGGATGTTCGGCCCGGCGGCGCCAGCGTTGCGCCGCGGCGAATGCGGCCCGCGGCCCCTCGTTGGGCTCCAAACCGAGCCGGCTGGCCGGGCGGGTGCCGGACCCGCCGATGATGCGGCGCAGCGACGCGATTTCTTCCTGATTCAACATCGTTGGCCGAGAAGATAATTGGCTAAGCAGGCGCAGCTCCTCAAACGCATGCGTGTCGGCCAGCAGCGGGTCGATATCGGCGATGACGTAGGGCGTCGCGACGATCGGAAACGCCTCGACGAACCTGCGCAGTGACACCAGCGCGGTGTGCGCCTTGAGCATGTCGGAGCGTTGCGCGAATTGCTGATCGATGACCTCGCGCAGCGCCACCAGCCCACTGCGCTCCAGTAGTTCGTCGGCCAGGCCCGCCGCGTCGGCGACACCGGTGGCCAGCACCGCCAGCGAGATCCGCAGGCCGAACATGCCGAACCGGTCCAGCAGCTGGGCGCGGGTCGCCGCGTCGACGGGCAGCGGGCTGTCGACGCGCACGAAGCGGTCCACGCTCAGCATGGCCTTACCGAGTTCGGTCTTGTCGGTCGCGGCGAGCTTCTGCAGGGCGATGAACTCGCTTTGGCGCAGCGTGCGCGCGGTCAGCGCCAGCAGGCCCGAGACCGGCACAACGGCTTGGCAGATGCCCGTCTCATTCATCTCCTTGGTGAATCGCTGCGCAACATCGGCCGCCGACAACATCGCGTCGATCCGTCCGGCGCCGATCTCGTCGGCTCGTGACGCCACGCCGACGATACCCAGCGCGCCCGCGGACCCGCCGACGAGTTGCCCAATCTGCTTGAGCAGAGCGACATCTGCGGCGTTGAGGGTGCGCAGCAGGAACACCACCGCGTCCACCCGCGGCACCCCGTCGGGCGGCACCAGCAACCGCAGCGTGCGCTCGGAGGCCTCGCGCGTCAGCGACGACGTCCCCGGGGTGTCGATGATGGTCGTGTCGACCAACTCTTCGGCGGGCCACTCGACGTCGAGGTCGGCCACGTCGGCGGGATTGAGCGCCCGGAGGTCGAACGTCAACCCCGAGCTGTGACTGATCGGCACATTGGAATGCCTTCCACCCCAATGGTTTGCGGTGACCGTTGGGGTAGGACCGTGCCGGAACCACGTCACGATCCGGGTGGCTTCGGTGGCGTCGGTCGGGGCGATGTCCTGACCGACCAGCGCATTCAGCAGGGTGGACTTTCCGGCCTTGAGCGTGCCGGCCAGGGCGATGCGGATCGGTTCGTTCAGCCGCGCGCCGATGCGGTCGAGTTCGTAGAAAACTTCAGGTCGGTTCCGGAACGCCGGCTCACCACGATAGGCCTGGACGGTCCCGCCCAAAATCGCACGGACTCGATCGCTAGTGCTCACACCCGTCCTACGGTCACCTGTGGCGTCAGTTTGTCCACATTGTCGATGACCTGGTTCAAGATATTCAACTGCCGCTCGAGTTCGCGGACCTTGTTGTCGCGTTCGGCCTCTTCCACGTGCGCCGCGGCGATGGTGGACTGCAGCGATTCGTTCAGCGATCGGGAAATCTCGCTGGCGATGTCGCGGTAGTGATCGCGCAGCGTGCGGTGGATGATCTTGAGCCGGTCGCGCGATTCCTTGCCCACCACGAAGGAGATGTCGTCGACGAAGCGCCGCACATTCGTCTTCGCCTCGGCGCGCGCCCGCAGCAGCCGGTTCTCCTTGTCCTCCTTGTAGGCCATGCGCCCCAGGACCAGTCCCGCGCCGATGGACAGCGGGTTGAACAGCCCCAGTCCCGCGACCGAGGACAACATGCCGATCATCACCACGCCGCCGTACGAACCACGCAGCCCGCTGACCACTTTCTGGCCCTTGCCGGCCGGCTTGGACTCCAGGTCGGACACCGACTTGAGCTGACCGAAATCCTCGCCCATCGCGCGTTGGCTCAGCTCGGGGGTCAGCACAGTGTCCAGTCCCGCCGCCGCGAACGAACGGGCGACGTCGTCGGCCAGCTGCTCGGCGCGTTGGTAGGCCCACACGAAGTTGTCCCCGACAGCGGTGGCAACGGCTTCCTCGACGTCGCTACCGATTTCGGCCCAATGACGGGTCGGATCGCACGCATCGATCTGGCGCTCGATGTCCTCGGTGAGCGACCGGAACCGGGCCCGCATGTCGTGGTCAACGTCGGTGCTCAGGTCGGTGAATCCGTCGTTGAGCACCTGCTGCCACAGCGCAGTCTGCTCCAGCGCGTCCAGCGCGTCACGCTTGCGGCGCTCCAGGTCGTCAGTGAGTCGGTCGCGAAGCGCGGGATCGTTGACCACCGCGAGTTCCGAGCCCGCAGCCATCGTCAATTGTTCTGCGGCCGAACGGATATCGCGCAGAACCTCGTCGCGTACCCGGTCGGTCTCGCGGGTGAGTACCCGCTCGCTGAGGAATTTGACGATCGCCGGGAAGTTGGATTCCTCGTTGAGTTCGGCGTCGTTCTGGGTGACGGCGTGGCTGCGCAGCAGCGACGAGACCGGCAGGATCGGTATCGGCACGCCGGCGCGCTGCAGGTGCGCGGTGTTGGCGTCGACGATGTCGCGCCAATGCGGGTAAAGGTCAGTTTTGGTGGCGGCCAACACTGAAACCGGGCAGATCCGGTGCGCCTGGCGGATGAACCACATCTCCGGTTCGGTCAGTTCCTGGCTGGTGTCGCTGACCATGATCAGCGCGTCCGCGTTGGGCAGCAGTCCGAGCGTCGCCGACAGGTGCGGCTGCCCGTGGCCGCCCACGCCCGGGGTGTCGACGAACGCCAACCCGCCCTGCAGCAGCGGGCTGGGCGCGCCAATCTCGACGCGCAGCACTTCGCGGTTGCCGGCCTGCGGCGCCCGGCGCAGGTCGGTGTTGATCTCGTCGATCGGGATGTCGATGGGCGCGGCCTCGCCGTTGGGCCCGGCAGCCACGATCAGCCGCGCCGAGGGCGGGTCGCCATGGCTGACGACAGTGATGACCACGGTGGCCTCGTCGTCGCCGACTCGCGCCACCGGCAGGTTGAGCAACGAGTTGAGTAGCCGACTCTTGCCCTGTTTGAGTTGCCCGGCGATGACCACCCGGATCTGCGGGTCGGTGATGCGCTCGCGGGCGCGGGCGAGTCGCTGCGCGAGGTCGTTGCGTTCGTTGAGTTCGGCGATGGCGATGGTGTGGTCGATCAGCTCGACGATCACGCTGACGCGCCTCGGATCACTGGCCTGAGTCACCGCGGTTCCCCACTTTCTCGCATCTGTGATTACGGTATGCGCGCGAATCGGCGGGGATCAAAAGATCCCCGCCGTTCGCTAGGTCCGCGCGTTACCCGTGCGGGCCGCCTCCGTGCGAGGGCGCGGGTGCGTGCACTGGAGCGGGTTCGTGCACGGGAGCCGGGGCGTGCGGAGTACCTTCGAACACCGACGGGCTGTGCGGCGCCGGGGCCTGCTCGACCGGAGCCGGCGAATGCTGAACCGGCGCGGGCGAATGCTGAACCGGGGCGGGCGAATGCTCGACCGGAGCCGGCGAGTGCTGAACCGGGGCAGGCGAGTGTTGAACCGGTGCCTGCTGCGCGGGCTCGTGGATTACCGGTCCGCCCGCGCTGCCGTGGCCGCCGGCGCCTCCGCCCTGGAAGACAGAGCCGGGGTTCGACGGCGGGGTCGCGTGACCACCTATGCCGGCTCCAGCGCCGCCGCCGCCCTGAATCACCGGGCCCTGTCCGGCGGGTCCGGCCGGGCCGTGCGCGCCGATGCCGCCGTTGCCGGCGACACCGCCGCCGCCTCCGAGCGTCGGGCCCTCCTGGCCGAGGATGCCGCCGTGAGCTCCACCGCCGGCACCCGCGTTGATGCCGCCGTCAGCTCCTCCGCCCGGGAAACCACCGCCGACGCCGGCTCCGGAGTTGACGCCGCCGCCAGCTTCGGCGTGGCCGCCGAGGCCCGCGCCACCGATCCCCCCGGCTTCTGCGTGACTGCCCAACCCGGCGCCGCCGGCAACGCTCGCGGATTGCGGAGTCGCGTGGCCGCCCAGCCCGCCCTCGCCGCTCAACGAGCCGCCGGTGCGTGCCCCGCCGATGCCCAGACCAGCGCCGCCTGCCGCCGCGGCACCACCTTGACCGCCGACACCGACACCTCCGAGCGGGCCGCCCACGTGAGGAGTGGCAGCACCGTTCAAAGCTGCGCCCTCGCTAGCGATCAATCCCGACTGGCCGCTTGCGCCCAGCGCGGCATTACCGCTCACCCCGGCAGCTGCACCGGCATTGCCTGCACCCGCCAGTTGGCTGCTGGCACCGAAACTTGTCTGGCTCGCCAAAGCGGCCTGGCCGCCGAGGTTGGCGCCACCGGCCAACCCCCCGCCAGCGCCGAACCCGCCACCAGCCTGCCCACCAAGACCAGCTTGGCCACCGGCACCGAAACCTGCCTGGCTCGCCAGCGCCGCCTGGCCACCCAACCCGCCGCCAACCTGGCCACCCAACCCGCCGCCAACCTGGCCCCCCAAACCAGCCTGACCGCCGGCAACGAAACCGCCACCGACCTGGCTACCGGAGCCAGCGCCGGCTTGTCCCCCAAGCGCCGCCTGGACGCCTAGGCTGCTGCTACCGGCCAGTCCACCGCCAGCCCCGAACCCGCCACCAGCCTGGCCGCCAGCGCCAGCGCCGAAGCCGCCACCGGCACCGGCACCGAAACCTGCCTGGCTCGCCAGCGCCGCCTGGCCACCCAACCCGCCGCCAACCTGGCCCCCCAGACCAGCCTGACCGCCCGCAGCGAAACCACCACCGATCTGGCTACCAACGCCAGCACCGGCACCAAGGCCGCCACCAACCTGGCTACCGAAGCCGGCACCGGCTTCACCCCTCAGACCAACACCGCCGTGACCCCCTAGGCCAGCACCGCCGCCAACGCCCGAGTCGCCGTTGAACCCGGCACCCGCACCGGCCGCGGCACGACCGCCGAGACCAGCCTCACCACCAAGACCCGCGCCACTGCCCAACCCAGCGCCGCCTTCAAATCCGCCACCGGCCCGCAGCCCAACACCTTCACCGAAACCGGCACGGCCACCAAAGCCGCTCTCGCCACCGAGACCGATACCGGCACGACCGCCCAGACCGACCTCACTGGCCAAGCCAAAGCCGGAGTGTCCACCGAAGCCACCGCCGAGTCCCAGGCCGGCATTGAGCCCGACGCCCAAACCAAATTCGCCACCGAAACCGCCACCAAAGCCGGTGCCGTGGCCGAATCCACCCACGCCAGGCCGGAACCCACCCCAGTCTGGGCCGCAGCCAGTACCGCCCCAATCGGGACCGCAGCCGGGTCCGAACCCAGGCCGACCGTCACCCCAGCCGTGGCCCCATCCGGGTCGTCCGTCACCCCAGCCGTGGCCCCATCCGGGCCGGGTCCGAAACCGGGACCAAAGCCGCCAGTGCCAGGACCGAATCCGCCCCAACCAGGCTGAAAGCCGAACCCGCCGTAACCGCCGCCGTAAATTCCGGCGTTGACGCCACCGAGCAGCGCGCCACCCAAGTCTCCAACGATCGCGCCACCGAGGCCGAGTGCAGCGCCGGCGCCGTCGACAACCGGGGCGATCGCGTCACCCACCAGAGCGCCTGCGTCCTGAGCAACCGCGCCGACAAGGCCGGGTCCGTACCCGTAGCCGGCGTCGTAGCCGCCGTATCCGGGGTCATAGCCGCCATAGCCTTGGTCGTAGCCATAGGCCTGGTCGTAGCCGCCGTAACCCGGCGCGAAGCCGTACTGGTCGGTGAGCACCTGCTGCAGCCCACCGATCGGGTCGCCCAGGCCGAGGGGCACACCCGGGACGGCGCTGGCCACCGCGGCGGCGAATTCCTCCGGAGCCACGTTGACCAAGCCTGCGTCAGTCATAGCCTGCCCGGGACCCAAAACGAATGCCTGGGCCGCGTCCGGGTTGGCAAACAAATCCATGATGTATTGGATCAGCCGGTCCATGATTGACTCCCCTTCAAATCCCCTTCGCCGATTGACCGGCGTTCTGCAATACACGCTATGGATTCCGCCCCCGCTCGTAATCGGGGTTGAATCCCCCAGCTGACCGCGACCCTATCGGGATCCGTGGGAGTGCCCCGTTAGGGGATTAGGGGATATGCGGGAATGCCCCAACGCACGCTATAGATACCCCCTATCAGGGGTATTAGTGCAGCTCAGGAATACAGAATCGAGCGCGGCGACGAGAAGTCAGCCGTGCAGGCCGAAGTCGTGGTGCTCGGGTTCGCCCGGGTGCGGGTGGGTAACCGGGTGGTCCCACAGGCTGAGGTCGTGCGCGGGGAATCCCCCATGGTCGGCCGGTGCATCCGGCGTTTCAGCCTCAGTGAGCTGCACCGATGCTCCGGGCGAGTCGATACCCAGCGGTCGCGGATCGGTCTGCGGCTGGATGGGTACCGGGATCGAGGGCTGATGAATCACGCTGCCCGCCGGACCCTGCGAATCGATCACCCCGGCGGGGGTATGCGGCGTGAATGCATCCAGGGCGGCCGCAGCCGCACCGGTTGCCCACACGTTTCCGTGATCGGGTGCGGGCGCACCCGCAGCTGGAGCACCCAGAGTGCCGATCGACAGTGAATCCGTCACCATGGGAATCAGATTATTCACGTCTGCACTGGTCATATCGGTAAGGTTCGCGTCAGCGATGGACTGCGCCGGGTTGGCTGCGTAACGCGCCGCGGCATCGGGATCACGCACGAGTGAGATCACGAAGTCGAGCAACGAGTTTGCCATCGAGCGCACCTCCTTGCCGAAATCTGCCCTTGCCGTCGGCGTCCACAGCAGCCGCCCGTCAATTACCCCGATGCTATCGGCTTAGCCGAGCGGTGTGATCGGTGCGCAACCCACCCCCCGCCTCGACAGCGTTAGGGGATAGCGCTTTAGGGGAACGGCGTGGCTACGGGGATGGCTACCCGGATACGGAGGTTGGTGCGGCTATGGTGGAAAAACCGCTCCTGACCACTGGCGCAGCACCGATTAGGGGGTACGCGACATGAGCGACTCTCGGGTGGCCGAAGAAATCGGACAAGCGCTGGCCGACGCTCCGACGGTTCCGGTGAAGCTACTGATCAGCGGCGGCATCGGAACCGGCAAGACCTCCGCTCTCGCCGACGCCCGCGACGCGCTGCGGCGTTCCGGGCTGACCGTGCTCACACGCCTGCGCCGCGCGGGCGATCCATCCGACGCGGCGCTGGTGATCGATGACGTTCACCTGCTGAGTGAGCCCGACCTGCTCAGCCTCGCCGAGTCAGTCAACGACCCGCGCACCACCGTGGTGGTGGCCACCGAGCCGCAGGTGCGTTTACGGGACCTGACCGCGGCGATGGAACGGGATCGACCACGCGTCTCGCTGGCCGCCCTCCCTGTTGCCGAAGACCTCGCGGCATGCACCGCGGGACTGCCGTTCCTGGTACACGCGACGTCCGAGGACACACATTCCCCAGCCCAGGCGGCCACCTTCGCGTTGATCGCGCGGCTGCGCCGCCTCGACGAACCCGACCTGGACACGCTTCTCATCATGTCGCTCGCCCAGGACCTGGGAGCAGCCGATGTTGCTGCAGCACTGGGTATTTCGGCAACCAACGCACGCCTGCTGGTGGACCGGGCCCACGCCGGTGGGCTGATCGAGCCGTCGCACAGCCCCGAGTTCCTGGAGCTGGTCCACGGCGCGACGGCCCAGGTCCTCGGCAACGCCCACCATCGCGAAGTCGAAACCGCGCTGCTGCGTTCACAACTCGACATGTCGACGGTTTCCCCACAGCTCGCCGTGCGCCTCGCCGAACACGGGCTCAAGGACGACCAGCTGGCGGCCATCGTCGCAACACAGGCCGCCGCGGCGAGTAGCGAATCAGCCAGGGCTGCGAGGATTTACCAGGCCGCCGTCAGCGCAGGCGCCACCGGTCTGACGTCTCGGGTCGCCGACGCCCTGGCCCTCAACGGAGACTGCGCGGCCGCGGCGACACTGGCCGACGAGCTACTCAGCTCCTCCGACTCCGCCGAACGTGCCGCGGCCGTTCGTATTTCGGCCAGCATCGCCGCGCATGAGGGCAATGCGAATCAGGCGGCGGAATTGTTCAGCTGGCTCGGCCCGTACCCGGACGCGGTGGTCGGGGCGGCCGCCACGATCGCGCTCGCCGCAACCGGCGATCTGACGCTGGCGCGTGCCGCTTTACGCCTCAAGGACGCCGGCCCACCGACGGTGGCCGCCCGCATCGCGCGCAGCCTGGCCGAGGGACTGCTGCTGACCATGGACCAGCCATACCCCGCCGCGATGGCGAAACTCGGCCCGGCCAGCGCAGCCGGACAAACTATGAGCGAAGTCATTCCGGATAGCCCGGCCGCACTGGTTACCTTGGCCGCGATCCACGGCGGCGATCCGGTCCGCGCCCGCACCGTGATCGGGCGCGCCGGTCGCGCCGACGGTGACGCGCTGTTCGCGTCTCGGCACACCTTGCTGTCCGGCTGGATCAAGATGCAGGACGGGCAGCTGCCGTCGGCCAGCGCGGACGTCGCAGCGGTCGGCACCGCCGGGCTGCAACGGCGTGACGCGTTGTGGGCGGCGGCGCTGCAGACGGCGATCGCGCGTCGCAGCGGGGACACCGGCGCGCTGCAAAAGCATTGGTACGCAGGCATGGAGGTGCTCGCCGAGTACTCCATCGACCTCTTCGCGCTGCTGCCGTTGGGCGAATTGTGGGTGGCTGCCGCCCGGATTCGCGAGGTTGAACAGTTGCGCCACTCCCTGGATCAGGCATTCAGCCTGCTCGAATCGCTCGGCAACCCAATCTTGTGGGCAATTCCACTGCATTGGGCGGGCGTGCACGCGGGAATCCTCGCCAACGCCCCGGATTTGGTCGCCCCGCATGGGCAGGCCCTCGGCGCAGCGGCCGCGACCAGCACCCTCGCACACGCCCTGTCAGGCGCGGGTCGCACCTGGCTACGGGTGCTGGCCAACCAGGTCGACCCCGACGAGGTCACGGCGTCGGCCCGGGCGCTATCGCATGTCGGGCTGACCTCGGATGCGACCCGGCTGGCCGGCCAGGCCGCGCTGCAAACACCCGACGGCAGGGTGTCCGGGGCGATGCTGCAACTGGCTCGGGATCTCAAACTGGGCGCGTCCCCGGGCGAGATCGCCAGCGGCCTGACCGGCGACGAACCAGAGGCCGTGAATCCGTCGGCGCCGCATCAGCCGAAGTCGGGATCGCCGCTGTCACATCGCGAACGAGAAGTCGCCGAACTCTTGCTGCTCGGCTTGCCGTACCGCGACATCGGCGCGCAACTGTTCATTTCGGCGAAGACGGTGGAACACCACGTGGCACGAATCCGTCGCCGGCTAGCCGCCGGTTCACGCTCGGAGATGTTGTCTATGTTACGTGCCATGCTCGCACCCGAGGGCTAAGCCGCAGGTCAAGGGCTTTTGCGAATCGCAGTTAGGGCAACCTTTCTCGCGTCGATACCTGCCCGGATGTCACTATGAGCTAGCAAAGATCGAACGGATTTTCGTTGAGTGACGATGCAATGGGGAGATACCTTCGGTGACCACGCAGACGATCATCAGATTGGTGTTGGGGCTGGGCCTGACCGCGATCGTGGCGTTGTTAGCTTTGAGGCGCGTCTGGTGGCTGTACCGGCTGATCATGTCCGGCCAGCCGGTGAGCAGTCGCACCGACAACGTCGGCACCCGAATCTGGACGCAGATCGCCGAGGTGTTCGGTCAGCGCAAGCTCCTGAAATGGTCGATCCCCGGCCTTGCCCACTTCTTCACCATGTGGGGATTCTTCATCCTCATCATGGTGTACATCGAGGCATACGGCACCTTGTTCCAACCCAACTTCCACATCCCGATCGTCGGCCGCTGGGACGCGCTGGGTTTCTTGCAGGACTTCATTGCCCTCGCCGTAATGGGCGGCATCATCACGTTCTCGATCATCCGATTGCGCAGTGAGCCAAAGGAACACGGTCGTTCGTCGCGGTTCTACGGCTCCCACACCGGCGGCGCGTGGCTGATCCTGTTCATGATCTCCCTGGTGATCATCAGCTTTGCGATCTTCCGCGGAGCCGCGGTCAACACCGGCAACTTCCCGTACGGCGGGGGGGCGTTCTTCTCGCAGGGCATGGGCAAGCTGATGCATCCGCTGGGCGAAACCGCCAACGAATGGATCGAAACGTTCGCACTGCTCACCCACATCGCGGTGGCCCTGTTCTTCCTGCTGATCGTGCTGCACTCCAAGCACCTGCACATCTTCCTGGCGCCGATAAACGTCACCTTCAAGCGCCTACCCGACGGTCTCGGCCCGCTGCTGCCGATGGAATCCGGCGGCAAGCCGATCAACTTCGAAGATCCCGGCGAGGACGACGTTTTCGGTCGCGGCAAGATCGAGGACTTCACCTGGAAGGCGAACCTCGACTTCGCCACCTGTACCGAATGTGGGCGCTGCCAGTCACAGTGCCCGGCCTGGAACACCGGAAAGCCGTTGTCTCCCAAGCTCGTGATCATGGACCTGCGCGACCACTGGATGGCCAAGGCGCCTTACATCCTGGGCGAGAAGACCGCCGAGCCGCTCGAGGGTCTGGACCTCGAAACGGTCCACGAAGAGGGACACCACGTTCCGGAGTCCGGCTTCGGCCGCATTCCCGGGCACGGCCCCGAGCAGGCCGCTCGTCCGCTGGTCGGCACCGCCGAACAGGGCGGCGTGATCGACCCCGACGTGCTGTGGTCGTGCGTGTCCTGCGGCGCCTGCGTCGAACAGTGCCCGGTGGACATCGAGCACATCGATCACATCATCGATATGCGCCGCTACCAGGTGATGATGGAGTCGGAGTTCCCGTCCGAGCTGTCGGTGCTGTTCAAGAACCTGGAGACCAAGGGCAACCCGTGGGGCCAGAATGCCGGGGACCGGACCAACTGGATCGACGAGGTCGACTTCGACGTCCCGGTCTACGGCCAGGACGTGGAGAGTTTCGACGGCTACGAGTACCTGTTCTGGGTGGGGTGCGCCGGCGCGTACGACGACAAGGCCAAGAAGACCACCAAGGCCGTCGCCGAGCTGCTGGCCATCGCCGGGGTGAAGTACATGGTGCTGGGCACCGGGGAATCCTGCAACGGTGACTCGGCACGCCGGTCCGGCAACGAGTTCCTGTTCCAGCAGCTGGCCGCCCAGGCCGTCGAGACCCTGGACGGCGTCTTCGAGGGCGTCGAGACCGTCGACCGCAAGATCGTCGTCACCTGCCCGCACTGCTTCAACACGCTCGGTAAGGAATACCGCCAGCTGGGCGCCAACTACAGCGTCCTGCACCACACCCAGCTGCTCAACCGGCTGGTGCGCGACAAGAAACTCGTTCCGGTAACGCCTGTCTCGCAAGACATTACGTATCACGACCCCTGCTATCTGGGTCGGCACAACAAGGTGTACGAGGCGCCGCGCGAGCTGATCGGTTTCGCCGGGGGGAACCTCACCGAGATGCCGCGGAACTCCGACCGCAGCTTCTGCTGCGGCGCCGGCGGTGCGCGCATGTGGATGGAAGAGCACATCGGCAAGCGCATCAACCACGAGCGCGTCGACGAAGCGCTGGCCACCAACGCCTCGACGATCGCGACGGGTTGCCCGTTCTGCCGCGTGATGGTCACCGACGGTGTCAACGACCGGCAGGAAGAGGCCGGCCGCAGCGGGGTCGAGGTGCTCGACGTCGCGCAGATCCTGCTCGGATCGCTCGAGTACGACAAGGCGACGCTGCCGGAGAAGGGCACGGCCGCGAAGGAAGCAGAGGAAAGGGCGGAAAAGGCCGCGAAGGCCGAGCCCAAGGCAGCTGCACCGGCGGCCCCGGCCGAGGCACCCGAAGAGACCGAAGAACCCGCCGCCGAGCCCGAGCAGGCCACCAAGGCCGCCCCGGCGCCCGCTAAGGGATTGGGTATCGCCGGTGGCGCCAAGCGACCCGGCGCCAAGAAAGCCGCGGCTCCGGCCGCGGAAGCACCGGCCGCCGAGGCAGCGGAAGCCAAGACGGAAGCCGCGCCCGCCAAGGGGCTGGGCATGGCCGCCGGCGCCAGAAAGCCGGGCGCCAAGAAGACAGCCGCCGCACCGGCCGCCAAGGCGGAAGCCCCCGCGGTCGAGGAAAAGACCGAGGCCACGGCTCCGGCCGCACCCGTCAAGGGACTGGGCATGGCCGCCGGCGCCCGGAAGCCGGGGGCCAAGAAAGCCCCAGCCCCGGCTGCCAAGCCGGCTACCGAAGCCAAGCCGGAGAGCGCCGAACCCGCCGAGGCCGAGGCGGCGGCACCGGAGAGCGCCGAACCCAAGGCACCGGCCGCACCCGTCAAGGGCCTGGGTATCGCCGCGGGCGCCAAGCGCCCCGGAGCCAAGAAAGCCGCACCGGCGACCCCGGCGGCCGAGGCGAAACCGGAGGCGAAAACCGAGGCCGCCGCGCCCGCGGAACAAAAGACCGAGCCCAAGCCGGAGCCGGCCGGGGAAACCAACGGCGACGCGGCCCCACCGGCGGCGCCTGTCAAGGGGCTCGGCATCGCCCGCGGCGCCCGCCCACCGGGTAAGCGCTGATCACAGATTGGCCTCTATCAGCAAAAATCGGTGGACACCGATGGCACCATGGGTGACGTGACCACTCACCAGGTGCCCGTGCACAGCCCCGGCCACCACCGGCAGCGGAATTTCGCGCAGTCGTCCAAGCTTCAGGACGTTCTGTACGAAATCCGCGGCCCGGTGCACCAGCATGCTGCGCGGCTGGAGGCCGAGGGGCACCGCATTCTCAAGCTCAACATCGGCAACCCGGCGCCGTTCGGCTTCGACGCACCCGACGTGATCATGCGCGACATGATCCAGGCGCTGCCCTACGCGCAGGGCTACTCGGACTCGCAGGGCATCCTGCCCGCCCGGCGCGCGGTGGTCACCCGCTATGAACTGGTCGACGGCTTCCCACGGTTCGACGTCGACGACGTCTTCCTCGGCAACGGCGTATCCGAGCTGATCACGATGACGCTGCAGGCCCTGCTCGACAACGGCGACCAGGTGCTGATTCCGTCGCCCGACTACCCGTTGTGGACGGCGTCGACGTCGCTGGCCGGGGGCACGCCCGCGCACTACCTGTGTGACGAGACCCAAGGCTGGCAGCCTGACATCGCCGACATGGAGTCGAAGATCACCGAGCGCACCAAGGCGCTGGTCGTGATCAACCCGAACAACCCCACCGGGGCCGTGTACAGCCGCGAAGTCCTCAGCCAGATCGTCGACCTGGCACGCAAACACCAGCTGCTGCTGCTGGCTGACGAGATCTACGACAAGATCCTCTACGACGACGCCAAGCACATCAGCTTGGCCACTCTCGCACCCGACCTGCTGTGCCTGACCTTCAACGGCCTGTCGAAGGCCTACCGGGTCGCCGGGTACCGAGCCGGCTGGCTCGCGATCACCGGGCCCAAAGACCACGCCGGCAGCTTCATCGAGGGAATCAGCCTGCTGGCCAACATGCGGCTGTGCCCGAACGTTCCCGCCCAGCACGCGATCCAGGTCGCCCTCGGCGGCTACCAGAGCATCGACGACCTGGTGCTGCCCGGCGGCCGGCTGCTCGAGCAGCGCGACGTCGCGTGGACCAAGCTCAACCAGATCCCCGGGGTGTCCTGCGTCAAGCCGGACGGCGCGCTGTACGCGTTCCCGCGGCTGGACCCCGAGGTCTACGACATCGCCGACGACGAGCAGCTGGTCCTCGACCTGCTGCTACAGGAAAAGATCCTGGTCGGCCAGGGCACCGGCTTCAACTGGCCGGCACCGGATCACCTGCGCATCGTGACCCTGCCGTGGGCGCGTGATCTGGCCGCGGCGATCGAACGGTTGGGCAACTTCCTGACCGCCTACCGGCAGTAAGCGGGTTCGCGCCGCCTCTACGGTGGAGCGCGTGACGCACTCGCACTCGCATTCACACAACCTGTCCTCAGGACCGTCCCCGCTGGGGCCGCTTCCCGCCAAAATCGTCGTAGGGCTGCTGGTTGCGATCGGGTTAGCCGTGATCGCCGGAGCGGTGTTGCTGTGGCCGAGCCGCCAGCACGTCGACATCCCGATGCCGTACCAGAGCGCGACCGGCGGATCGGTGAGCACCGAGCGCGCGCACGTGCTGTCCAGCGGGCTGGGTGACTGCGGCAGCCCGTCGGCCAGTCAGGTGCTCACGACGACTCCGCAGCCGGGAACGCCGGGCTCGGGACGATGCGTGGAGACGTTGGTCGCCATCGATTCGGGGCCGAACGCGGGCGCGAAGACGTTGCTGGAGTCCACCCCGGGTCCCGGCCAGCCGCAGTTCAAAGCGGACGACCACATCCGGGTCGTCCGACAGATCGACGCCCAAGGTGCCACTACTTATGCGTTCTACGACTTCGAGCGCGGTTGGTCACTGGTCGCGCTTGCCCTGGCGTTCGCGGTGGTCATTGTCGCGGTCGCACGATGGCGCGGATTACTGGCGCTGGTCGGCATCGTGGTGGCGTTTCTGGTGCTGGCGGTCTTCTTGCTACCGGCGCTGCGCGACGGTGCACCCGCGGTTCCGGTATCCCTGGTGGCGTCGGCGGCGATCCTCTACGTCGTCATCTATCTCGCGCATGGAGTCAACCTGCGTACCAGCGCCGCCCTGCTGGGCACCTTGTCGGCGTTGCTGCTGGCCGCCGGATTATCTTGGGGTGCAATCGAACTGGCGCACCTGACCGGGCTATCGGATGAACAGAACTCGGCGGTCAGCGCCTATCTGGGCAGTGTGTCGATCAGCGGACTGCTGCTGGCCGGGTTCATCATCGGATCGCTGGGCGTGCTCAACGATGTGACGGTGACGCAGGCGTCGACGGTCTTCGAGCTCGCCCATGTCGGCGGGGACACCTCGCGGCGGACGATCTTCCTGAGCGCAATTCGGGTGGGGCGCGATCACATCGCCAGCACGGTCTACACCCTGGTGCTGGCGTACGCGGGCAGCTCGCTGCCACTACTGTTGCTGTTCAGCGTCGCCAACCGATCGCTGAGCGACGTGCTGATCAGCGAGAGCGTGGCCATCGAACTCGTGCGCTCCGCGGTCGGCGGAATCGCCCTGGCGCTGTCGGTGCCGTTGACGACGGCGATCGCCGCTGTGCTGGCCAAACCGACTGAGGTCAGCCCCGTTCCAGCAGCTCCAGGAGATAGCCGCCATACCCGGACTTGACCGTCTTGTGGGCCCGTTGCGCCAGCTCGTCGTCGCTGACCCAGCCCTGCCGCCAGGCGATCTCCTCGGGGACGCCGACCTTCAGGCCCTGCCGTCGCTCCAAAGTGCGGACGAAATCGCTTGCGTCCAAAAGGGAATCGAATGTCCCGGTGTCTAGCCACGCCGTGCCGCGGGCCATCACCTCGACCGCCAGCTGGCCCTGGTTCAGATAGATCCGGTTGACGTCGGTGATCTCGTACTCGCCGCGCGCCGAGGGCTGCAGGCCCTTGGCGATTTCGATCACGTCGTTGTCGTAGAAGTACAACCCCGGTACCGCGTAATTCGACTTGGGTGTCTCGGGCTTCTCTTCCAGCGACAACGCCATGCCGTCAGCGCTGAATTCGACGACACCATAGGCCGACGGGTTGGCTACCCAATACGCGAAAATCGCCCCGCCGCTGACGGTTTGGAACCGACTCAGGCTGGTACCCAGCCGTGGGCCGTAGAAGATGTTGTCCCCCAATACCAATGCCGCGCAGTCATTGCCGATGTGCTTAGCGCCGAGTACGAAGGCCTGTGCCAGGCCGTCGGGTTTCTCCTGCTGGACATAACTGAGGTCGATGCCGAATTGCGAGCCGT
The DNA here is from genome assembly GCF_010731715.1 of Mycobacterium stomatepiae. Classification (NCBI taxonomy): domain Bacteria; kingdom Bacillati; phylum Actinomycetota; class Actinomycetes; order Mycobacteriales; family Mycobacteriaceae; genus Mycobacterium; species Mycobacterium stomatepiae. The sequence goes on from NZ_AP022587.1 coordinate 3,399,011, forward strand.
CACCCAGGAGCCGTCGAAAACCGTCGGCGTCGTGGGGCGTGGTGATGATCAGAATGTCGCGGATTCCGGCCATCATCAGCGTGGACAGCGGATAGTAAATCATCGGCTTGTCGTAGACGGGCAGCAGCTGTTTGCTGATGCCCATCGTGATCGGGTGCAGGCGGGTGCCCGAACCGCCGGCCAAGATGATTCCGCGCATGTAATGGCTCCTAAGCCCTAGGTGACGAGGTCGGCCTGGGTGAGTTCGGTGGCTGCCAGCGCCGACGCCAAGTCTTGATGACGGAACACCGACGTGACGTGGTCGTGGACGACCCGGAACGCCAACGCGGCGCCACCGGTTTGTTCGGCGACCACGACGCCGTCGTGCACGTACATCTTGCCGAGTTCGGTGGCCGGCCGGCCAGAGGCCGCCCAGGTGCGCAGCGCCTCGTGGCCCTGCGCGGCCCCGTGCGGGTCGCCAATCTCGATGTCGTCGCTGGATAAGGCCGCCAAGGTCTCGACGTCGTTGGCGTTGAGAGCGTCGTGCCACGCCAGCACGGTGGCGATCTCCGATGTGGTCATGGCCTAAAAATTACCGTGTGCCATTTCCGAGCACGCCGTTTCCCCGACGTTGTCAGAGCGGCGTGCGCTCCAGCCAGGTGTGCCACACGGCGTCGTCGCCGAACAACTCGATACCGGTGTCTGCGAGCGCAGTTCGCCGCGCCAATGCCAGCAACAGTTCGGTGGCCGCGCCCCGTAACGCCACGCTGCCCTTGCCGTGCTGGTGTGACCAGGCAATGCCGGTACCCGAGATGCCTACGGTCCACTCGCCGGCTTCGCCGAGCCCGGGGTCGGTCGCGTGCAGGTGCAGGGTGTGGTCGTCCGCGAGCGGCAGTGCAGCGCCGCCGCTGCCGGCCTGGATCGCGATCCGCTCGAGGAACTCGGTGATGCCGTCGGCCGCGACGGCGGGCTCGAGGCTGAATTCACTCCCCAGCGCAATAGCCGCGTCGGCGCGATGCACCGACGTTTCGTGCAGCCGGCGCCGGATCCACCAATTCGCCGGGCGCTCACCGAGAAAGGTCCATACCGGGGTCTCGACACCCGAGAACTCGACGGCATCGAGCAGGCGTTGGGCTCCGCCGTGCAACCACGGGATCGCGTCGGCCGGATCCGGTGGCGGCTTGCCACCTTCGACGCTGCGGACGTCGAGCGGCTCGTCGAGTTGGTCCCGCACGATTTGCGCCGCCCAGCGATCGCCGCGGCCGACATGGCGGAACAGCTGCTTGAGGCTCCAGCCCGGGCAGGTCGGCACCGTGAGCGAGTCGTCGACGTCGCGGAAACGCTCCGAAAAAGCGCGGTTTTCGTCGAGAAAAGCTGCCGCGTAATCCACGCAATCAGGCTACTCGCCAAGGATGCGATCTAGGGGCGTCGCGCTCCGAGCCGGAACACCCGCCAGCCCGCCTGAGTCCAGCGTTCGGCATCCAGGCAGTTACGACCGTCGACGACGACGCGCGCACGCACCCGGTCGGCGAGGTCGTTCGGGTCGAGGTCGGTGAACTCCTGCCACTCGGTCAGTACCAAGACCGCGTCCGCGCCGTCGCACGCCTCGGTCACCGAAACCGCGTAGTTGAGGGTCGGGAAAAGGCGGCGCGCGTTTTCCAGGGCCTTCGGGTCGTAGAGGTTGACCGCGGCCCCGTTGAGCTGCAGCTGGCCGGCGACGTTGAGCGCCGGCGAATCCCGGACATCGTCGGACTCGGGCTTGAAAGCCGCACCGAGCACGGCGACGTTGGCGCCCAGCAGTGAACCGCCGCATGCGGCGGTGGCCAGCTCGACCATTTTGGTGCGCCGGCGCATGTTGATGCTGTCCACCTCGCGCAGGAACGTCAGCGCTTGATTGGCACCCAGCTCGCCGGCGCGGGCCATGAACGCCCGGATGTCCTTGGGCAGGCAGCCACCGCCAAAACCCAAACCCGCGTTGAGGAATTTGCGCCCGATGCGGGAGTCATATCCGAGGGCATCGGCCAGCAGCGTGACGTCGGCGCCCGCGGCCTCGCATACCTCCGAGACGGCGTTGATGAATGAAATCTTCGTTGCGAGAGAGGCATTGGCGGACACTTTAACCAATTCCGCTGTCTGCAAATCGGTTACGAGGAACGGCACACCCGCATCGAGGATGGGCGCGTACAGCTCGCGGATGACGATCTCTGAGCGCACCGAATCCTGTTGAATACCAAGCACAATACGGTCCGGCTCCAAGGTGTCGTGCACCGCGTGTCCCTCGCGCAGGAACTCCGGGTTCCAGGCGATTTCGACGTCAGCCCCCTCGGGTGCCAATGCCGCGGCCCGCTCGCCAAGCTCGGCCGCAGTGCCCACGGGCACAGTCGATTTGCCGACCAGCACGGCCGGCCCGGTCAGCCGCGGTACGAGATTGTCGATGACGGCGTTGACATGGCTCAGATCGGCGCCGTATTCGCCCTTCTTTTGCGGCGTGCCGACGCCGAGGAAGTGCACGTCGGCGAAATCAGCCGCCAGGTCGTAGTCGGTGGTGAACCGCAATCTCCCGGCAGCCAGGTTGTCGGTCAACAACTCTCGAAGACCGGGCTCGTAGAAGGGGATGTCACCCGCGGCCAGCTTGGCGACTTTACCTGGGTCGATGTCGACTCCGACGACCTCGTGCCCCAGGACGGCCATCCCGACCGCGTGCGTAGCACCCAAGTATCCGGTGCCAAAGACGGTGCATCGCATACCACCTTGTGTAGGTGTCCGCGATGAGCTAACTGCATAGGTGCGTTAAGCGGGAGGCAAACGGGAGGTGACTAGGTGGCTGTCGGGGGAGCTAGCGGCGGCCACCGCCGCCGAATCCGCCGTGGCCGCCGCCGAAACCACCGTGACCGCCGCCACCCGGGAAGCCACCGCCACCCGGGAAGCCACCGGCGTGGCCGCCACCACCTGGGAAGCCACCTCTACCGGGCCCTTGGTTACCCGGGAACTCACCCCCGCCGCGGCCGGGATTGTTCGGGAATCCACCACCGCCGCCGGGACCCAACGGTCCGCCGGGCACACCGATAATCGGCGGTATCGGGAGCGGGATCGGGATGGGAATCGGCGGCGCGACGGGCGCGGGAGCCGGAGCGAGCGGCACGGGGGCCGGGGCCGGTGCGTCGGGTATCGGCGCGGGCGCTTCCGGCACCTGGACCGGGACGGGTGCCGGGGCCTCGGGTATCGGAGCCGGAGCGGGTGCCTGAGGAACAGGTGCCGGAGCGGGGATCGGGGCCGCCTCAGGCGCGGCGGGAGCTGCCGGAGCGGGCGCGGGAGCCGGAGCAGCCGGCGCCGGTGTGGCCGGGGCGACGATGTTGTGGCTGGGAACAGGCTTCACCCCGGCCGTCGGCCGGATCGCGATCGCCAGCGAAACGACCAGCGCGGCGACGCCGACGATGAAGATCGCCGCAACCACGCTGCCCACCAGCCCAAACGACCTGCGTTCGTGATAGTCGGCGAGCGAGGTGGCTGCGGTGTACGCGCCCGTGTAGGGCTCGGCGTAGTCGTCGGGAACGGCGCTGTACGCCAGTAACCCCTCGGCGGAGTCCGGGTTTTCGAAATATCCGGGGGCAATCGCGAACGGGTCGAGGGCACCGGTGCCGGGGTCCTGCGCGTAGGCCCACGCGGCGGTGGACGAGGCGAACAGCGGCGCATTCGCCGACGCCAGCGCGGCCCCGCGGGCCAGCGCGGTGTCCGGCTCCTCGGGCATGGCCACAGGAAGCGTCGTCGCGGCCTCTAGCGCCGACTTGATCAGCGGAACATCGACGCCGGAGCCGACGACGAACACCGCGCCCGGGCGCGTATCCAGCGTTTCAGCCTCCGAGACCATCGTGGCCAGCTGTGCCACCGCGGCGTCATCGTCGTCGGGCAGGGTCTGTCGATGCACGTCGGCGATCGACCCGTCGGCGGTATCGACGAGCGCCAAGGTCGCGGTCTCGGGTTCGATGAACAGCAGGGCGGTCTGGGCGTAGTTGGTTTCATTGCCCACCGCCTGCGCCAGCGCGGCCGCGGCCAGGAAGGCCGAGACCAACATCACATTCTCGACCTTGTGCGCGGCCAGGGCGTCCCGCAGCGCGGCCGCCTCGATGGGATCGGTCCAGGTGACGCCAGTCGAGGTCAGCTGATAGCCGCCGGTGGCCGCGCTCTCCTGGGTTCCCAGGATCGCCGAGACTACTTGATCCGCGGCGCTAGTCGTTGCTGCGTCGTCGTCGGACGCAACGTCGAAATTGTCTTCGTCGACGGTGGCACCATCGCCATTTTCGCCTTCGACCAGAACCATCCGGACTGCCGTTGGCGCCATCGACACCCCGAGTACGGTGTCCAATGCCCCTCCATTGTCATTTGCTAGACAGTGCAGTGGAGGACGTCGCCATCGCAGGCTCCGGCTGCCTCGAGACGTCGTGAATCCCCACCCTGTATTCCCCTAGCGACCCGACTTTACGCGCGAACCGCTCCAGTTGTTTGGGGCGAGACCGCTAGTGGTGCCCGCCGCCGCCCCCGCCGCCACTGCTGTGACCGCCGCCACCGCCACCGCCAAAGCCGCCTCCACCGCCGCTGTGACCGCCACCTCCGCCAAGGCCACCGCCGCCGCCGAAGCCTCCGCCGCCGCCAAAGTGGCCACCGCCACCGATAGGTCCGCCACCGATAGGTCCGCCACCGATCGGCCCGCTCGGAGCGTGGCCGCCACCGCCGAACGGTCCCCCACCGCCGAAGGGCCCGCCACCGCCAAGGCCGCCGCCGATGGGCCCACCCGATGGCCCGCCGCCGAACGGACCACTTCCACCGTGGCCACCCCCAATAGGACCGCCACCAATCGGGCCACCACCGTGTCCGCCGCCGACGGGTCCACCACCGATCGGCCCGCCACCAAGGGGACCACCACCAATCGGTCCGCCGCCGTGGCCTGGCCCGCCACTATTAGGCCCACCGCCGAAGGGACCACCCGAACCGTGGCCACCACCCGGACCCGTTCCCGGAAGACCCCCGGAACCACCGCTATTAGCGCCACCCGAACCCGAGCCAGGCGGCGGGAAGTGTCCGCCACCCGGGCCATTCGGCTTGGTCGGGCCAGTTTCTGGAGGAGTTTGATGCGGCGGTGACTGCGGGACCGAGTCCGGTGGCTCCGGGATGTGCACGGGCGGCGGCTGCTGCACCACGACGGGTGGCGGCATCACACGCGGAGCCTGGATCGGCGGCGGAGTCATCAACCATTCCGGGCCGGGCACGCGGATCTGGGGCACCGGGATCGGCACCACGGCCGGTACCGGCACCACCGGCGCAATAGGCGGAGCCGCGGGCGCCGGAGCGGCCGGCAGCGGTGCCGCTAACGCCGGATGCAACGGCATGGGCGCCGCTGCGGGCGCGGGCAGGACGATTTTCGGCTTGGCGACGGACGCCTCCGCCGGCGGGAGCGGGAGCCGGCTGGCTGGGCACGATGAGGTTTTGGTTGGGGCTGGGCTGCACGGCCACGTTCGTCGTGCGGATACCGATCGCCAGTGCGATCTCGAGCGCCACCACGGCGCTGATGGCGACCACCGCCATTCCGCTGCCGACCAGCAGCACCGGCCTGCGACGCGGCTGGCCTTCTTCTGGCCCGTCGAAGTCGGACGGGTCGATCACGACGGTCGGCGCGTCGGCATCCTCGTCGGACACCAGGCTGTAGGCGAGCTCGTCGCGGCCGAGCGTCGCGTCGGAAACGTAGGTCACGCCAAGGTATTCGGGCCTGTCGTCCGGTTGGACGGCACCGGTACCCGGGTCTTGCGCGTAGGCCAGCGCCGCGGTCGACGAGGCGAACAGCGGCGCGTTGGCCGACGCCAGCGCGGCCCCACGGGCCAGCGCGGTCTCGGGCTCTTCCGGTGTGTTGACGTTCAGTGCGGTTGCCGATTCCAATGCCGGCTTGATCGCGGCGATGTTGACGCCCGAGCCGACCACAAACACGCCACCCGGGGGCAGGTCCTGCTCCTCGAGCCCGGCGAGCATCCCGGTGAGTTGGGCGGTGGCCTCCTCGTCGGACTCGGGGTCGAGCCGCTCCCGGTAGAACTCGCTGATGGACCCGTCGGCGGTCTCGACAATGGCCAGCGTCGCGGTGTCCGGTTCGACGAAGAGCACTGCGGTGGTCTCGTAACCCATTGCCCCACCGACGGATTGACCGAGCGCCGTGGCGGCCAGAAACGCCGAGACCAGCATCACGTTCTCGAGCTTGTAAGAGGCCAGCGCGTCGCGGAGCACGGCCGCGTGCAGCTGGTCGGTCCACGTCACTCCGATCGAGGACAGCTCAAGCCCGGCGTCGGCCGCGCCCTCGCGCGTGCCCAGGATCGCCGAGATCACCCGATCGGGGACGGCCGTGGGCTCGGTGTAATCGGTTGCGGTGACGTCGAATTCGTCTTCTTCGACCAAAGCGCCGTCGGCGTTCTCGCCTTCAACCAAAACCATCTGGACCGAGTCCGGTGCGATCGAGACCCCGAGCACAATATCCAAAACCAACCCCTCCAAAGGTGGTGCAGCCGAGCGGTGCTCGGACGGAGGAGAAAAACCATTGACTATCTAATAATCCCGCAGCATGGCTGTGCGGGCACCCTCTCGAAGCTATGTAGTTCTTATGAATCTCTCATAGGAGCGCGACGGCGTCGGGCCGCGCTGCCCCTGGTACTTCGAACCCACCCGCGAACTGCCGTAAGGGTGTTCGGCCGGGCTGGTCAAACGCAGGATGCACAGCTGGCCGATCTTCATGCCGGGCCACAGGATGATCGGCAGGTTGGCGACGTTGGACAGCTCGAGGGTGATGTGACCGGTGAAGCCGGGGTCAATGAAGCCCGCCGTCGAATGCGTCAGCAGGCCGAGCCGGCCTAGCGACGACTTGCCTTCCAGGCGCCCGGCGAGGTCGTCGGCCAACGCGACCTGCTCCAGCGTCGAGCCCAGCACGAACTCGCCTGGGTGCAAGACGAACGGCTCCCCTTCGGCGGGTTCCACCAGGCTGGTCAGTTCGTCCTGCTGCTGGGCGGGGTCGATGTGGGTGTAGCGGGTGTTGTTGAACACCCGGAACATGCTGTCGAGGCGAACATCGACACTGGAGGGCTGAACGAGAGTGTCGTCGAACGGGTCGATGCCCAGCCGGCCGGCGGAGATTTCGGCCCTGAGGTCACGATCGGAGAGCAGCACGCGATGAGCCTATCTGCCGCGTTGCCCCGTGTTCAGTCGGCGAGGTACGTTTCGTCGCCCTTGGCGTAGCCGCCCCCGGTCGTCGTGACGTGGACGTGGTCATAGTGGCCGAGCCTGCTCGTTTGCGCGCCATTGGGCGCGTAGTAGACGCCGCGCCAAATCGCGTCCTGAATCCCGAACCGCTTCGAGTTCTGCAGCACGTACGCGACAATCGCATTGCCCAGCGCGATGCCCTGCGCGCTGCCAGGATCCGGGATCATCACGTCCATCGCCAGGCCGAGGGGGTGCCAGGGCAGCGAATCCGGTCGGACACCGCCGATTTCGTGAATCTGCGGGAACGTCGCGCTGATCGCGCGCGATGTCAGGATCGTGCGGACCTGCAGGCCCTGCTCGGAGGCCAGCCCGACGGGCAAGAAACGGGATCGAACGTGATACCGCGATGCGACCGGCTGACGATCGGGGGCACCCATGCCTGCCCAGCTGTGTGGCAAATTCGCTTCCGCCGCGACGATTTCCAAACGGCTCGGAGCGACGTCGTTGATAACGGCCTTGGCTTCGGCAGGGGCGGAAAAGGGACCGACATCGCCCGCTGCCGCGAAGAGTATTGCCGCTGGGGCCAGCATCGCTGCCAGGACAACCGGCGATTTACGCCGCTTCTTGGCTAACCTGTGCCGACCCACTCAGAGCACATTACGGCATGATAACGAAAGAATAAATGTGAGCATTTTAAATTTAATGGCTTAAGTGCAATGCCGCGTTGGCATTCGACCGTCGCGGCTGGTCGCGCGGCTGGGTGCTAGCCTTCTTGGGCAACCTCGCCGATGTAGTTCAATGGCAGAACATCAGCTTCCCAAGCTGAATACGCGGGTTCGATTCCCGTCATCGGCTCCACCTTGAACTGCAGCGATGCATTGATCCGCGTGACGCCGCACGCTCCGTGCCACGTCCGGTGTCACAAGTAGTCGACAATAGACGCGGCGAGCTTGAGAGCTTCGTCCTGCGAATGTGCGTAGAGCTTCATCGTCAGCGATCCGACCGAGCCACGACGAGGTTATCGTCCTCTGCCACACACCAGGCGCGCCGTTAGTTCGAACGCGACTTTGCGCCGGTCTTACCGCGCCGACAAGCCTGGGAAACGTAACTCGGACTGCCGCCCATCAAAGTCCGATCTGCAGATATAACTCGGACTAACGATATAGTTAGTCCGAGTTAGGAGACATCTGTGCAAGCCAGAGATGCGTGGCCTAGCCACGGCGCAGAGCGACGCCCGTGGACCCAGACCCAAAGGGGTGGCACCCGCGAGGACAGGACACTTCATTCCGTCACCGTGTCGCTCCCGCCCTATATCGCCAAAATCGACGCCACCATCGACGCGGATATCGCGGTCGAACTCGAAGCAGCCATGAGCGAGATTTCTCGACTCGACAGCACGCACGGTACCGACCTCGAAGCGCTCAGCACTCTCCTTCTTCGAACAGAATCGGTGGCGTCGTCGAAAATTGAGCGCGTTGAAGCGAGCTTGGACGACTACGCGCGCGCGCTGCACGGCGGAAGAGGCAATTCGAGCGCGGTCTCGATGGTGGCGGCAACCACCGCCCTCAACGAAATGATCGCGAGCGTCGATCAAGATGCCCCCGTACAGATCTCCGCAATCCTGCGCGCGCACGAGGCGCTGATGCGAGAAGATCCGACGGAGGCGCAGCATGCTGGTCAAATAAGGACTGTCCAGAACTGGATCGGCGGAAGCGACTACTCGCCGCGAGACGCGCTGTACGTTCCGCCACCGCCAGACACGGTGCCCGCGTACCTGGACGACCTGATGGAGTTCGCGAACCGCACCGACATTCCCGTTCTGATTCAGGCCGCCATCGCGCATGCACAGTTCGAATCAATCCACCCCTTCACAGACGGCAACGGCCGCATCGGCCGGGCACTCATCAACACCATCTTTCGGCGGAGGGGAGCAACAACGCGCCTTGTTGTCCCGCTGGCATCGGCGCTTGTCGCTCACCGAGAGCGTTACTTCGGCGCGCTCAACACATACCGCGCCGGCGACGTACGCCCACTGGTCGTCACATTCGCGAACTCATCGAGGGCTGCCGCCGCCGAATCACGCACTACTGCACAGCGTTTGGTTGAGATACCCGTTGAGTGGCGAAACATGGTCGGCTCGATCAGGCGTCACAGCGCGACCGAAAAACTACTGCTGCTCTTGCCGTCGACACCGATCATTTCGTCCGACCACGTCGCGTCACTTCTCGATGCACCTCGAAGCAGCGTGTTCGCCGCAATAAAACGACTGCACGACGCCGGCGTGCTACGCCCTCTGACTGACCGCAAACGAGACCAGGTCTGGGGAGCAAGCCTTGTGCTCGACGAACTGGACGACCTGGGGCGCAGGATCGAGCGAGCGAGCACTTAACTCGGTCCCGGACAACTTGGTGATCGATGCGACTTGGCCCAGCAGCCGCTTTGGCTACGCTCATCGGGTCAACGGTCAGGTGGCGTTTTCACGGTAGGACGGCTGGCAAAGTTTCCCAGCCGCGGACTGTCGATGTCGTGGTCATATGTGCCCTCGACAAGTCGATGTCCCACTCCGGGAAGCGGTTGAGCACCTCGTCGAGCGCCACGCGTCCCTCCATCCGGGCTAACGACGCTCCCAGGCAGTAGTGCACGCCGACACCGAAGCCAACGTGGGCTCCGGCTTTGCGGTGAACGTCGAAGACGTCACCATCGGGTGGGAATTGCCGGTGATCACGGTTTGCAGCACCGGCGAGCAACATCATGATGCTGCCGGCTGGCACGGGCTGTCCGTAGTACTGCAGATCGCGTGTGGTGGTCCGCGCGATGTGTGGGGCGGGAGGTTCGAAACGCAGCAGCTCCTCGATTGTGCCGGCAATCAGGCTGCGATCGGCGACCAGCTCCCGCCGCTGCTCGGGATGCTCGGCTAAAACCTTGCCCGCCCATCCGATTAGCCGAGTCGTTGTCTCGGCGCCGCCCGCAGCGACCAGCGTGATGCAAATCAGTAGTTCCTCACGGGTCAACCCCCGTACCTTGCCATCAAGGTCGGTGAATTCGACGCCGAGCAATTCGGTAACAACGTCGTCGGAGGGATGTTCGGCGCGCCAATCGAGGTACTCGGAGAATAACTGCCCGGTTTCCAGCCCTGAGGATGCGGCTTTCATTTCCCCGCCAGGCTCGGTGTTGACCTGACCTTCGGCGAGGTCGAGGACCTCCTGCCGCATCTCATCGGGAATTCCCAGCAGCCTGCACACGACTCTCACCGGCATCTCGGCACCCAAATTGGCGATGAAGTCAAAGACCCCGGTACCAACGAAGGGATCGAGACTCTCGGCACAGAATTGCCGTGCGGTGGCCTCGACCTCGCCCATTTTGCGTGGCGTGAACATGCGAGAAAGACTCTTGCGATAGATGTCGTGAAGGGGTGGGTCCTCCATAAGAAAAAGTCCGGGCGGAATCGCCATGTCGGCCTTGATCAACTCGAGAATATTGCCCCGAGCAGAGCTGAACGTCTCATGGTCATTCAGCGCCGCATGCACGTCATCGAATCGACTCAGCGCGTAGAAGTTGTGTTGCTTGTTGTACGACAGCGGCGCCTCCTCACGGAGCCGCTGAAACAGGGGATACGGGTCGGCGTTGAGTACCACATCGTAGGGGTCGTAGCACACCTCACTCGCAGTCTCGACACCCATAAATCTGCAACTCCTCCATCCGACCGTTCGTCGGACTCATCCTCACGTCGTACTGCAATTCGGTCAATGATTTGATAATTCACCCGTCGCTCTGAACTTCATCCACGACCGGTCGACCAAATGGCGCCTTGTACCGCGGACACAGCCGTATCGCATACCAACCCGGCCCACACCGCACCCGTAACCAAATCAGACCAAAACCGAAGGTAGCAGCCTGATTTGAGTTTGCTCCCAGCACGGTGACCATGGAACACCCGCTGGTATGCGAACACAGCTTCCCAAGGTGAATACGCGGGTTCGATTCCCGTCATCGGCTCCACGTTTTATCCACGACGTCGGGCTATCGCATCCGCCCAAGAAGATCAGCGAGCTGAAGCGTCGCCGACAACAACATGCCCTCGACCTGTAGCTGCTGACCCGGCGGCAGATTGCGAGTCTCGGCGTCGACCAGGGGGGCCTCCTGTTGCAGGGCCTTCAGCCGCCGATTCCGCTCGTCCGGGCTCAGGGTGTCCCAATTGTCGTGCAGATCAGCGATGTGGGCTTGAAAGTTCTGCACCGCCACCACCGGATCGGGGTCGACAACGGGACCGGGCGGCGGCTGCAGCGGATAGACGTGGGCCTGCACCGGCCCGGCCGTCATGTCTGCATGGGCGGTGCTCGCGGCAAGCGATGTGCCGGCCACCAGACCGGCAACTGCCAAGGCGGCAATCCTCATGGGAACTCCCTCGGGTGGTTCGAATTACCTCGTCGGGGAAAGTCCACATCCAGCGTGCTGCTACCGATCCCAACATCGACGCGGCGGGAAACGCATAGCGGGCACCCAGCATCCGCAGCACCCCGCCACAGCTTTTCGAGCGACGATCGGCTCACGACTCCGTGCGGCTCGTTCGGTCCAAACCAGGGCCAGCTGCCGAGATGTCGGGAGGCGTGGGCAATGGAAATCGTGCTCGGAGTTTCGATAGCGCCGGCTTCGGTTCAAATGGTGATGCTGCAAGGCGAAAACGCCGACGGCCCCACAATCGACGAGAACGAGTTCGCGATCGCCCCCGCCGACGACGCGCCCACCGTCAGTGCGTCCGACCGAGTGATCGCCGCCATCATGTGTACCCGCGAGGACGCGGCCGGCGCCGGGCTCGAACTGGACTCGATCGGGGTGGCGTGCACCGACCAGCTCGAAGCGGCCGTCCTGCGCGACAAGCTGGCCGCCCACAAGATCGAGAACGTCTTACTGGTGTCGGCGTTTGTGGCCGCGGCCGCATTGACCCAATCTGTCGGCGGCGCAATGGGTTACGAGCGCACCGCAATGCTGTTGGTCGAGCCCGACACCGCGACGCTGGCAGTTGTCGAGACCTCCGACGGTTCCGTCGACGACGTCCACAAAGAACAGTTGGACGCCGAGTCCGCGGTCACTGCGGAGCTGGTGGAGTTGGTCGCCGGCCTTGACGAGCTGCCGATACCGCCGGGCGGCCTATTCGTGGTCGGATCCGGTGTCGACACCACCGCGATCAGGCGGCACCTGGAAGAGGCGACGTCACTCATCGTGAACGTCCCGGAGGAACCGGAGACGGCACTGGCCCGCGGCGCGGCCCTGGCGTCCGCGCGTGCACTCATGTCGTCTACCGCCGCGCTGGCCTACGCCCAAGACCCCGGCACGGGTGCGGTCGACGTGACCGCGCTGCCCGAATATCTGAGCATCACGCACGACGAGCTCGGCGAGGACGACCTGGCCTACAGCGCCGTCGCCGACGATGAAGCCGATGCTCCGACGATGGTCCTGGACTCTTCAGGCGACAGCGAGCCTCGCCGCAGGCCCGGCCTGCTGGTCGGAACCGGGGTGGCAATAGCGGGCTTCAGCGCGGCGTTGGCTCTCGAGATCGCCCTGTCGTTGGGCATCCAGACGACGGCCGGTTCGCTGCCCGCCCCGATCCAGGGCATCATCGCGCCCGTCCAGCAGGCCCTGTTGCCTGCACCCGAAGTGGCCGCGCTGAAGATGGTGGAGCCAAAGCCGTTGAGCCCGGCTCCAGCCGCACGGCCGCCGGCGGTTCCGGTCCCCGCGGCGCCACCCGTTCTGGCCCCCGCGCCCGTTGCAGCCCCTGCGGCCCCGGCGCCGGCCGCGCCGGTTCCGATTTTGGTCCCGCCGATCGCGCCGGCCCCGATGCCGCCGATTCAGCTGCCCGACCCGCCCGCGAGTCCGCCGGTGGTCGAGTTCCCGCCGCACTCGTCGCCGCCGATCTACGTTCCCCCGCCGAAGTCGCCGCCACACCGGCCGCCTCCGGAGCAGAGCCCGCCGCCGAGCTCCGGCGGAGGTGGGCCGGCTAGCGGCCCGGGCCCTGTCCGGGGCAATCCCGGCAGCGGTGGTCCCGGCCATGGTGGTGGACCTGTTACTGGTCCCGGCCACGGCGCTCCCGGCGGGCCAACCAGTGGCGGTCCAACCGGCGGCGGCGGTCCAACCGGTGGCGGTGGCACGCCCGCCAGTGGCGGCGCCCCGACCAGCGGTGGCGAAGGTCCGGCCGGTGGCGCTTCGCCACCCGCCGCCAGTGCACCCTCGGGTGGCGGGCCAACCGGCGGCGGCGAAACCCCCAGCGGTGGCTCGCCCGTCGGGGGCGGCAGCAGCGAGAGCAGCGGCGGCAGCTCTACCAGCGGCAGCAGCTCCACCGGCGGCGAAAGCAGCGGCGGCAGCAGCTTCAGCGGCGGCAGCAGCTCTGGCGGTAGCGAAAGTAGTAGCGGCAGTAGCTCGAGCGGCAGTGGCAGTGAGAGCAGCAGTGCCGGCGGCTCTAGCAGTGCCGGCCATTAGCCAGCAACGAGATATGTTCCACGGCAATTGATTTCATGACGCACGGCAGACCTGCACGCGTCTCATCCAAAATCTGCAGGTAGCTTCTACCCCTATGGGTGCTTTGGATGGACGCGTGGCCTTCATTACCGGCGGGGCTCGGGGGCAGGGGCGCGCACACGCGTTGGCGCTGGCGGCCGAAGGAGCCGACATCGTGGCCGCCGATGCCCCCGATGCGATGACGGACCTGACCTACCCCCTGGGCACCGAGGACGACTTACGGGAGACGACGAAGCTGGTTGAAGCGCTGGGCCGGCGCTGCCTACCGCTCACCCTGGACGTGCGCGATTCGGTCGCGGTCGGCGCCGCGATCAAACAGACGGTCGCCGACATGGGCAGCCTGGACATCGTGGTGGCCAACGCCGGAATCGTCAGCACGGGCCTACTCGAAGACGTCAGCGACGTGATCTGGCAGCAGCTGATCGACACGAACCTGACCGGCGCATTTCACACCCTGCGGGCGGCCATACCCGTGATGCGGCAGCAGCAATTCGGGCGGATCGTCGTGACCTCCTCCATGGGCGGCCGGATGGGCATCCCCGAGCTGGCCGCCTACAACGCCACCAAGTGGGGCGTCATCGGCCTGGCGAAGTCCGCCGCCCTGGAAGTCGCCAAGGACGGCATCACGATCAACGTCGTCTGCCCGACCACGACCCAAACGCCGATGGTGCAGCCCTCCGACGGCGACGACGTCCCCGAGGATCTGGTGCGCCGGATGATGAGAGCCAACCCGATCCCGCAACCCTGGCTGCAGCCCGAGGACGTGAGTCGCGGCGTCGTGTACCTGGTCACCGACCCGGGAGTGATCACAGGAAGCGTGCTCGAGATCGGTCTGGGTGGCAGCGCGCGCATGCACTGACGTTTGGGGTAGCCGGCTACGCCGCGTCGACCGCTGAAACTCTCGAGAGGGTTGACGGCGCCGCCCCATTCGGCGCACTGTGATAGCCATCACATGACCACCGGTCAGCCGGCGGAGAGGTGCAGCTCATGACCACGAAAGACATGTACACCGACGTGCCCGCGCCGTATTCGTGGGAGGTGCCCAGCGCGGGCGACGCGCGCTTTACCTGGGAGTACGACGAGGGGCGCGCTCGGCTTCTTTCCTTGTATCAGAAGGGCAAGGACAAGCAGTGGGACGCGCAGTCGCGCATCGACTGGACACAAGAGGTCGACCCGATGAACCCGGTCGGGACGCCCGACCAGTTCCATCCCTTGTTCGGCAGCCCGATGTGGGAGTCCGCCGACGAAAGCCTGCGCGCGGAGATGCGCCGGCACGCTCAGGCCTGGAATTTCTCCCAGTTCCTGCACGGCGAGCAGGGCGCGATGGTGTGTGCGGCGAAGATCGTCGAGGTCGTCCCGGACCTGGATGCGAAGTTCTACGCTGCCACCCAGACCATGGACGAGGCCCGGCACGTCGAGACGTTCTCGCGGTTCCTGCAGGAGAAGGTCGGCCTGGTCTACCCGATCAACAAGCACCTGACCTCCCTGCTGGACGACACCCTGCGCGACTCACGCTGGGACATGCCCTACCTCGGCATGCAGGTCCTCATCGAGGGCCTCGCATTAGCCGCCTTCGGCGTGCAGCGTGACTTGGCTCCGCCGGACTCGCTGGCCAAGCAACTGCTCGCCTACGTTATGCAGGACGAGGCCCGACACGTCGCCTTCGGCCGAATCTCGTTGAAGGACTACTACTCCGCGCTCACCGAGGCCGAGCGTGACGAGCGCGAAGAGTTCGTCGTCGACGCGTGCTACCTGATGCGCGACCGCTTCCGCGGCGAGGAGGTTTTCGAAACCCTCGGCCTGGATGTCCAGGCCTGCGCCGAGTGGGTCGGCACCTCGCCGCTGATGATCCAATTCCGCTCGCACCTGTTCAGCCGCATCGTGCCGATCGTCAAGGACATCGGGTTGTGGGGCACCAAGGTGCAAAAAGCCTTCAGGGACATGGGTGTTCACGACATGGCAGATTTCGACATCGAGACGCTGATGAAGGCCGACGAGGATCAGGCTGAAGCGTTGGACAAGGCACACGCCGAGATGGCCGAGCGGGCCCTCGAGGTGGACCAGGTGATCGCGGCGGGCGCGAGCTAACGACCACGCTACTTAGCCGAGGATGTGCACGCCCCATCTGCCGAGCAGCGGCTGCACCAATACGAAGTAGGTCGTGTTGGGGTCGCCCGCCAGCGACGTGGACATCACCAGCCCGACCGCGGTAACGCTGCCGTCACCGTTCTTCACATAGCCCGGACCGCCACTGTCACCGGGCTGGGCGAACACATTGGCCTCGACGACCTCGCCGTCGATGCTCCTGACGGAGCCACATGTCTCACCGGTCGTCGCACCGAACTTGCAGAACGGCATCCCTGACTTGATCTGGGAGGTGCTCAACACGCCCCGGACGCGCTGGCCGCCGACGTCCCCGGGTGGCGCGCCGATGTCCGGATCAAGACGGATGATCGCGGCGTCTTTGAGGTCGCCCAGCATCTCGCTGGCGGTGATGTGTCCCAGCGGGACGTTCTCGTCGTAAGTGAACGGCGCACCGTGGTCGCAATGTCCGCTGGTGAACAGGTAGTAACCACCGTCGCCGCCCTGGGCCGCGAAACCCGTCGAGCACTTGGTGATTCCATCGCTGACCAGAATTCCGGGCGCGGGCGGCGGCGCGGCGACCGCCGTGCCCGCGAACCCCGCTGCGCACATCAGCGTGGCGCCGAACAGCCCAACCCCTCGAATCCAACGTGCCGACACACCGGCCCTCTCTGCTGACAACACTTGTGCCCAGACAATCCGCCCTGCGTACGACTCACGTTGACAGATCAGATCGCTGTAGCCAAATCGTGACGAACCCTTGATCAATTACTAACGCGCCCTTACGCTTCCGCAGCTCAACACCCATTTACCATCTCTATTGCAATTCTGTCGGCTAAAGGGAAATGAGGCTATGCGCCCGGGTATTCACTGTGCCTTTGCTGTCATCGGAATCGGCGCGAGCGTCGTCGCGGGGACGGCTGTCGTGCATCTGCCGGTATCGGCCGACGTGAGCCTCGCGTCGGCGAGCCAGTCGCATACGTTCCCGATCGCGTCGCTGCAACCCAGAAGCGGCCAGGCGGTCGGCGTGGCGCACCCCGTCATCGTGACCTTCCGCTCCCCCGTCACCGATCGGCAGGCAGCCGAACGCGCCCTCGACATCAAGTCCACGCCCGCGATGACCGGCAAGTACCAATGG